>CAKZUK010000082.1 GCA_937921775.1 uncultured Saprospiraceae bacterium
CAAGTTCCTGATATAAGTTGCGCCACTTCGGCACTTCCTTTTGACATTGATCTTAGTCCAGATATAACTTCTTTCGAATGGAACTTTGGTGATCCTGCTAGTGGTCCATCCAATACTTCTCGTTTAGCAAATACTTTCCACGCATTTTCTGGTGCTGGAACATACGATGTACAACTAACCGTTTTCAATGTGTATGGTTGCTCGAATAGTATTTCTACACCAATCACTATTAGTGAAAACAATCTTAATGGTGATATATCAATGATTCCTGGTTCTCCGATCTGTGAAGGCAATAGTAGTACATTAACAGCTTCTCCAGGCGGTACTTCATGGCTATGGTCGGATGGCAGTAATACAGAAAGTATTATCAAATCAGAAGCTGGTGTTTATGATGTTACCATCACCAATGATTTTGGATGCGTTTACATTCCCCCCTCAGCAATACTCGATATCATTGCCCAACCAGAAGCAACAATTAAAGTGACCGAATACAACGAATACGGACAAGCCGCCGATTGCTTTTTTGATGGCTATATTCTTTGTGAAGGCGAGGATGTCTTTCTGAGCATTAGTGGAGCCGGAGACTATTCTTATAACTGGTCGAGTGGCGAATCTGGTGACGACGTAATTTATGATGACGAACACGGAGGCACACTTTCGGCAGGAGAACATGAGTTTGAAGTAACCATTACAGATAACGTCAGTGGATGTACTTCAGTAGAAGGACCGTTTTCGATTACCGTCAATCCGGTGCCTACAGACATTATGATTGAATCCCTTCCTGCTGGTCCTATATGCGAACAAACTATCGCAGTCTTAACCGTCAGTAATCCCGACACTTTATTAAGCTACTTATGGAGTACGGGTGAATACGGTCATACCATTGTTGCTAGCACTGCTGGTGAATATTTTGTAAGAGGCACCTCTTCGTTTGGTTGTGACGGAAAAAGTAACACTATCGAAATTTATGCAGCTCCTGATATTCAATTGGTACCAGATGGTTGCCATACGCGTTGTGCGCCAGATACGATCTGTTTGCCAACTATTCCGGATGTCGTTTCTTTTCAATGGTATTTAGACGAGGTCGCTATTCCCGCCCCTGAAGGGACTGACCCCGATTTTATCCCAACCGAAAGTGGCGCATATTCGGTAGCATTATTTGATGTGAATGGTTGTAGTTCACTTTCCAATCCATTTAGCATTGACCTATTGCCGCTTGACACCTCATCACTTGCCTTAAATGCCTGTGAAGGCGGAACGGTTGAGTATGCTGGTGAAGTTCTAGAACCAGGAACCGTGACCGAATTTACTTTCACAAATCAACTGGGTTGTGATTCTACGATTACAGTCACTGTGTCACAAGATATAAATTCAGAAGCTTTTGTCGATCTGAGTGCTTGTGAAGGTAGCTCAATTATCTACGAAGGTGAAGAATACTTTCCGGGTACAGATACTACCGTTTCTTTAACAACAACTTTTGGTTGTGACTCCATTATTAACTTGACAGTTACTCCTTTACCTAGTTCTCAAGAAACATTAAATTTAGAAGCATGTAGTGGAACAACGGTACTTTACGCTGGCGAACAAATACCTGCTGGCACTTCTATGGATTTCACTTTTGTCAATCAATTCCAATGTGATTCTGTTATAACTGTTATAGTCAATGAAAATTTAGTCTATCAGGATTCTATAAATCTGGCAGGCTGTGAAGGCAGTACGGTTAACTACGAGGGAGTTGATTATCCAGTAGGAACAAATGACGTATTTAACTACACCAGCACTTCGGGCTGCGATTCTATTATTTTCTTAAACATTGCTTCTGTTACTGACTTCAATGAAGTTCAAAATCTCACAGCTTGCGCAGGAACGAACATAGTACTTCCGGGCGGACTGGAATTAGCGGCAGGTGCTGACACTACTCTATTCTTTGTTTCACAAGCGGGTTGCGATTCTACGGTACAAATAATTGTGGAATCACTAGAGTCTTATACCACCAATGTAGGTTTGTCTGCTTGCGATGGAGAAACAGCTATTTATGAAGGTACTGAATATACTGCGGGAACAGATATAGAAATCAACCTCACTTCTCAAGGAGGATGCGACTCTACCATCTTACTGACGGTAGAAACTTTAGCTACTCAAACAGGTAGTCTCGAGCTAGCAGCTTGTAGCGGAACAACGGTTGAATATGCTGGCCAAGATTTAGAATCCGGAACTATAACAGATGTTATTTTAGAGAATCAAGCGGGCTGCGACTCTACCATCACGGTAACAGTACTTGAGAATCAAACTTATTACGAGCAAGTTGATGTAGACGCTTGTAATGGTGAAACAGTTACTTACGATGGTGTCGAGTACCAGGTTGGTTCTAGTCAGGAAATTGATTATGTCTCTGTCTCAGGATGCGACTCTATTATTCTATTAGTCGTTGCCGGTTTACCTACTAATGGAAATGAGGTAGAACTTTTTGCCTGCCCTGGAAGTACTGTAGAGTACGTGGGCGACGACTTAGCCGTTGGTACAGTAACCGAATATACATTCTCGAATCAATTCAATTGTGATTCGATTGTGGAAGTCACGGTCAGTTCCTTACCAAGTCAAAATGAAACCATTATGCTCAGTGGCTGTAATGGATCAAGTGTCATTTATGGTGGTGTAGAATATTCTGTTGGTACACAAGCGGTATTATCTTATGTCAATCAGCAAGGTTGTGATTCTATCATCACTTTGAATATCCAGTCAGTTCCTAATTTTGTAACACCAATTACCTTGGAAGGATGTATCGGAGCATCTGTGAGCTACAACGGACTTGACTTAGAAGTCGGCAGCACTACCGAGATGGAGTACAATAGCACGAATGGTTGTGACAGCTTGGTTGTCATTACTGTAAATGCGTTCCCTTCTTTTGATTTCGAAATGCTAGCATCAGATTTAATTTGCTGGAATGCAAATGAAGGTGAAATCGAAATAAGCAACTTGACAGGTGGCACGGAGCCATTCGCTTTTTCGCTTGACGGAATCAACTATCAAAGTGATCCATTATTACAAAATGTTTCTGGCGGAAGCTATACCGTTTATGTACAAGATGCGAATGGCTGTGTACAAGAAGACGAGGTTTCAATCCCAGTTACGCCACCGCTTGAGATGGCTTTCAATGTTCCGACTATTGCTTGTAATGACGATAGTGTTAGACTCCTTTCAGCCTTACTAAATGGCTTAACGGATTCGATGATTTATCAATGGCAACATGGGCCTACGGGCACTGACATTCCAATTTACAATCCAGGCAATTATATCATTGATGTTACGAATCTTTGTGAAACACAAAGCTTTGAAATAGCTGTTGATCTAGAAGATGGCTATCGCAACAACTATATCTATATTCCCAACGCCTTTTCTCCAAACGGTGACGGCAACAACGATATCTTCAAAGCCTACGCTGCAGATGGTTTGACAGTGCTTTCTTTCGAGTTACACTTGTTTGATCGCTGGGGTAATACTTTGTACACCTCTACAGATATTGATGATGGCTGGAATGGCGTTTTCTTGGACGAAGCGATGAACCCCGGTGTATATGTTTGGTGGCTGCGAGCTAAGGTTTTGTCCTGCCGAAATGAAATTGATGTTTTTGAAAAGGGAGATATTACGATTATGAAATAATAATCTAAGTTGCAATTTTCACTCATTTTAGTTAGAACTAATTTACTGTAAAGTAACATTGGCATTGCTATGGCAATTTCAATAGGGCTATGCTATAATAATGTGTTCCTTATACCGCAGTCCCTAAACAAAGATTGCTAAGGTCATCTTTCTTTTTACAAGATAATTTCCCTACTTTTAAGTATCGATCTTTTACCATTCAATTGGTATCCACTGTTATCCAACCTAAAAGGCTAATTCCATAGCCAGCTTTACTCATCTACAACACTACTTTGCTATGCAAAACAATATGGTTTGGATAAGACTGACTTTCATTTATTTACTGTTATTGGGCTATCAAAATGCTGCTGCTCAATGTAATGGCCCCATTCCCATAATTACCGGTAGCACCATTAGTTTGTCCTGTAGTGGCAACTGTGATGGAGCAATCGATATAACTGTGACTGGCGGTACCGGACCATTCACATACGAATGGCCTACCGGAGAAAATATAGAGGATCTAACGGGTCTATGCGCAGGTAGTTATTGTGTCACTGTAACTGATAATAATAACTGTAGTGCTGTAGCTTGTTTCGAGATAACTGAGCCAAGTGCTATTTCGGTCAATATGGTCGTCCTTGCTCAGCCCAATACTGGACAGGCCGATGGCGCCATTCAGCCTTCTATCAGTGGAGGATCTGCTCCATATACGTATTTTTGGAATACAGGAGATTCACAACAAACGCTTGCTGGAATCCCTGAAGGAACTTATTGTGTAACCGTAACCGATGCGAATGGCTGTACAGATGTGAGTTGCATCGACCTGATATCGCTCGACATTGAAATATTCATCGACGGCCCCTCCCAACTTTGCATCGGAGAATGTGGTATTTACACAGCCTATGATGCTACTGGTGCCCCTTTATGTTTTTACTACTGGGAAGGCCCACAAGGTCAAAGTTCCACAAGTTCTGAATTCGAAATGTGTGCCACCTCCCCCGGTTTTGTATCCCTTTTTGTAGAAGGGGGAGACTGTAGTGGTGGAGTCAATTTTGTAGATTTTAGTGTGGAAGTTGTTTCCACAATTCCACTTGAAGTCATCTCTACCTCAGCCGCTAGTTGTCCTGATAACAACAGTACTTCCGCCTGTGAAAAAACTTGTGCCAATAGTACCATCACCTATACCGTTCCCGGTAGTCAGGGGTTAGATTTAGAATGGGAGGTGCTAGGCGCAGAAAGTTATGTGGTAGATGAAAATATTGTTACTGTTGACTGGGGAAACCCAGGAGCAGGTGAAGTGAATGCTCATTTTGGCGGTGGGCTTGGTAGCACCTGTGTTTTACAATTAAATTGTCATCAAACTCAGCAGGCTCCTCAAGGTAGTGCTGAGTGTTTAGTGGCAGGAGGCAATGGGCCATATTCCTACTTTTGGTCAAATGGAGAAATAAGCTCTAGTGTCAATAATTTAGATCCCGGAACTTACCAAGTAACCGTCACGGATGGCGATGGCATTATTGAAGTCTGCGAAGTAAGCATTGAAGATTCACAAGCTCAAAATTGTAACAATCCCCTCGGACTTAGCAATATACAGATACAACATCCGACCTGTGCCTATGAGAGTAATGGAGGCATTCAAATTAATGTTACTGGAGGAAGTGGTTCTTATAGCTATTTTTGGTCGCCTAATGTTGGTCCGAGCGCGCCTTTTATCAATAATCTGACAGCTGGTATATACTGCGTAACTATTACCGATGCCACTGGATGCTCTCTCTCCGAATGCTTCTCTATCTGCGATCCTGAAGAATTATGGCTAAATACTCAAATGATCAACCATGTATTCAATCCTGGCGGTTCAGAAGGAAATGCTTATGTCCAAGCATTAGGTGGAACAAGCGGTATGTTTTATGAGGTGATTTGGAGTAATGGACAAAACGGCTACGACCTCACGGATGTTGGTGTTGGCTACTACGGAGTAACCGTTACTGACGCCAATGGCTGCACCGCAGAGAGTGGCGTTAATATTATTTACGATGAAGTCTGCAACCTTAATGGTTATCTTTATGTCAATCAGATGGCATCTACCTGCTCTTCAAATGATGGATCCGTTAGCTTATCTATTACAAATTGGTTCCAATACAGTGAAGTAATTTGGAGTGACGGGAGCAGCGAAGAAGATCGAACAGATTTAGCTCCGGGTGTCTATTGTGTAACGATAACTGATGCGACACAATGTGTTGACGTTGAATGTATAGAGATCTACTGCAACGATAACATCGCTCCAGTAGAATGCAGTGGTGAAGGCTCCCTCTGTATCGACATTATCCCCGAACCACAAGCTGCTTTTACTAGCAATCCGCCTGACATAGATGGCCTTATAGAAATATGCAGAGGTCAGTCCGTTCTTTTCCAAAATCAAAGTGATAACTCAGAAAATTATGTCTGGCAACTTGGTGATGGCTATTCCACTTCCGCTCAGGATGTAGAACACGTCTACACGGAAAGTGGGCTTTTCAATGTTTTGCTTATAGCTCGGAATGAATGTTTCTGTATTGATACAACTGTAATAAAAGTGTTGGTTTCTGATGATGAGATTCCGGAGATTGAGTGCGTGGGCACTGTTTGTGAAAACGAAACAGTAACTTATAGTAGCACCGTTGATTGTGGAATATTCAATTGGAGTATTAGTTCAAACGGAACCATTACAAGTGGCGGTGGAATTTCAGATGACTATATTACTATCAACTGGGGACCGGGTCCAGTTGGAGAAGTAACACTACAGGTTAGTGCTTGTACTGGTAATATTTGTGCAAGCCCGACTACCGTCAACGTTCCCATAATAATGGACAACGTGTTCATTGAAGGACCAGCAAAAGTTTGTCCCGGAGAAGTCGGTAGCTACTCTATTCTCCAATGGAGTGGAACGGAGTATTTCTGGTCAGCCTCTCCTTTCGGAGAAATCAAATCGGGACAAGGTACCAATACCGTGAACATAAAATGGAATGTTGAAAGTGCCGTTGTCGACCAACAATGGGTATCGGTAACTTATAACAATTGCTATTTGGAATGTGGTGGAGAAAGCACAAAAAATGTGGACATCACACCTGATTTTTATTTGGCTGGTCCAATTGAAGCTTGTGAAAATTCAAGCTCAGAATATATGGCATTAGACGAATTGACGGACAGTCCTGTACTCTGCAACTGGTCAGTACTTTATGCGGATAGTACCGCCTATTGGAGCTCTGCTAGTCCATCTGCAGTAGCCAGTATAGATTGGCCCGTGACACCCGGAAAATATATCCTACAAGCTACTGCTGTCAATGTAGATGATTACTGCACCGAGCTCTACACTATTTTTGTCGGTGTCATCTCGGGACCACCAGCAGTCAATGGCATCAATGGACAAAACGCAATTTGTCCGGGAGAATTTTACACTTATGAAGCACAAAGCACTCAGGCAAATGTGGCTTTCAGCTGGACCATCAACAACGGTGGAACCTTTACTGAAACTACTGGAGATGCCATCAACGTACAATGGGGAGCAAGCCCTCCATATGAACTTAGCATCATTCAAACCAGCACCGCAGGTTTACCCTGTGTATCCGACCCTTTTACGATGGAGATAAGTACCATTGGAAGTGTAAGTATTAGTGGCCCTACTTCAGCTTGTATTGAAAATATCAGTCAATACTCATCCCCTCCTATTGGAAATGCGGCCTATGATTGGACGGTCAGTCCTATAGGAGCAGGAACTATTTTGAGTGGTCAGGGAAGTGAATTAATAGAGATCATTTGGCATCAAGCTGGCAACGCAACGGTTGGTGTCAGTGTATGTGGAGCAAGCGAGACAAGAGATGTTACGGTTTTCGGATATCCAGAACCAGAAGTTATTCATCCAGATTCTCTATGTGCCAATGAAACGGGTTTAGTAACCGTTAGCTCAGTCTTTAGTTCTTATAGCTGGCGCAATGAATTGGGCACACAAATTTCTGCGTCAAACAATCCCAATTTAGCTCCTGGTTTTTATGAATTAGTAGTTACAAATAGTGCTGGATGTGAAGGCCAAACAACATTTAGAATCAATGAATTGCCAAGTCCTGTAATCAATATTTCTACACCGGGGCTAGATTTTTTCTGCATCCCTGCAGGCTTTCCCATACCAACTTTATATGCATTAAATACAGAAGACGGCTACACTTATGAATGGTATCAAAACGGTAGTCCTCTAGGTATTTTTGCAGACAACTATACACCAAACGGTGCTGGCACTTTTTACGTCGTTGTTGTAGATGGTAATGACTGTAGCTCCAATTCAAATTCGATTACGCTAAGTCAAAGCTGTGGCGGCGGCGGTGGCCCACCAGCTCCCGGAATTGACTGTGATAATGTTGATTTCACTTCTAGTAATGGACCGACTTGTCCACATGGAATCTTTGAAAATATCTCTACGAATTATGTCCCTGGTTCAGTCCAATGGAATTTTGGTGACCCAGCCAGTGGAGCTGCCAATTTTTCCAATCTAGAAAATCCAGAGCACTTTTTTTCTTCTGCGGGATTCTACAATATCAAAATGGCTGTCACCAAACTTACAGGAGGAATCTGCATCATAGCTAAACCTTTTGAAGTTCCAGCACAAGCTGACTTTGATGTATTGAATACCTGTCCTGGACTGCCTGTAGAATTCACCGACATTAGTACCTTCACTCCGCAAACTACCATCACCGATTACGATTGGGATTTCGGAGATCCGTCAAGTGGAACAGACAATCTTTCTACAGAACAAAACCCAACACACATTTACGAAAACATAGGTACTTATGATGTCACTTTGATCATTACTGCTCAGACAGGATGTACTTCTACGATTAACAAGTCAGTCACCATCTTAGCACCTCCGGTCGCCTCTTTTCCTGAACCCGATGTAGCTTGTCAGGCTACAGCCGTAGCATTTGACATGGATGCAAATGTAGGTATCACCTCCTTCGAATGGAACTTTGATGATCCTACCAGTGGTGCAGCAAACACTTCTCGTTTGGCCAACACCTTCCATGCATTTTCTGACGCGGGTATATTTGATGTCCAAGTCACCGTTTTTAATATTTATGGTTGCTCAGATAGTACATCAGTCCCCGTAACGATTGAACCCAATGCTTTGACAGGAGTCATTAGTATGATACCGGGTTCGCCAATTTGTGAAGGAGATACAACTACCTTGACTGTACCTCCTAGTGGTGTGAGTTGGCTTTGGTCAGATGGCAGTACAACTGAAAGTATATCCAGTAGTGAAACCGGAACTTTCGATGTAACTATCACCGATGACTTGGGTTGTATCTATACTCCACCAACTGCGGTATTAGACATTGTTCCTGAACCAGATGCGACCATCAAGGTCACGGAATACAATGAATACGGACAGCCTATCGAATGTTTTTTCAATGGCTATATCCTTTGTGAAGGTGAAGATGTTTTTATGAATATACTTGGCGCCGATGGTTACACTTATGTGTGGTCAAATGGACAGTCTGGTGACGAAGTTATCTTTGATGAAGAACATGGTGGAACCTTACCTGCTGGTGAGCACGAATACACCGTAACGGTTACAGATAGCAGCTCCGGATGTACTTCCGTGGAAGGTCCATATACCATAATTGTAAATCCAGTGCCAACAGACATCATGATCATCTCCTCTCCTCCCGGACCAATATGTGAGCAAATAACAACTGCCTTTACGGTAAGTAATCCTGACCCTCAATTAAGTTATATCTGGAATACGGGAGAGTTGGGAACTACCATTGTTGCCAGTACTGCTGGCGATTATTTTGTACGTGGTATTTCTTCATTGGGCTGTGAAGGTGAGAGTAACCACATTGGAATTTATGTTGCTCCAGATACCCGATTTGTACCAGATGGCTGCCATACCCGTTGTAATCCGGACACGGTTTGTTTGCCAAATATCCCAGGTGTGATTGGCTACCAATGGTATTTCAATGACGTGGCGATAGCTGCTCCCGAAGGTACTACTGGCGATTATATTCCCACAGAAAGTGGTGCATATACGGTTGAGTTATTTGACATAAACGGCTGTAATGCACTTTCCGGTCCTTTCACAATTGACTTGCTTCCACTAGATACTGCTGCTCTTGTTTTAGATGCTTGTGAAGGCGGAACAGTTGAATATGCTGGCGAAATTTTATTGGCGGGCTCCACCACAGAATTTGTCTTTAGTAATTTTACTGGTTGTGACTCGACAGTAACTGTTACTGTTTTGGAACACCTTAATTACGAAGAGAGTATTGACTTAAGTGCTTGTGATGGCTTTGATGTTGTGTTTGAAGGAATAAATTATCCAACAGATACTATCATCCTGTTAAACTATATGACACAGTTTGGTTGCGATTCAATTATCCAGTTAAACATTGCGTCCTTTCCAACAGACGCTGATAGTCTAATTTTTGAAACTTGCTCAGGGATAAATATTAGCTATGAAGGGGAAGAATTAGAACCAGGAAGCACCACCGTATTCAATCTTACTAATAGTTTTGATTGCGACTCAATTATAAGCGTTACTGTTTTGGAAAATCCAAGCTATCAAGATTCAATAACTCTTTTTGGATGCACAGGTGGCCTGGTCAACTATGAAGGTGTTGACTATCCTGTTGGAGCTAGTGATATTTTTACTTACGCTACTTTTGCAGGTTGTGATTCTATCATTTATCTGAATGTAGAGGAACTTCCAACTTATACAGACACCCTTAATTTTGAAAGTTGTGCAGGTACTGAAATTACTTTACCGGGGGGAATCATTCTAGCTGCAGGAAGTGACACTAGCCTATTCCTCTCGACTATTGCAGGTTGTGATTCTACTTTGCAAATCTATGTCGCAGAAGTTCCAGAATTTGAAATCAATATCGACTTAGAAGCTTGCACAGATGGTACCGTTAACTACGAAGGAACAGATTATCCGCCGGGCACTGAATTAGAATTCAGCTATACAACAGAAACCGGTTGTGATTCTATTATTTATCTAAGCGTTGTCCCTTTACCAACACAAAATGAGTCCCTACAATTGTATGCCTGTACTGGTACGACGCTTGAATATGAAGGCCAAATTTTATCGCCGGGTGATTCTACGCAAATAGTCTTTAGCAATCAATTCAATTGTGATTCTGTCATTTCTGTTTTGGTTTTGGAAAACCTTAGTTATGAAGATACTATAAACCTTTTTGGTTGTACTGGGAGTATGGTCACTTACGAAGGAATTGATTATCCAGTTGGGACAAGCGAGCTATTCACTTATACTACTTTTGCAGGTTGCGATTCGATCATTTATTTAAATATTGAAGCACTACCGACTTATGCTGAAACCCTTACATTTCAAAGTTGTGCTGGAAGCGAAATCACTTTACCGGGCGGAATTATTTTAGAAGCTGGGGCAGACACAACTCTTTTCCTTTTTACAGAAGCAGGATGTGACTCAACTTTGCAAATAACGGTAGAAGAAGTTGCTGGATTCGAAGTCAATGTTGATTTAGAGGCTTGTGATGGCAACACGGTTAGTTACCAAGGAACGGATTATCCTCCGGGGACTGATTTGGAGTTTAATTATACCTCTCAAGAAGGTTGTGACTCGACTGTTTATTTAACGGTTGCAGGCTTAGCAATACAAAATGAATTCTTACAATTGTTTGCTTGTACGGGAACGACAGTTGAATACGCTGGCGAAATTTTAGAGCCAGGAGACTCCACACAAATAGTTTTTACAAATCAGTTTAATTGTGATTCTGTCGTGTCTGTTATTGTTTTGGAGAACCTCAGCTATGAAGATACCGTTCAACTTTCTGCTTGTGATGGAAGTGTCGTTAATTACGAGGGAGTTGATTATCCTGTAGGAACTAACGAGGTATTTACCTACGCTACTTTGGCCGGTTGTGATTCCATCATTTACTTGAATATTGAAGCATTAGCGAATTACGCTGAAACACTTACTTTTGAAAGTTGTGCAGGTAGTCAAATCACATTGCCGGGTGGAATTATTTTAGATGCAGGAACTGACACCACCTTGTTCCTTATGACTACTGCAGGTTGTGATTCTACTTTGCAAATTATCGTAGAAGAAGTTGCAGGCTTTGACATCAATATTGATCTAAGTGCCTGCGAAGGCGGTACAGCATCTTACGAAGGAGTGGACTATCCGCCAGGCACTGATTTAGAATTTAACTATACTTCGCAAGTAGGTTGTGATTCTACAATTTACCTCAGCGTAGTCGCTTTACCTATTCAAAACGAAAGCTTGGAACTGTCTACCTGTGTTGGCACAACAATCGAATACGCTGGCGAACAACTAGCATCCGGAAGTGTCACTACTTTTGATTTTACTAATCAGTTTGACTGTGATTCTATTGTCGTGGTTACCGTTTTGGAAGACAGTATTTATTATCAAGAATTTGATTTGGAAGGCTGCGATGGTAGCTCTGTTGTTTTTGATGGGACTTCTTATCCCGTTGGTACATTACAACAATTGAATTATATTTCTGAGGCGGGTTGCGACTCCACTATTATTTTAAATATTGCTGCCTTGCCACTTGGCGAAGAAGATTTAATCTTGTCTGCCTGCGAAGGAGGAACCGTAGAATATGTGGGTGATGACTTAGCTGCAGGTAGTGTTACGACTTATATTTTTGTCAATCAATTCGGATGTGATTCGAGCGTGCTTGTAACGGTTTTGGAAGTGCCTGTTCAAAACGAAACGGTCAATTTATTTGGCTGTGAAGGTGAAAGTCTCATCTTTGGTGGTGTAAGCTATACCGTTCCCACACAAACGATTCTAAACTTTACAAATCAAGGAGATTGTGATTCTATTATCAATTTAAATATTGCTGCTTTCCCGACTTATCAGACAACAATTCAGTTGGAAGGATGCTTGGGTGAAACGGTTGACTATGAAGGTAGTTCGCTTGAGGTTGGTAGCAGCACTACTTTTGAATACACGACTGAAGATGGTTGCGATAGCATTATTATTGTGGAAGTTGCGGCATATGATGATTTTAATTTTGAGGTAAACTCATCTGATCTAATTTGTTGGAATAGTGATGCGGGTGAAATAATCATTCAATATTTGAGTGGAAGTACAGGCCCATTTACTTCTTCTATTGATGGATTTACGTATCAAGATACTTTTGTCTGGTCAAATTTATCTGGAGGAGATTACACGGTTTACGTTCAAGATGTAAATGGATGTATTCTTGAAGATCAAATCAACATTCCGGTGATTCCGCCTTTGGCAGTTGAGTTCAATGCGCCGAATATTTCTTGTGATGCGGATTCTGTCATTATACAATCTGCATTGCTAAATGGTTTCACTGATTCGATGACTTATGAATGGCAACATGGTTTTGATGGCCCTATAGCAACAGCTTATGATCCGGGGATTTATGTCCTTGAGCTTAGTAATTTGTGCGAGACACAGAATTTCGAAATTACGGTTGAGCTCGAAGATGGTTATCGTGAAAATTACATTTACATTCCCAATGCTTTTTCTCCGAATGGCGATGGTACCAATGAAATCTTTAAAGCCTACCCTGCTGAGGGCGTGATTCTTTTATCTTATGAATTGCATTTGTATGATCGCTGGGGGAATACGCTTTATAGCACTACAGATATTGATGAAGGCTGGGATGGTGTATTTCTGAATGAGGCGATGAATCCAGGAGTTTATGTTTGGTGGTTGCGGGCTAAAGTTTTGTCTTGTCGAAATGAGATTGACTTGTTTGAGAAGGGAGATGTTACGATTATGAAGTGATCGTGAAATTTTAGTTGTAGTGCCAGTTACAATGAGTTCTATTAGCTACGACACTTTCAATTGATTTTGAGTTTCGTTTAACACAAAGGTCAAATCAAACACCTCTAAAACAAAATTGCCGGGCTGAGATAAATCTCAGTCCGGCAATTTCATGAATGATTAGATCCGTTTATTGCAGCTGAATTAAACTGTTCACATCGTAAGCATTATTGGGATACGACCTTATCTGGAAAATAGCGTCGTTATAATCCTTATCACTTTGAGGAACATAGATATCTTCAAATCCAATAACAGTAGCATCGCATTCGGGACTGTACATCAATACACTTTGACGTTTGTTATTTAAATTAAAGTTGTAATCCGTGTAATGCGCCCAGTTTCCTTCTGTGATATTTCCATTGGACCAGCCATTCGCATTAAGGAAAAAACCTACCACGGTATTGGCTTTAAAGTTGCCCAGAAGATTTACGGTATTTCCTTCAACCAATCCCCCACCGGAACCTTCCGCTGATGCATTTGGGAATACAATTAGTTTACTAAAGTCCTCAACGGATGTTGGAGGATTATCTGCATTATAATAGTAGTATCCTAAAACATTGGTATAACCCGCTCCTTCGCTAATAAACGTAATCGAAATCTCAGCATCTTCTGTTATCAAAATACTAGATGGAACATTATCTGCGAAAAATTCAGGATGTGCTTGTTAGCAATCTTTGTGAGACCAGAAGTTTTGAAATTGAGGTTGCAGTGGAAGACGGTTATCGAGATAATTACATTTACATTCCCAATGCATTTTCTCCGAATGGAGATGGACAGAATGATATATTTAGAGCCTATGCCGCAGGAGGATTGACTGTATTGACTTATGAATTACATTTATTTGATCGTTGGGGGAACACCTTATTTGTGACTGAAGATATTGAAGATGGATGGGACGGTATGTTCTTAAACGAGGCAATAAATCCGGGTGTTTATGTCTGGTGGTTGCGAGCTAAGGTACAATCTTGTCGAAATGAGATTGACTTATTTGAGAAAGGAGATGTTACTATTATGAAATGATCGTTTCAATGGCAGTTTCAGCTTCAGTTTCAGTTTGCTCGATATCGTGAGTTTTTAGATTGGAATTGAGACTGGAGGGTAGTAAGAACTATTTACACAATAAATAAGTGCTTCGACTAGGCTCCCGGCAAAGCGCTTTAATTGGAATATAAAATGGTAGACAGCCCTAGATTCGCTAGCTTATCTTAAGCTGTGTTTCCATTATAATTAAACCTACGATTCTAAACGGATACAGTCCACAATTATTCGACTTGATAAGAGTCTAAAAAATAACAATTCATTTTCATAAAAACTTCCCATCTCTCTTACATTATTCAGCTCCTCTGGCACGATTTTCTATTATATGTTAATGAACAACGAACAGAACAACAAATCACTTCAAATAGCTGAATACTCAGCAATTTTTCCTTAAAAACCAATTTTTTGCTTGAAGCAGAACGTGTTTCACGTTTTGTCAAAAGACGTATTACCCATTCAATAATCACATCAACAGGCAATTCTTATTGCCACTAATTTTATTAATTCCTCCATGGTGGAGGCCTAAACGAGGTCAACTTCATCAGGCTACAGTATTTGCTGTGCCCTGTCGTGACTCTATTTTCACAATCCAACCAAAAATTAAAATTAAAATGAGATTTCTCAATTTCTTCTTCTTGTTCTTAGCATTTCTTAACTCAACGAATGCCTATTCTAATTTTCATGACAATGAAAACAGCAATCTTGTAACTGATTGTGAGTTTAGCTATGTGGTTGACGATGCCAATTTTTCGGTAAGTATCACGACGCTTAATGCACCACATGTAAAAGTAAAAGTCTTGGATTCCTCATGGGACCCTTTATATGTTTGTACCGACAATTGTAGCAATCCAGTGGTCGTCAATAATCTTCCTATCGGAGAGTACAATATTACCATTATGTACTTTGATGAATCATGGGTCACCACTTGCACCAGTAATGAAAAGTTTGAAATCACAGGTGGCGAATGCATTGACAATGACGAAGATGGGCTTTGTGCCTTTGAAGATTGCAATGACTATGATGCTTTACTTCCTCTACCTGTAGGAACTGCTTGCAATGACTATGACGGGACGACCATCAATGATCAAATCCAAGCGGATGGATGTACTTGTTCGGGCACAGCCTATCAAGGAGGTTGTGACATCAACTACAGTCCAAGTGCTGATGCTGGTTCGATTCTCTTTACAGGACTGATTGCTCATGCTGTAAAATTACGTATTTACGACCCACAAGATTGGAGTACCGTTTATGGCTGTGACAATGATTGTGAAAATGTAATGTTGGCGGTAGGAATACCTGCTGGTTACTATAATATCGATATTATTTTATACGATTCAGATTTTAATGAAATTTGTTATTTCAACGAATACTTTGACTGGGACCCTACTGCTTGTGTAGATAATGACCAAGATGGTATTTGCATAAGTGCCGATTGTGATGACAACAACGCAAGCCTACCGGGCAACCCAGGATCTGCTTGCGATGACAACAACAGTACAACAATCAACGATACCGTAGGGGAAAATGGTTGCACCTGCGAAGGTGAGATTTATGCCGGACTTTGCAATATTTCATACCTTGCAGGTTCTAATAGCCTTGCAGTGTCGGGACTGATTGCAGCACACGTAAAAGTAAGAGTGTATGATGCCGATTGGAATAAAGTGTTTGAGTGCTATGATAATTGTGATCAGGAATTAGAAGTTACAGGCCTTACGGCAAATGCGGAATATTACTTTAAGGCTCGACTAATGGATGAGGATTGGAATACCATCTGTTCGATGGAAGAATACTTTGTTGTACAAGCAGGCAACTCCTGTGAAGACAACGACGAAGATGGTTATTGCGATGACATTGATTGCGACAGCAATGATCCGGCATGGCCAAAAGCTCCAGGTACTCCTTGTGATGATGGCCAGGAATTAACACTTAATGATGTCATTCAATCGGATGGATGTAGTTGTGCTGGTGAAGAACCGAGTTCAGATCCTTGTAGCAGCTTATACGTTGAAAATATAGATGGTGTTTTGTACATTGGAGGTTTTCCTGCAGGATATATTGCAAATGTAAAAGTCTTTGTGAATTGGAATATCATTTTTGAATGTACTGCTACTTGTGAGGATCCTACAAAAATTGCAGAATTACCTTCAGGAGAATATGTTGTGGCAATCAAACTTCTCGACAGTGACTGGGACCTAGTGTGTTCGATTCAGGAGTCCATTACCATGTTTATTGACAATCCAGAAGGGATGGTTGTACAAAATGAATGGCTTATAGAATCTGAGATGGAACTTACTGCTGGTACAACAGAAATAGAAACAGAGCTTACTGAAAGTTTGGACAAAGTAATGGTTCAGCCAAGTGCGGTCCTCTATCCTAATCCAGTGACTGATGACTTACACATCAACATTGATGCTATTGCAAATAAGCAATCGGTATTGGAGATTTATAATCAACTGGGGCAAGTGATGAAACAAAAGGATGTGGCAAACTGGCCAGAGGGTGCTTTGGTCGTGAGCTGTGCGGATTTGAATCCTGGCGTTTATTATTTGGTGGTTCGTACGGTGGATGGACTGATTGTTAGTGAGCAGTTTGTTCGGTAGTGCTTGAGTCCCGATTAAAAATCGGGGTGAATCCCTAAGGTTTTTTTTTATACCTAGCACTGTAAATATCAATATGTTTTAAAGCGACCTTAATCTCTTACAAAGATTAAGGTCGCTTTTGTTTTGAGCATCTGCTTAGAAAGGAGTAGTATATGATGGCTCAGTTAGGAATGTATTATCTGTAAGCGTTTTTAGGAAATTGATTAGGTCTTCTTTGTCTTGATCGCTTAGGAATAAGCCAGTGTCTTTTGTGTTTAGAACGGTGGGATCAGCAGTTGCGGATTGCTGGATACCTTCGTTGTAATGGTCAATGACTTGTTCTAGCGTTTGGAATCTTCCATCATGCATGTATGGAGCGGTGACGGCTACATTTCTTAGGGTTGGCACTTTGAATTTTCCTTTATCGTTTGGATCGTTGGTCACTGATTCTCTACCGATATCCGTCATGGAAGCATCTGTGTCTAAACCATTATTCATATACCGATCGTTTTCAAAATTTGCACCTCCGTGGCAATGCGCGCAATCCGCTCCCGAATCGTTTGGAAAGAAGGGGTTGTACTCTGTTTCGAAAAGGATTCGTCCTCGTTCTTCACTTTCCGTTAGTTCCGTTTCGCCAGCTATATACTGGTCATATTTAGAATCATGGGAGACGATAGTTAGCATAAATTGTTCCATGGCCAATGACATTTTTAAGGAAGTAATTTCTTCTGAACCAAATGCTCTAGTGAATTGATCTTTATACAATTGGCTATCACTTAATTTTGCGATCACGTTTTCCAAAGTTTCGTTCATTTCCAATGGATCTTGAATAGGCATTAAGGATTGATCACGAAGTAGCGCTGCCCTACCGTCCCAAAAGAACTCATTGCTATGCCAAGCCATATTAAAAATGGGCATAGCTTGTCGACCACCGGGGAGCATTTCTACACCAATAGAAAACCTAGTAGAGTCAGAAAATCCATCTGGCTGGCGGTGACAACTTGCGCAAGCTTGGCTACCATCTTTTGAGAGCATGGTTTCGTAAAAGAGCATTTTACCAAGATGAACGCCTTGTTCTGTTAGTGGATTATCCGCAGGAAGGTTAGGAGCTGGCAAAGCGCCATATTCTAAGGTAAATGGAGTCTCATCAATGACAACAGGATCCTTTGGTTCATTCTCATTTTTGTTGCAGGCCACTGCGAAGAGTATGCTGACAAAGAGAATACTTAGGTATTTTATTTTTGACATATCAATTAGAATTGGTTGATAATATTAATTAAAAAATTTAACTTAAGCAGGTGTTCAAATTAAATCTACTAATAAATCTGCGCCTTTTTAACCTATACTTCCTTGTTTTGTGAAGCAATCCAGAAGAATTACTGCAAAAAAGCAAGTCCTCTAGATTCAAAATCCATCAGAATTTATTGTAAACACAATTTTGAACACCTGCTTAATGTATACGTCCGTCTCCTTTATGATTCTTATTTTGTTCGTATGCCATTCCGCATACAGGGCAAGTCCCAGTTTTATCGCTTCCACTA
>CAKZUK010000083.1 GCA_937921775.1 uncultured Saprospiraceae bacterium
GTTACATTGAGGTCAATGCTTCCTTCTGCACCACTAGGGCAAATAACATCCGTAGCTATAGCACTAGATTGAGGAGCTGGTAAGATTGAAACGATTACTTCATCAACACTAGGAATACCTGAAAGGTCTGTTACTGAAACAGAATAGGTTGTTGTACTCATCGGTGAAACAGTAAGTGTAGAATTAGTACTTCCATCAGACCAAAGGTATTCACAATCACAACCAGTAATATTTGCATCAAGGATTAACAGTTCACCTGCGCATACGGAAGTGTCGAGGCCAATATTTACGTTGATTTGAAAAATAGGAGTTAGCGTAGCAGTATCTGCGTTAGAGAAGAAATTAATCACAGGGTTTGTTTCTCCAGTTTCTAACCAATATTGAAATTCATAATTAGGTTTTGCAATAGCTTTTACCTGTAAAGGAACATCCTTGAAATAAAGTCCGGTATAGTTATAAGGTGTTTCCATTTCATTGGTGTTTACCACCACAGTACCTCCAGTATTTTGATTGTAATTTAATAGCAATTCGTAAGTACCATTCAAGCTAAATTGAGTGTTGATAAAATCTCTCATGAAGTCTGGTCGGTCTACAAAAAATTGTTTATAATTATCAATCCAGGCATTCCATGAAAATAAATTCCCACCAGCAGCATTATCAAGTCCATACATTGCTATATGTTGAGCCATATATGGTTCTAATTGAGATTGAATGCTATCCGAGAATGTGTTAACTCTTTCAGCACCATAAATCAGATGAATAAAACTACAAGTACGTTGGATGTATTCATTTCTGAAAGTTGGATTTTGTAAAAGTCGACGGAAGGCCATTGTGCTATTGCTGTGATTGGGCCAGCTTTGACTGATGTCATCGGTGGCGTGCTCAAGGGTGTTGAAGCTTGCTTCTGTATTTGTATCAAAACCATTGCTAGTACTTCCATCTGTGTCCATTACGCAGTAACGCCATTTCTCTCCAATTTTTCTTTCTTTCCAAATAGTGATATTGTTAGCTGGCCAGTCGGCATTTGCCATGTATATCATGGATGTCCAGTAGTTGGTAAAAACATTGATGTCAATTAGTGAATCGGCAGCTTGATAATTAGCATCTACACTAAAATCATTATTTTCTAAAAAACTATATAGCTGTAAATATTCTGTGTCGGTTCCTTTTTTAACTTCCTGCCAAGGTAAATTAGGGTTTTTTATGATGTCAATTTCATTAGGATCAACATCATAAACGGCCTCAAAGAATTCATCAACATAACGTTCTCTTATATTGTGTAATCCCCAAAACTGACCATTTAAATAAACGACAGAAGGTTGGAATGCCTCTAGCTCTAAGTCCACTTTATCCCAAAGTAAGCTATGATTGATTCCATCGCGATAAGCCATGCGTAAGTAATCCTGACCACTATTTCTTAGTTTTAGACGACGGTAGTTGGTATGATCTCTTCCTTCATAAAGCGGATAGTTTATTCGTTTGTCGCCATACTTTTTTTCGCGAGTTGCTATGTTCAAACTCTTCATGGCAAAGGTTCTGGAGCAACCGCCACCAATGCTTACTCCAGCGTTTACGCTAAAAGCGGCATCCCCATTTTCGTTCATCATACTTAAGTTGATGGGACGTTCCCAATCTTGATTCCAGTTGGCTGGAAAAGTAGAACAGAAACTAGTAATTCCATTTGTTCCTTCCACATAAATTCCAATAGAATCATCAAAGAAATTAGCAGGATCGGTATTGATATAAATAGCAGGTAGAGAAAGACTCATATCAATCAAATATGAAGTTCTCGTTGCAAGGCTAGGGGAGTACCCCGCTTTAAAAGCCTTAGCGACCAAACTTGTATTTTGGGTAATTGAAATAGGCGAAGTGTATAGTGTTCCACTTTGATTTGGCTCAGAGCCATCGATAGAATAATAGATCATAGCTGTTGGATCAGGATGGCCGATATTCACATTTTGTGAACCAATATATGATCCAGTGGCGAGAGAAACTTCAGGAGCCGTCAACCAGTCGGTTGCATTGTTGTTTGAAGCATTTGGTGTGATTTCTCCAAAATTTTGCCAAGTCAGTGCACCATCTGTTGTTCTTCCATAACTTGCTTTGAATGGCATTTCAAAAAAGGTAATGGAATCAAGTATAGTGATTTCATTATTTAAAATTTGAACAAGCGCAACTTCTTCTCCGGCACCGCTTAACGTAAAGTTGGCGTGTAAGCCGCCTTGTTCTGTATCATTGTCGATCCAGAGCGTTGCAAATTCACCTTGAGGGATTGAGAGCGGTTGGCTTATTTGCCATTTTGTAAGGTTATCATAATCATCCGTAAGATAGAGGCCACCGATATCTACAGGTTGACTTCCTCCGTTGTAAAGTTCAATCCAGTCATCACACTCACCGTCTTCATCAGCATAGCTTGTTCCTCTTGCAGCAACTTCATTGATATATAAATCTTGGATGGCTGTTGTAGGTGTAGGGAATTCAGCTTCGATAAAAAGTTTTGGGGCTAGTTCTGGATTACCATCATATGACCAAGGAACTCTTAGACCTGTTCCAGTAAAAATAAAGGTTAGGGGATTATTTTGTGTCCAAGTTGGCAGTGCAACTATTTCTTCTACAATACCTGCAAGATTTGGTGTTTGTTGGTTAGGTCCAGCTTCGTCAAAGGTTGTCCATTCAGATGGCTGCCAGTTGACGGAAGCGATAGTTGGAAGTCTATTACTAATGTTTTGTTGAGTTTCATCAAAAGTCAGTGAAGCTGCATTGTTTTCTCCAACAATGTTCAGATTACAAAAACCGATGCTTGAGCTGGGTAGGCCGTTAGAGAATTGTATGTACGCATTGCTAACTGTTGCCCCCTGAAGAATTGGAATATTTTGAAAACGAACACCAACCGTTTGATCACCACTCCAATCGTTTACGATGTTTAATATGGTTTCATTAAGAGAAGTAAAAGGCTGTGCAAATGGTTCCTCTGCATCATCTGTACTTTGAAGAACAGAGGCATAGACGATACCTGTGTAGCTAGTGGAGCTGCCGCTTGTATTGTTAGAGGCACCTGGAGTTGGACTAGTAAATAGCTGGAATAAACCATTACCATCTGTACTTCTTCCAAAAGAAACATTGCTGTTTTGAGCACCGAATAGTACCTGATCAGCAAAGGTGATCCCATCGGGAAGGAAAAGAGCCATTGCTTCACCACCAGCGCTTAATTTTAGGTCTAGATGATTGGCACCTTGATCGATGTCTTTATCGGCCCAAAGGATGAGGAAGCCTCCAGCAGGAACCGTTGTCAAACTTGGATCGTTATCAGGAATTTGCCAAAGAGTTGGATCAGAAAGGTCATCAGAAAAATAATAATTTGCTAAATCAACGTCAATCGGACCAGTATTATAAATTTCAATCCAATCATCATATTCACCAAAATTATCGGCAATAACATCATTATTAATGGCCATCCACTCATTTATGTAGAGTTGGGCTTTTAATGAAGTTAGTGAACAAGTTAGGAATATAAGGGTTAGGGAGAGCAGTATACCTCTTCTCATGTTTGTAGGAATTATAAAGAATTATTTGAATCTGTTATATACAAAAATAACGAAAATATAACTGAAAGGTTTGCTTGCAAAAAAAATACCTACTTTAAGGTATAGAAAATATAAATATATGGCATATATTTGCCATGCGTTTCAATGAGGGTTTAAACGCATTGATCTTTTCCCAAAACCTAGTTTTTACTTCCCACAAACCGTTTACCAATGTATTAGCAGTTTTATTGCTGACTTTACTTAGCCGTTTAGTCGTGATATGTGACTCTTTTAATGCTGATTCTAGCATTAACATACTATTTGAACTGGTATAAATTCCTTTATTAATTAATACTCAGCGGAGTGCATTCTGTTATGCGTCATCCGTGTAGTCTAATGAACATATTGAATCTAAGGATCAGTGTTACTGGTTCTCTTATTGATTTGGGCAAAGTTCGTTTGTAATCTCATGATCGACATTTTTATAACAAGTGGAGATGTCATAAATACAATTTTACTATTTAATTGTAATAAACAAACTGCAACGAACTTTTCTTGAATCTGTTTTTGGGATGTACCCCCTCTTCTGTTAAAAGAAGAGGGGATTTTTATTTTGCTAAAGTGCTAATGTTTTAAAACAAAAATCACTTACATAAATAGTTATGTAAGTGATTTTTGAAATGTAGCAAGCGAATTTATAGTAGTATGACTAAATTCTAGAGTTGAGCAAAGTCAATAATTTCATCAACATATTGTCGATCGTTGGCTAGGCGTGGTACTTTGTTTTGATTACCATATTTACCTTTTGATTTCATCCAACCAAGAAAAGTACCCTTTGGTAATGAGCGTAATAAAAGCTGCTCTAGAGCCATATCTTTGTAGCGTTTAGCTTCGTAGTCAGAATTAATTTTTTGCAAATTCTGGTCAAGCAATTGATTAAATGCTGCAATGTCTGCCGGTGGTTTCTCAAATTCAATCAACCATTCATGGCCTCCTTTTCCAGAGCCTTTAAAGAAAATTGGTGCGACAGTATATTCCGAAACAATGGCTTCTATTTCTTTGCAAGTCAACTCTAGTGCTTTGTCCGTATTTGATACCATTACCTCTTCACCAAAGGCGTTAACGAATTGTTTGGTACGGCCAGTAATTTTTATTTTATAAGGAGCTTTAGAAGTAAATCGAACGGTATCCCCAATCTTATATCTCCAGAGTCCTGAGTTGGTTGAAATGACAATAGCATAGTTCTTACCAATCTCAACATCTTCTAAATTCACAGTGCTAGGATTCTCGTTATTCCATTCTTCCATTGGTATGAACTCGTAGTAAACACCATTGTCAAGTAAGAGTAACATGTCGTCATGATCAAAATCCAATTGTGTTGCAAAGTATCCTTCGGAAGCATTATATACTTCCATGAAAACAACATCACTTGACGGTAGAAATCTATATAGCTGTTCGCGATAGGGAGTGATACTTACCCCTCCATGAATGTAAGCTTCAAAATTTGGCCAAACTTCAAGGATGTGTTCTTTGCCAGTCTTCTCCAAAATTTTTCGGAAGAATACAATAATCCAAGTAGGAACTCCTCCAACCATTCTAATATGTTTGGCTTCCTTGATCGCAATGTCCACCATCTTCTCCATCTTCGATTCCCAATCATCTAGCAAGCAAGTATCAACATCTGGCTCAAAGAAAGGGCGAGCGACTTTAGGCATATCCTTTACCATCAGCGCAGAAACATCACCATAGATCGTATCAAGGTTGGGTTTGTATTTGGAATGACTGCCAGCCATCAAAAAGTTCTTTCCAGAAAAAATAGTACAATCCGGCTTATTGTGATAAAGTAGGGTCATTGTATCCCAAGTACCTTTAATGTGGCAGCTTTTGAAATTTTGTGGAGAAACAGGAAGAAATTTACTCTTATCGCTGGTTGTACCAGAAGATTTAGAAAAATGAGTAACGACTCCTGGCCACAAGACATCTTTTTCGCCTTCCATCATCCTTGTGATGTATGGTTTAAGCGAATCATAATCTTGTACAGGAACTTGTAGCGCATAATCCTGTGGCGAATCAATATTCGCATAGTTATGAGCTTTCCCCCATTTAGTCTCCTTGGCAGATTCTATCAGACTAGTAAATACATCCTTCTGTGCCTCGAGAGGGTTATTCATGAAGTATTCGATCTGCTTGTATCGCAGGGAGTAATAAGTTTGAAACACGGAGTTTACCAGACCTCTCATGGTTTTCTTAATCGTTTTAAGGTGTTCTACAAGCTGTTAAATATTTTAAAAAACAGCCATGTTCTAATTTTAGCACACATTCTATCTAATTTAAGTAATATCTACTTAATTATTAGATTTTTAGGTAAAATGATTGTGATTTATCTTAGGAAAAGCAAACGAGGAGATTCTCAGAGATATTACACACTAAGACATAATATCCCTGAAGATTGTTTAATAATCAGCTGAATAAACTCTTTTTAATGTAAAAGATACTTATTTATTTACATCCTTAAGTTCGTTTACTAAGAAAACTCCAGTGTGGCTCTTCTTGCTTGCAGCTATCTTTTCAGGAGTACCTGTAGCAACAACAGTGCCTCCTCGGTGACCGCCTTCTGGCCCCATATCGATAATATGGTCCGCCACCTTGATCACATCCATATTGTGTTCAATTATAATGATGGTATTTCCTTTGTCAACAAGTTTATTCAAAACCTGAAGGAGTTGTCGAATGTCTTCAAAATGTAAGCCGGTAGTAGGCTCATCTAAGATATAAAGGGTTTGTCCAGTATCTCGTTTTGATAATTCTTCAGAGAGTTTTACTCGTTGAGCTTCCCCTCCTGATATGGTGGTCGCTTGTTGACCAAGGGTGATATATCCAAGCCCAACATCTTGTAATGTTTTTGTTTTTCGATAAATGGAAGGAATCTTTTCAAAAAATTCAACAGCTTCATCTACCGTCATATTCAATACATCGCTGATCGATTTCCCTTTAAAAAGAATCTCAGTAGTTTCTCTATTGTATCGTCGACCCATACAAGTTTCACAATCAACCTGAACATCTGGAAGAAAGTTCATTTCAATAACCCGCTTTCCTGCTCCTTGGCAAGTTTCACATCGACCTCCTTTTACATTGAATGAAAAACGACCAGGTTTATATCCCCGTATTTTTGCTTCAGGTAAATTAGAAAAGATCTTTCTAATGTCAGTAAAGAGCCCGGTGTATGTTGCCGGATTTGAGCGGGGTGTACGCCCAATTGGAGACTGATCTATTTCAATTACTTTATCAATATGTTCCAGTCCTTTGATACTTTTATGCGCCATCGGCCGTTGAGTACTTCTGTAAAAATGTTTTCGAAGGATAGGGTAGAGAGTCTCATTTATCAAGGTAGACTTTCCACTTCCTGAAACACCAGTTACACAACAAAAAGTGCCTAACGGAATTTTAATGTTAACGTTTTTTAAATTATTGCCAGTAGCTCCTTTCAACTCGAGGAAATTACCGTTTCCTTTACGTCGTTTTTTAGGAATAGCAATTTGTTCTTTATCTCTTAAATATTTTGAAGTAATGGTGTCCTTTTTTAAAAAAGTAGCAGGTATACCTTCTCCGACAAGTTCCCCTCCATGCTTCCCAGCTCCAGGTCCAAGGTCAATCAAGTAGTCAGAAGCTAACATGATATCTTTGTCGTGTTCAACTACCAAAACGGTATTTCCAATTTCAGCTAATTCGCGAAGTGATTCAATCAAACGTTGATTGTCTCGTTGATGCAAACCGATACTTGGTTCATCCAAAATGTAGGTGATACCTGTTAGTTGAGAACCAATTTGTGTAGCTAAACGAATACGCTGAGACTCACCTCCAGATAAAGAGCGAGCAGGTCTAAACAAATCCAAATAATCCAATCCGACATGCAATAAGAAACCAAGTCGGAGTTTTAATTCTTTTAAAATATCTTTTGCAATTACAGACTGTCGCTTCGATAAATGTTTGTCCAAGTCGTGCATCCATTCTGACAATTCAGCGATGTCCATTTTTGCTAATTCAGAAATGTTTTTATCGCGAATTTTAAAATGTAAAGATTCTTTTTTCAGACGCAAGCCAGCACAGTCAGGGCAGCTCTCAATAACCATGAAATCTTCAGCCCATCGTCTGATTTTGTCAGACGAAGATTCTTTGTACCAACGGAGCAACATATTAGCCAAGCCTTCATAAGCAAGGTTGTATGCAAAGTCGTGTTTGTTATAACTAAGGTTGACATTAAAGTTATCATTACCACCTTCAATGATGGCATCGATTGCTTTTTTAGGGATGTCTTTTATTGGTGTAGAAAAGGTGAATTTAAATTTTTTGGCAATAGCCTTAAGCTGCTTAAAGGTCATGTTGTCACGCACTTCACCAAAAGGAACTATACCAACATCATTGATGCTTTTTGAATTGTCTGGGATGACCTTGTCCATGTCAACTGCCTGCACATTACCTAAGCCCTTACATTTAGGACAAGCTCCATAAGGAGAGTTGAAAGAAAAGGCGTTTGGAGAAGGTTCTTCATAAGAAATACCTGTTTCTGAATCCATCAAATGCTTGCTGTATGGAAATACTTTTTCAGTTTTAAAATCCATCAAAAAAAGCAATCCATTTCCCATTCTCAGGGCAGTTTGGATAGATGCTGCAAGTCTTTCTTTGTTTTTTGTTTCAACGGAAAGGCGATCAATCACAACCTCAATATCGTGTACTTTATATCGGTCAAGTTGCATACCTGTAGTAATGTCCAAAACTTCACCATCCACGCGTACTTTGGTATAGCCTTGCTTCCTAACTTGATCAAATAATTCGCGATAATGTCCTTTTCTTGCACGGACAAGAGGAGCAAGCAAAAATACTTTCTTCTTATTGAAGTGCTCAAAAATATGTTCAACCATTTGGTCTTCATTGTAACGTTCCATCTTCTTACCTGTGTTGTAAGAATAAGCGTCACCTGCACGAGCAAATAGCAGTCGCATGAAGTCATAAATTTCGGTAATGGTACCGACTGTAGAGCGTGGATTTTTGCTCGTTGTTTTTTGTTCAATTGAAATGACAGGACTGAGCCCAGAAATATTTTCCACGTCAGGACGTTCCATCTCACCGATAAACTGGCGAGCATAAGCAGTAAATGTTTCCATGTATCGACGCTGACCTTCTGCATAGATGGTATCGAAAGCCAATGATGATTTGCCACTACCACTTATACCAGTAATAACTACAAATTTATTGCGAGGAATTTTTACGTCTATATTTTTGAGATTGTGCACGCGTGCACCGGTCACTTCGATGTATTCGTTTTCTTTAACTTGGACTGCTCCCTTCTTTTTTGATACTTTGGGCATAATTGTTTGTTCCCGTTTTGAACGTATGTTATTAATGAAATTTTTCGGTAACTTCAAATGTAAGTGCGAAGCCAAAAATAAGGAAAGATGATTGCTTAACCTAACGAAAATGAAAGAAGCTATTAGCTTTTGGCCATTAGCTATTGGCTTCCCTCAAATGCGTGTCTAAAGATGCTATCAAAGGAAGCGGACAGCCAAGCACTATCAAATTTTTTGCAATAGTTCTTTAACAACCAAACGCATTTTTGGTTCAGCAACTTTTGCTAATTCAATGACTGCTTCGATAGTTGTTTCACGAATGATTTCTGGAGGATAGCAATGATTAGAAACGACAGAAACGACAAATACAGGTAGGCTCATATGGCGAGCTACAATAACCTCTGGAACGGTAGACATGCCAACGACGTCACCACCAATCCGATGGAGATATTGATACTCTGCTGGGGTTTCCAAATTAGGACCTTGTAAGCCAACATAAACACCTTCGTGCGCGCGAATGTTATTGTCTCCCGCTATTTGAATAGCGAGGTCAATCATTTTCCTATCGTAGGTTTTAAGCATGTCTGGAAAGCGTGGACCCAGACGTTGGTCATTGACACCACGTAAGGGATTTTCTGTTTGAAGGTTGATGTGATCTTTTATAAAAACAAGATCACCTGCATACATGTTAGCATTGGTGCTTCCGGAAACATTTGAGATCAAGAGTTTTTTAATACCTAGAAACTTTAATACTCGGATAGGAAAAGTTACTTGCTTCATGCTGTACCCCTCATAATAATGAAAGCGACCAGCCATGGCGACAATAGGTTTTTTAGCCAAGTAGCCAAAAATTAATTGGCCTTGATGACTCTGAACAGTAGACTCAGGAAAATGAGGAATTTCTTTGTACGAAATACTGTGTTTAATCTCAATTTCATCTACCAGACCACCAAGACCAGTTCCCAATATGATTCCAAAATCCGCTTTGAAATCTGTTTGTGATCGAATGAAATCTATTGCCTCTTGAATTTGTTCAAATAACATATTAGTCTACGATCATTGTTTTGGTATCCAATTGTTGTTGAATCATGTTTTTTGGAAGTACTCGGGCTTCATATTGCTGGTTACGAAGTTGTGCTTTGAAGCCTGCTTCGGTTATCGCATTTTGGATACCATCAGCAGTAAATCGGAAAGCAGCACCTGCAGCAGAAACCACATTTTCTTCAATCATGATACTTCCAAAGTCATTAGCCCCTGAGTGCAAGCAAACTTGAGCAACCTGCTTACCTACGGTTAGCCAAGACGCCTGAATATTGGTAATATTTGGTAACATGATTCGACTTACTGCGATCATGCGAATATATTCATCACCAGTACAAGTGTTGCGAGCGCGTTTTATTTTTTTGAGTAATGTTCCTTCGTCCATAAATGGCCATGGAATGAAGGCGATGAAGCCTTTCGCATCTTTTGGCTTCTTAGCTTGGACTTCACGTAAAGCAACAAGGTGTTCCATTCGCTCCATATTCGTTTCGATATGGCCAAACATCATAGTTGCTGAAGTGGTCAAACCAACATTATGAGCTGCGTGCATGACATCGAGCCATTCCTGTCCACCACATTTACCCTTAGAAATGAGTCGACGAACACGATCACTTAGTATTTCGGCACCAGCCCCAGGTAGAGAATCCATACCAGCATCTTTCAAGGCCTGTAGAACTTCAGTGTGAGTAGATCGCTCAAGTTTGGTGACGTGTGCAATTTCTGGAGGACCGAGGGCATGCAGTTTCAGATTAGGGTAGAGGCTTTTTAACTCTCGGAATAGGTCACAGTAGTATTTGAGACCAAGATCAGGGTGGTGTCCACCTTGCAATAGTAGCTGTTCACCACCAAATTGAAAGGTTTCTTCAATTTTTTGCTTGTATTGCTCGATAGTCGTGATGTAAATCTCCTCATGACCGGGGCGACGATAGAAATTACAGAATTTGCAGTTAGCTATACAAACATTAGTAGTATTAGAATTTCGATCAATAATCCAGGTAACTGTTTTTTCAGGTACGTGATGGTATCTGAGTTGGTTCCCAACGTGCATTAACTCAGCAGTTGAGGCATTTTCAAATAGGAATAGGCCTTCTTCAGCAGAGAGGAATTCTAATTTTAAGGCACGTTGTAAGAGTTCGGCTACTTGCATATCTATACGATTATTTGATTCTTTTATGTAAATGTTAATTTGAAAGACGAGATGTCTTAATTATAAACATTGTAACAAAAATACAAAGCCTCTTGTTTACAATTGCATTTTATATAGATTATCATTATATTTGCACTGCCTTAACTCCAAGAGAAGAGGGAACCTTAAAAGTTCCCTCTTTTTATTTATACACTAGACTAAAGGGTAATGAGAAAAAAAATAGAGGCGTTAATAGAGGAGAAATTCAAAGAAGAGGGCTTTGAAGATTGCTTTTTGGTGGATATTATCAGACCAGAGGGGAGTAATAAACTGGAGATCTTTGTAGATGCGGATAGTGGGATTACTTACGTAAAGTGCCAACGCTTAAGCCGTTATCTAGAAACATATATAGATGAAGCTCAATGGTTGGGAGAAAAATATACCTTAGAAGTTTCTTCACCAGGTATTGGGCGGCCTTTAAAATTTAATCGACAATACAAGAAGAATATTGGAAGGAAAGTAGCCGTAAAATTGAATGTAGGAGGAACAGAAGAGGGAACTTTGACAGACGTTACGGAAACTGAAATAACCTTAGAACGTAAGGAGCGAGTGAAAGAAGGTAAAAAGAAAGTCAATAAGGTATTGGTGATTCCAATCTTATTCGATGATATCAAAGAGACTAAAGTAAAGATTACGTTTAATAAAAAAAAGTGATTAAGAACTATCTTCAAAGCATAAAAAAACTTTAAAAGAATGAATTTAGTAGAAACGTTTACGGAATTCAAGTCGGGTAAAAATATTGACCGTCCTACAATGGTTCGTGTTTTGGAAGACGTATTCAGAACCTTGATTCGAAAGAAATACGGTTCTGATGAAAATTTTGATGTAATTGTGAACACTCAAAAAGGTGACCTTGAATTATGGAGAGTAAGAGAGATCGTTCCAGATGGCGAGGTTTTGGATGATCGTAGTCAGATCTCTATATCCGAAGCTTTGTCAATTGATGAAGATTATGAGATTGGAGAAGAATGTTATGAACAACTTTTCTTAGAAGATTTTGGTCGTAGAGCAATTATGGCTGCACGTCAGACTTTGATTTCAAGAATAATGGAATTGGAGAAAGATGAAGTTTATAAGCAATACTCTGAACGAGTAGGTCAAATTGTTTTAGGAGAAGTACATCAGATCCTTAAGCGTGAAATCCTTATATTGGATGATACTACAGGAAATGAGCTGGTGATGCCTCGAAATGAAATGATAAAAGGAGATTTTCTCCGAAAGGGAGATATGATCAAAGGTGTGATCCGAAAAGTAGAAATGAAAAACAACAATCCAGTTGTTATCGTTTCGCGAACGGATAGTGCATTCCTCGAAAAGTTGATGGAACAAGAAGTTCCTGAAATCGAAGATGGTTTGATCACTGTTAAGAAAATTGTTAGAATGCCTGGTGAACGTGCAAAGGTTGCTGTTGAATCATATGATGATCGTATTGATCCTGTTGGAGCTTGTGTAGGTATGAAGGGATCGAGAATTCACGGAATAGTAAGAGAATTGAAAAATGAGAACATTGATATTGTAAATTATACAAGCAATCACTCATTATTTATTCAACGTTCTCTAACACCAGCAAGAGTTAGCCGTATCGACTTGGATATGGAAAAAATGAAAGCAAAGGTATTCCTAGAACCAGATCAAGTGTCTTTGGCAATTGGTAAAGGTGGAACCAATATTAAGTTGGCTTCAAAATTAACTGGCTTTGAAATCGATGTTTTCCGTAATAATGCGAACGAAGTTGAAATAGATGACGTTGAACTAGACGAATTCTCTGATGAAATCGATAGCTGGGTTATTGATAGCCTCAAGAATATCGGTTGCGATACGGCACGAAGCGTACTTGAATTAAGCAAGGAAGAATTGATCAGACGTACCGATTTGGAGGACGAAACCATCGAGCACGTACTAGGAATTTTTGCTGCAGAATTTGACGAAGAAGAAGAATAAAGATTTTTCCCTTGAAAAAATGGCAGAAATGCCAGTTTTTCAAGGGTTTATGATCTGTTTTCCCTTCAAAGATTAAAGGAATCCACAGTTTTCGTTTAACTTTGTCATTGGAAAACAATAATTGATACTTTTAAGTAGTTGTTTTCAACTATGTGAACAACCACTTATTTCATGACCAGAGATAATTACTTTATTAACGGTCTTTAGATTTAAATGAAGAGCAGAATAATAAAAACGTTTTTTCTTATTCTATTCTTCAAATATTATTTATTGGATTCTAGCTTTTTTTCTATGATGAGTAAAATTATTAATCAATAAAACAATTGATACAATATGTATAACTGATCTCATTTCATCGGAAAGGGCTTTTGTCTATCATTATTTTGTCTTAAAGTTTAAGACGTAAAAAAATTCTATGGCTCAACGTTTAGTTAAGATAGCAAAAGAATTAAATGTAGGAACGACTACCATCGTAGAACATCTCGCGAAGAATGGCTTCGAGGTAGACAATAAACCTACAGCTAAGATTTCTGATGAGATGTACGATGTACTACTCAAAGAATTCAAGAACTTTGCTGACGTCAAGGAGAAAGCAGACCAATTAGTTATTGGTACTCGCCCAGTTCAGAAAAAAGAACCAGCTCCTGTCGTTAAGAAAGTAGAGCCGGTTGTTGCACCAACTCCTCCTCCTCCTCCTCCTCCAGTTCCAACTCCTCCTGTTGTTGAAGTAGAAACTCCGGTTGAACCTACTCCTGAACCACAACCTGAACCTGTAGCTGAAGAAATTATTCCCCCTGTTGTTACTCCCCCTGTTGTTGAACCAACAGAAGAGAAACCTCCTGCAAAGAAAGAAGAAGTCGTTGAGGATGACAAACCAAGAGTTGGATTGACTATAAAAGGAAAGATCGAACTCCCTTCAAAGAAGCCTAAGAAGAAAGAAACGGCTAAGAAAAAACCACCGGTTAAAGAACCAGTTGTGGAAAAAGTAGTTGAAGCACCAGTGGTGACACCAGAGGTGGTGACGCCAGTAACTGCGAAAAAAGACACTGAGGAAGCGCCGAAAGCTGTAGAGCCTTCAAAAAATGCACCTTTAAAGACAAAGGAAACAATGATGCGTGCAGAAACGCCTCAGTTAAAAGGACTCAAAATTTTAGGTAAAATAGATACTGATAAATTAAAACGGCCTAAGAAAAAGAAGAAAGTTGAACCCGCTAAGGCAGGTGATAGTGATAGCGCTAAGAAAAGAAAGCGTACTAGAAAGAAAGTTCCTGCAGCTCCTGTAAGCAATAACAACAATGCTAACAGAACGGGCGGTCCAAATAAAGGTGGCTCAAACAGAGGAGCTCCGCCTCGTAGAGGTGCTCCTGCTAGAGGAGGAGGAAGAAGAGACGATGTTAAAGAGGTTTCTCAAAAAGAAATTGATGAGAAAATCAAACAAACAATGGATCGTCTTTCCGGTAGAGGAAAGCGTAAGCGTCAAAAAATGCGTCGTGACAACAGAGATCGTCACCGTGAAAAGCAAGAAGCTGCTGAAGCTGAAAAGGAAACAGGTACAATTCAGTTAACGGAATTTGTTTCGGTTTCTGAATTAGCAGGATTGATGGACGTTGCTGTTGCTGAAGTTATTACAACTTGTATGAACCTTGGTGTAATCGTTTCGATTAACCAGCGATTGGACGCAGAAATCATTGAAATTGTTGCCAGCGAATTCAATCATGAAATAGAATTCATTAGCGCAGAGGAAGAAGCAGATGAAGAAGATGATATCATTCCAGACGATCCTAAAGACCTAGAACCACGTGCTCCAATCGTAACTGTAATGGGACACGTTGATCACGGTAAAACTTCTTTGCTGGATTATATTCGTAAAGCAAATGTAGCAGACGGTGAGGCCGGGGGTATTACCCAGCATATTGGTGCCTACGAAGTAATGGTAGGAGACAAAAAGATTTCTTTCCTTGATACACCAGGTCACGAAGCCTTTACGGCGATGCGTGCGCGTGGTGCAAAAGTAACAGATATAGCCATCATTATTATCTCTGCAGATGATAGAATCATGCCTCAAACGAAAGAGGCAATTAGTCACGCACAAGCTGCTGGAGTACCTATCATTTTTGCGATTAATAAGATAGATAAAGATGGTGCTGATGCAGAACGAATCAAACAAGAATTAGCAAGTGCTAATCTACTGATAGAAGAGTGGGGTGGTAAATATCAGTCTCAGGATATTTCTGCCAAGATGGGGACCAATATAGATGCACTACTGGAGAAGGTTTTACTTGAGGCAGAAATGCTTGAACTAAAAGCCAACCCAAAAGCAAACGCAATGGGTACTGTCATTGAAGCATCTCTTGATAAAGGAAGAGGTTTTGTTACCAAAATTTTAGTACAGAACGGAACTCTTAAAATTGGAGATGCAATGATCGCCGGAGAACACTCTGGTAGAGTCAAAGCAATGTTTAACGAACGAGGCAAGAAGGTAAAAGAAGTTGGACCTTCTACTCCAACACTTGTTCTTGGTTTGAGTGGCGCACCTCAAGCAGGTGAGAAATTTAAAGTATTAGAAAGTGATTCTGAAGCTCGTCAAATAGCAGCACGTAGAGGTCAAATCTCTAGAGAGCAAGCTAATAGAGCATCTAAACGTATTAGCTTGGATGAGATCGGAAGACGATTAGCCTTGGGTACGTTTAAGGAACTTAATCTTATCATCAAGGGTGATGTGGATGGATCTATCGAAGCATTGGCAGACTCATTGATGAAGCAATCTATAGAAACGGTACAAGTTAACGTAATTCACAAAGCGGTAGGTCAGATCATCGAATCAGATGTTCTATTAGCTTCTGCTTCTGATGCAATCGTTATTGGTTTCCAAGTGCGACCATCTATTGGAGCACGTAAATTGGCAGAGCGAGAAGGTGTTCAAATTAAAACCTACTCTATTATCTACGAAGCAATCGAAGAACTTAAGTTGGCGATCGAAGGAATGCTCGAACCAACCAAAGAAGAAAAAATTGTTGCGCAGGTTGAGGTACGTGAAGTTTACAAAATTAGCCGCTTAGGAACCATTGCTGGATCTTATGTACTAGAAGGAAAGATTACGAGAAACACTATGATTCGTATTATCCGTGACGGTATTGTAATTTATCCAATGAAGGAAGGTGCGATTGGCGAACTTGCCTCACTGAAGCGATTTAAAGAAGATGCTAAGGAGGTTAAATTCGGAATGGAATGTGGTCTAACCATTAAAAACTATAATGACATCAAAATAGGTGACATTATTGAAGGATACGAAATCGTTGAAATCAAACAAACACTGGCCTAGGCCAGTGTTTGTTTTTTTGCGTGTATGACGAATGAACGATAAGCTAAATCAGCGACTCCCCAGTTCTCTACAAATACATTATTACGCGATATTATTTTTTTGCTTTTGCTTACCTGTTTGGTCGGCAGGGACTGTCTTGGCTATTATTGCCCTGATGGGAAATTCTATTTTTAGTGGTACTCTTTTCAAAAATAGAGCAAAATTATCTCACCCTCTCGCTTTCTTTTCAATTGGTTTGTATCTGGTCTACTTGATCGGATTGATTTATACCGGAGATATGAGCGATGGACTACGTGATGTAGAAACCAAAATGAGTCTACTCTTATTCCCACTCATATTTTTTACTGGACCATCTATTAATTCAAATCAAAAAGAACGGGCATTACTCTTTTTTGTTTTGGGATGCTTGCTTGCGATCTTAACTGGTGCTGGTCAGTTATGGTACTACACGATCTATCTGAAAATTTATCTAAGCGCAAAATTTGCGAACTTAACAGGAATTCATTCCTCTTATCTATGTATGTATTTTGGACTTGGTGTATTCTTTCTTGGCCAACAACTATTAACGGAAAAAGGAGATGAATTAAGTCGAAACAGAAAGATAGCTTACGGAAGTTTAATTCTAATTCTCATATTAGCAATTCTTAACCTGTACGCCAAGATGGGCACTTATGTTCTCATTTTTTTGAGTACTATTTTTTATTTGGGATATAAATTTAAGAAGCGAGATTTTGTACGAGGTGCGATGCAAACTGCCTTAGCTCTATCTTTGGTGTTAGGTCTGATCAAAATTATACCAGCAGCTAATCATACAATATTTGGACTCGTTAACATACCTAGCATTACAGTAGAAAAGGAAGCACCTCCAGATGTAAGATTGCAAATATGGAAATCTAGTTTGATGACGATTAGACAACAATGGTTATTTGGACATGGTACAGGAGATGTACATGTTGAGTTGATAAAAAATTATAAGCATAATCAATTCAAGGAAGGTATAAAGTCAAACTTCAACCCACACAACCAATATTTACAAACGACTATAGCTGTGGGATTACTGGCTTTGTTTTTCCTTGTAGGAAGCTTCCTAATAGCGATATTTTTTGCTTGGAAAGAACAGCATTATTTTTACCTATTCTTTGTTTTACTTTTTGCAATGTGCTGCCTTACCGAAAGCATGTTGGAGATGGAAAAAGGGGTATTGTTTTATGCTTTTTTCAATAGTTTCTTTGCTGCTGATTTGTTGAAAGATAGGGCTTAATTTGAACTAGATTCAGCCCCTGTACTTCTTTCTTCTTAGCCTAATTGAACTAGGGCCATTAAACATGTCGCACGAAAACAATCCGTTCTATATCTGCGGATCCGCTCAATTTATGTCTGCCTACTATTGACAAATTTCATTCCTATTAGAAGCCAGTCTCATGTATTTTACAAAAAAAAATCCCGAATCTGCCAATTAGCAAATTCGGGATTCCTTATTTGATTTAAAATCAAATAAGATTATTATTCCGGTTCAAATCCGAGGATGATATTGAAACGTCCGAATCGTTCGAATGGACTTCCGATACCACTATCTGGTTTGTCAAATCCAAGACCATAATCAAAACCAAGTGTACCAAACATTGGAAGGAATACACGAAGTCCCATACCAGCAGAGCGCTTAACATCAAAAGGATTAAAATCCCGAAAACGTTTCCATGAATTTCCTCCAGATGCAAAAGCCAATACATAGATGGTTGCACTAGGATTCAGTGAAAATGGATATCGTAATTCTACATTGAATTTATCAAATACAGGAGCAGGAACAATTCGTCCATCTCTAATATTACCATCTAGATCACCAACGTCATATCCTCTTAATGAAATTACATCAGTACCAGTATAGAAGCTACCAGTTTGTTGTGAGAATCCATCACCACCTAGTTGGAATTGCTCAAAAGGAGAAAGTCCAATATCGTCATTATAGCTTCCAATCATTCCAAGCTTTCCGTCTACTTTAAGGACTAACTTTCTATCATTTGTAAGAGGAGTATACCATTCGAAGTTGAAACGCCATTTGTGGTATTCCAAAAATTCAAACTTGTCACCAGCTGGAAGTTCAGAGTAATCTTTCTTTGAAAATAAAGAATAAGGCAATGTAAGCTGTGTCGACAAAGAAAAGGAAGATCCACTCCTTGGATAAATAGGTTCATCAACAGAACTTCTTGTAAAAGTTTGATTGATACTAAAGTTGTAAAAAGAACCATCGGTAATTGATTCTCCTTCCTCAGTAATAAATCCACCACTTCCCCAGTTGACCAATCTCAATCGTTGTAAGCTAAGGGTCGTATTCGAAACAAAATAATCATCAGGCCATTTTAATCTAGTTCCTAATCCAATTGATCCACCAAGAATATTGAAACGACCGTGACCTATATCATTTCTAGAACGACCATTGGTCAAAATGGTGTAGTAAGCACCTACCGTAAATGAGGTTGGCTTCTTACCACCTAGCCAAGGCTCAGTAAATGACATATTGTAAGACTGATACTGATTACCATTTGTTTGAGCACGTAATGATAGTCGCTGACCATCACCCTGCGGAAGTGGGCTCCAACTTTCTTTTTTGAAAATATTTCGAATAGAGAAATTGTTGAATGAAACACCAAGTGTACCAATTACACCACGGCCTCCACCAGCCCAACCAGCAGAAAGTTCCAACTGGTCGGAAGGTTTCTCTTCCACAATATATTCTATATCAACAGTACCACGCTGTGGATTCACCGGCGTATTGATCTCCAGAGCTTCTGGGTTGAAATACCCTAGACTAATAATTTGACGATTAGAACGAATGATGTCTGTACGGCTAAACTTCTGGCCAGGTCGAGTACGCAATTCTCTACGAATTACATGCTCGTGTGTACGATCATTTCCTTTTACGATTACACGATCAATGGTAGCTTGTGGGCCTTCGTAAATTCGAATTTCTAAATCAATAGAATCTCCGACTACAGCAACCTCTACAGGGTCAACTCTAAAGAATAAATATCCATTATCCATATAAAGCGTACTAACATCACGCCCATCGGGACTAAATTGAAGACGCGTCATCAATAACTCCTGATTGTAAACATCTCCTTTCTTGATACCCAAAACCGTTTCAAGCATTTCCGTTTCATAAATCGAGTTACCTTTCCAGTCAAGTTTACGGAAGTAATAACGTGGTCCTTCATGAATGTCAATATGAACGAAAATATTACCACCATCTTCTTCTCTCCAAATACTATCTGATACAATCGCAGCATCTTTATAACCTATAGTATTGTAATAAGCAATAATCATCTCTTTATCAGACTCAAACTCTTCTTTGATTAGCTTAGACGAAGAAAAGATTCGACCTTTCTTTTTCGTCCCTTTCATCAGCTTACGGATTTTCTTTCGCTTTACATTGTCGTTACCAGAGACGATAATCTTTTCTATTTTAATACGATCGTTTTTGTCAATATTAAAAACTAGTCGAACAGCATTAGCGCGCTTTGCATCCTTCTCTTCTGTTATTTTGACTGTTGCATCTAAGAAGCCTTTCTCTTTGTAGTAATCAACGATACCAGTACTAACATTCATTTTAGCATTTTCGGTAACGATACCTCCTTTGATAAGATGTTGACGAATAATATCATTCAAATCGTCGTGGTGTGATTTCTTAGCACCTTTATAAGAATGCTCGGTGTAACGAGGTCTTTCCTGAACAACTATTTCAAGGAAAATAACTGAGCCGATAGTTTTTTCTTCGTAGATCTGAATGTCTGTAAACAGACGCAGCTTCCACAAAGCCTTCATTGCTTTCTGAATGTCCGGACCGGGAATCCGAATCTTGTCACCAACCTTTAGGCCGGCAATTGCAATTACAGCATTATCGTCACTAAATTCTGCACCAGTGACTTTGATGCCTCCAATCTCATAGGTTTGTGCATCCGTGTAGTCAACGGTAGGATCCCCACCGGTTTGTGCCGAACTGCTTAGAGGAAGGAAAGTATATTGAATAAATAAAGCAAAAGCAAGTATCAAGTATTTTTTCATCAATCGTAATTTAGTCTCGTCTCTGTTGAGTATGATTGTTTTATGTTTGTTGGCCAAGAACGTTTTAAAAAAGTAAATAGGCTTGAGGCCAAAAGAGCATAACGTTCTTTTTATATCACTGTTGTAGTCTAATTGTATTTTCTAAGTTATTTGTTCGCTGGTTTTTCCAAAACGTCGTTCACGATTTTGGAAATCAATAATCGCTTCATAGAAATGTTCTTTCCGGAACTCTGGCCAAAATAAAGGAGTGAAGTATAATTCAGCATAAGATATTTGCCAAAGCAAAAAATTGCTGATTCTTTGTTCGTTACTAGTTCGGATTAATAATTCCGGATCAGGTATTCCTTTTGTGCTCAAAGCATTGGCAAACATTTCTTCAGTAATGTCCTCTGGCTTAATCGTTTGGTCGGCAGCTTTAGTTGCCAGTTCCTGAGCAGCATTAATGATTTCCCAACGGGCACTATAATTAAGTGCTAGTACCAAAGTCATTCGAGTATTGTTTTTTGTCTTTTCAATACCATCGAGCAGTGCTTTGTAGGTCTTTGGTGGCAATTTCTTTAAATCACCGATTGCTTGTAAGCGAATATTATTTTTATTCAGGGTTTCTAATTCTCGACGAACTGTTTCTACAAGTAATGTCATCAGCGCATTAACTTCAAATTGAGGCCGATTCCAGTTTTCAGTAGAAAATGCATAAAGTGTTAAATATTCTACTCCCAACTCAGCAGCAGCTTCAGTTGTTTCTCTTACGGCAGTAACACCGTTTTTATGACCAAAAATACGCGGCTTACCGTGTTTCTTAGCCCAACGCCCATTACCATCCATAATGATGGCAACATGTCGCGGCAGCTTATCGAGATTTATCTTTTCTTTTAAATTCATATGCACAGCAGGAATACCCTGAGAAAATTCGCACAAAGTTAAGAAAAGAATGCATAAACAAGCCTAGACTGCTAACAGCTTCTCTATATAAAAAATAGAATTTTACCCTAAAATACCAGAAAGGTAAACCTAAAGCCCTTAATTTCGCGTATACTTGTTTGGTGCCATTTCATATAGATGGGTTGCCTAAGGAATATCTTATACTTGTTCTTCGAAAGAATTATTTACAAACAATCACTTTACAATGAAATTTAAGGATTTTGTCTACCAGAGACCTGAGATGGAAGAATTTACCGCAAGGTTTAATGATTTACTCACCAAGTTTGAAGAATCTGACTCTTTTGTGGCCCAAGATGAGGCCTTAAAGGATATTAATACGATTCGGGAAGAATTCATATCGATGAATAATATCTGCCAGATTCGTCATACAGTTGACACAAAGGATGCCTTCTATGGAGCTGAAAACGAGTTTTTTGACGCGAATGGACCTAAATATCAAGCATTGGGTAATCGTTTTTATACCGCTCTCACTGCTTCAAAATTTAGGACTGAGCTTGAAGCAAAACATGGAAAGCAACTTTTTGTGATTGCTGAACTGAGTAAGACAACATTTGAGCCGATTATATTAAGCGACTTGCAAGAAGAAAATAAGCTAGTAAGCGAATATGTAAAGATAAAAGCTGGAGCTACCATCACCTTTAGAGATAAGGAGTACAATCTTTCGGCATTGGTGCCATTAGAGACTTCACAGGATAGAACTACTCGAAAAGAGGCAAGTGAAGCAAAGTGGGCATTCTTTGAAAAACACAAATTGGACTTTGATAGAATTTATGACGAACAAGTAAATTTGCGTCATGGGATGGCTGAAAAATTAGGTTACAAAAACTATATAGAACTGGGCTATGCACGTATGCTAAGGTCTGATTATGATGCAGAAATGGTTGCGGGCTTTCGCCAACAAATTTTAGATTACGTAGTTCCATTGGTTAGTGATTTGTTTGAGCGCCAACGCAAACGTTTGAGCTTAGATACACTGCATCATTATGATGAAAGCTTTCGATTTGATTCAGGTAATCCAAAACCAAAAGGTAACCCTGATTGGATTATTAAAAATGCTCAAAAAATGTATAGCGAGTTGTCACCTGAGACCAACGACTTCTTCAACTATATGATTGAAAAAGATTTGATGGATTTGGTAAACCGAGAAGGTAAAGCAACAGGGGGATACTGTACATTTATTAATAAATATGAAGCGCCATACATCTTCTCTAACTTCAATGGCACTAGCGGTGATATTGATGTATTGACCCATGAAGCGGGACATGCTTTCCAAGTTTACTCTAGTAAGGACATTGGTTTGAAGGAATACAACTGGCCTACATATGAGGCTTGTGAAATTCACTCTATGAGTATGGAATTTTTTACTTGGCCCTGGATGAATTTATTCTTTGAAGAAGACACAGAAAAATACATGTTTGCTCACTTGGCTGGAGCGCTTAAATTTTTGCCTTATGGTGTAGCTGTAGACGAGTTCCAGCACTACGTTTATGAAAATGTGGATGCGACACCGACTGAAAGAAATGACGCTTGGCGCGCTATTGAAAAAAAATATATGCCTCATAGGAATTATGGAGGACACCCGCTGCTGGAAGAAGGACGCTTCTGGCAACGACAAAATCATATTTTCTCCATGCCTTTCTACTACATTGATTATACATTGGCTCAGATTTGTGCCTTCCAATTTTGGAAGCGTGATCGGGAAAACCATGAAAAAGCTTGGGGACAATACCTCACGTTATGCAAGGCAGGGGGCAGTTTACCGTTTTTAGAATTGGTAAAGCTGGCAGGACTTCAGTCTCCTTTTGAAAAAGGTTGTATAGAATCCGTGATTGGAGAGGTCAGAGCTTGGTTAGATAGCGTAGATGACACTGTTTTTTAGAAGAGATTTAGCTAAAAACGTCGTTTTTTTCGCTTGCTTCAGTGGTTTATGGCTATCTTTGATCTACTAATTGAATTTTACAATACACTGAAAATCAATCACCCAAACAAAAATAGGCTTATTGTCTAGCGTTTTTTTATTTGGGTGACTTACTAAACGCCAGGCAATGTACGACGCTATTTTAGCCTTTTTGACAGCTTTTACTCTGACCTATTTTGCCATCCCATCGATCATTCACATAGCAATAACTAAAAACCTATGTGACCAACCGGGAGAGAGAAGGTCTCACACCGCAGCGACTCCATCGCTGGGGGGAATAGCTATTTTTGCAGGTGTAATTTTTTCTATTATCCTCTGGACACCTTTCTATGCCTTTGGTGATTTACAATATATTTTATGTGCTTTTATTATTTTGTTCCTGATAGGAGCCAAGGATGATATTGCACCTATTGCCCCTAGGAAAAAATTAATTGGGCAGATATTAGCCGCAGGTATTTTAGTCTTCAAATCTAACGTTAAGTTGACCAGCCTATATGGTATCATGGGAATCGGTGATTTGCCAGAAGTGGCGAGTGTATTGCTTTCTATTTTTACGATCCTAGTGATTGTAAATGCCTTCAATCTCATAGATGGAATCAATGGATTATCTGGAAGTATTGGAACATTAATTTCGGTTACTTTGGGTACTTGGTTCTTATTGATGCAGCGGATCGAGTTGGCGATTGTCGCTTACGCTTTGTCAGGTTCAGTTATTGCATTTTTAAAATACAATTTCACTCCAGCAAAGATATTCATGGGAGACACAGGTTCTCTTCTTATTGGCTTAACTTGTTCAATACTAACCATAGAGTTTATCGAACTGCATAAGGAAATGCCTATGAGTCCTTACGCATTTAAAGCCGTTCCGGCAGTAGCATTTGGTATTTTAATTTTACCATTATTTGATACACTTCGAGTTTTTATAATGAGAGCTTTGAAAGGTAAATCACCTTTGCATCCTGATCGAACACACATCCATCATTTACTACTGGACTATGGATTGACACATATGCAGGCTACAGCACTATTGGTTGTAGTTAATGTGCTTTTTATCGTTTTAGTAATTGCATTTCAGGGCTTGGGTTCACTCAATTTAATGTTAGTAGTACTCGCTTTGGCGATCGTGCTTTCTACCATTTTGTTCCGCTTGGTTTCCCGAAAAAATCTGACTAAATCAGGTTCATAAGTAGTTCTTAAATGCAACAAATCATCTTGATATTTATTGGAGGAGGAATAGGCAGTTTATGTCGATACAGTCTTGCGCGTTGGATTACGAATCATGCTTCTGGATTTCCTTTAGCTACATTTGTGGCTAACGTATTGAGTTGTTTGATATTAGGAATTATTTTGGCTTTAAGCCTGAAAAACTCAGTAAGTGATACCACTCGCTTAATGATGATTACGGGATTTTGTGGAGGTTTCAGTACTTTCTCAACTTTCTCAAATGAAACCTTGCAACTACTGCAGTCTGGAGCTTACTCCACGGCTTTTGCCAATGTCTTTATCAGCCTCTTAGTCTGTATCGCGAGCATTTATTTAGGAATGAAATTGGTGGGGTAATCTAAATAAAACAAAAAAAGCGCCTCAAATACATCTGTACTTGAGGCGCTTTTTTTTTGTTAGAAACTCGTTAATCTATATTTCCTAAAGGAACTTCAACCATGTTTTTTAAGACACTCAAAGCCAAACCTTTTGCATCTTGAGGGCTTACACCTTTGTTCATGAAATGATCTTCAAGACGAACCCATGACTGAAAGTAAGTAAGCTTTAGTGGTGTCAAAAACTTTTGAAGCAAAGGGTCATTGGCAGCCCAAGATTCCGTATTGGCCCAGAAGCTTTTATTCCAATCGAATATCTTCTTTCTGTCTTCCAAGTTTAAAGGCTTAGCACTCCATAATAGCCGCGATGCTGTATTGTTGTTTGCTTCTTGTTGTTTTGTTGCTTGCTTGCCAGTATTCGTGTTCATATCAGCAAGTACCGTTTTCAACAAGTTAATTTCTTCCCAATCCATAAAATCACTAAAATCTTGAACCTTGTATTTATTGTCATCTGTGGTACTATGCTTTTCAAAAGCCTTTGTAACTTCTTTTGGGTGATTGACAAACATCCAACCGGGAAGTTCTGGCTCAGGGGTACTAGCACCTTGCACATAACGTAGGTGGAGGATCAACTGACCAATGTCATTATAATCATAGGCTGCAGTGTAATCAAATTTAGGTTTGTTCTCCATTTTCTTATTAGAAAAGGATTGCTTGATTGCACTGTTCATCAAATCATTGACTGATTTGCTAGGACCATTTTGATTAAATAGATAATAAGCACGATACGCTTTTGCAATCGCTTCTTTAGAGGTCGTCAAACCGTTTATCGATTTTTCAGGACTACTGTATAAGGTGTTAATATAGTGTTGCAAAACATCATCAGTTCCCTTTGGTTTCAAGCTTTCTTCCTGTGTTGCGAGTAGAATATATTTTTTTAATTGAGGATGCGTTTTCTTTATTGCTTCCCATCCTTTTGCAGTTCCATCACCATAAAAACCATCCAGACTGTTGGAGTAAACTGCCTCAGATTTTAAAATCTTTTGTAACTCCAATGCTGATGTACGCTTTACCTTTGCTCTAATTTTCGGTAGTGGAATAGTAATCGCCTTGGCGGTAAGTACAGGTTCGATAGGTGTCGATTTAGGGGCAGGTTTTTTCTCAACTTTAGGACGTTCTTCAACAGTTGGCTTTGGGACTATACGTTCTTTTTTTACAACCGCATCGTATTCTTTAGGCATTATTTCACGAGCAGTTAGAACCTCTTTCTCAACTCTAGGCTCAGCCTTTGCGACTTCTTTCTTTGGTCGTTTTTTTACGATCATAGAAGGAACTGGAGCTGATGCTTCTTCAACTGTTTCTGCAGCGATTACTTCCTCCAATATTTCTTCTTGGGGGACAATAATTTCTGATGGAAAACTCAACTGCAGACCAGCCTCGAAAGCAGTTATTTTGTGAAGCAATACGCTGTTGATCTGATATTTAAAAGCTCTGGTAAAGCCAATTTGTTTCAGACTTTTTAGATAATTATTTGCCTCAACATCATTATTGAAAGGGCCTGTTATTAGTTTAACTTGATTGCCATCAAGGATCGCATAGAGCTGTCCCGCAGCGCTATGTTTTACCCAATCAATATCTTCTCCGATGGCGTTAGATGCTACCTGAATGACGCGGACTGACTGACCTTTTTTCATATTACGGCGAGTGACAAAAGCATCTGCATAACCGTGACGTTTTATCTTCTCCAGTACTTTCATTGCCTTTGGTTCGCTAGGATAGTCACCCATATAGATTTGCAATAGATTGTTGTATTCTTGTGCGTAGATGAAACCATAAGGTCTGATTTCGTTAAAATCCGACATCTTTGCTTTTACAAAGGCACCAACATGAATGGTGAATACATATTCATCATCAAATGAAATGGAATGGTCTCCTTTGGCAAAAAGAGAGCTAAGACTAAGCACACTGAGGAGAAGAAGTGTTAAAATGTGTTTCATAAATAACCGGTATTAGTTGAGATAGTAAGCGAATATTTTTAAACAGATAAGTATCCTTTTTTCAAAAAAAAGGATAATATACGCTCTTATTAACGCAAAGATAGGCATCCTTCTTATGTCATAATAATGATTGCCGTATTTTAACCAAGGGTAATGTATTGATTGTCTATAGTTTAACGTATTGTATTTAAGCGTGTTTTGTACTTAAATTGCAGAATACAGTAGTGAAATTCCAAGAATTGAACCAAAATATTAAAATAATGATCTCTACTGAACAAGTTCGTTTTTACCATGAAAATGGCTACTTGCTTTTAGAAAACTATCTTTCTGATAAAGAGATTTCTATATTGAAAAAAGCAGGGGCAAAAATCATTGATGATTTTGATATGGAAGAGGTACGAATTTTCACAACTGAAAACCAAAGTGAGCACATGGATCGCTATTTTTTGGAAAGTGGAGATAAGGTGCGTTGTTTCTTTGAAGAAGATGCATTTGATGAGAAAGGGAATCTAAAAGTTGAAAAACCTTTTGCAATTAATAAAATTGGCCATGCAATGCATGATCTGATGGAAGACTTTGAAGCGATTTCTTATAAAAAGGAATTATACGAAATTGCCATTGCTCTAGGTATTGAAGAACCCGGAATCGTTCAGAGTCAATATATTTTCAAACAAGCTCGGATTGGTGGAAAGGTGCACCCTCACACAGATTCTACCTTTATCAAAACAAACCCAACTTCCTGTCTTGGTATCTGGATTGCTTTGGAGGATGCTCATGTAGATAACGGTTGTCTACTTGCTTTACCAGGCTCAAATAATGATTATCCTTTGCAAGATATCTTTGTCAGAAATGCTGACAACACGGGGACTGAGTTTGAACCAACAACTCATGAGCGAGCTGAATGGGATATTGACAAACTCATTCCATTAGAAGTCAAGAAAGGGACACTCGTATTGATCCATGGAGAGATGGTACATGCAAGTTCTCCTAACCGGTCGTCTAGCTCACGTCACGCTTATGTGCTTCATTTGGTAGACCTTAACTGTGACTGGTCTACCCGAAATTGGCTACAACGCCCTGTGAATATTCCATTTAGAACATTTAAAAGTGTCGTTGATCAGTTAATTTAAAAATATATTGGGCTTAAAGAGATTCCTTTTCGGAACTTTAGCGTTCAGTTATCAACAAAACATCTAAGCTTCTGCATGATTGAACAGAACCAATCTCTATGAGATACATTGTCGGCATCATATTATTCCTTTTTCTTTTTTCTTCCTGTGGTGTAGAAACAAAAAGGCTGGAGCACTTCTCAGTGCATGGCATTGACGTGTCGCATTACCAATCAAAAATAGATTGGGATGAAGTGGTAAAAGAGGACGTTGCCTTCTCTTTTATCAAGGCAACCGAGGGAATAGAATTACAGGACAGCACCTTTGGCTATAATTGGACGGAGATCAAGAGGGTTGGGATGAAACGAGGAGCCTATCATTTCTTTCGCCCCTCCGTTTCCGCTCATACACAAGCTCGGAATTTTATTTCACAGGTTGACTTAAGCTCAGGAGACCTCCCGCCTGTATTGGACATAGAAGTAATTGATGGCGTTTCTACAAAATTGATGATAAACCGAATGAAGATTTGGTTGGAGATTATTGAAAACCATTATAATATTCGTCCCATCATTTATACCAATCTCAACTTCTATAACAAACACATTGCAGGTAATTTTAAATCATATCCGATTTGGATTGCTCGATATAATTACGAAGCACCTTCATTAAAGTGTGGCACAGATTGGGACTTTTGGCAATATGGCAACCGTGGTAAACTGGCAGGAATAAAAGGTGATGTTGATTTCAATGTTTTTAGAGGAACCTATAAAGAGCTTTCTGAAATGACTGTACCTGACGATACCGCTTTAAGTGATTTGGTGATTGACGATTATTCCCTCTATTCTGCTTCTTTTTTTACACCAGACATCCCTAATTCTAAAGGATGGGTATACGATTTGGAAAAGAAATGATCTTCGCTTGATTTCCTCCGCCTATTTTTTACCTTTACTATATGTTAGCAACAAAAGGACTAAAGTATTCTTATGATTCTAAAGTAGCCTTAGACTTTCCTGATATTGAATGTCAGCGAGGAGAATCTTGGTTATTGTTGGGGCAGTCAGGAAGTGGGAAAACTACTTTGCTGCATGTTTTAGGAGGTCTGCGTACTCCCCGAAATGGAAAGGTATTTATTGCGGATACAGATTTACATGCTTTATCTGCCGCTAAGATGGACCGTTTTCGCGGAAAGAATATAGGGATTATTTTTCAAGATGCTCATTTTCTAAAAGCTCTTACCGTAGAAGAGAATTTGGCTTTAGCTCAACAGTTGGCAGGACACCCCGTTTCTAAAAAAAGAATCATAACATTATTGGAGCGGTTAAATATTGGAGACAAACTGAACTCTAAAACAACAGAGCTGAGTCAAGGAGAACAACAACGCGTTGCAATTGCAAGAGCTCTGATTAACAAACCAGCAGTCATACTTGCCGATGAGCCAACCTCTGCGCTTGACGATGTTAATTGCAATGAAGTCGTCAAACTTTTAGAAACACAGGCAAAAGAAGAAAATGCCGTATTACTAATTGTAACGCACGATGGACGCCTCAAAGATTTATTTCCAAATAAGATTTATCTTGGAGATAACAAGAAATAATCAGGCCGTTGGATTTTTTATCATACAAATGGGAAGTTCTCTTTTCTGAAATACTTACATAATACAATGAATATACTCTCACTCGCTTGGAAAAATTTGACTAGCAACGCGCTATCTATGCTATTGAGCTTGGTGCTTTTTGCATTGGGAGTTGGACTTATTAGTTTGTTGCTTTTATTGAATCGACAAGTGGATGAAAAGTTTGATAAAAATCTAGCAGATATTGATCTGGTAATTGGTGCAAAAGGAAGTCCGCTACAAATGATTCTTTGTAACATGTATCACATTGATGCACCTACCGGAAATATTTCGATAAAGGCAGCACGGCCATTTATGAATCCAAAGCATCCTCTAATCAAAATGGCGATTCCATTATCACTTGGAGACAGTTATAAAGGTTATCGAGTTGTGGGAACAACCTATGAACTGCCTGACTCATTGTATAATGGAATACTGGCGGTAGGGACCTTGTGGAAAAACGATATGGACGTGACTATAGGTGCTGCTGTTGCAGAAGATTTAAATCTAAAAATGGGAGATACCTTTTTTAGTTCTCATGGCTTGATGGATGATGATATGCACATTCACGACGAAGGGCAGCATTTCAAAGTCGTCGGTATTTTTGCACCAGGAGGAACCGTTTTAGATCAATTAATTCTGACCACACCACAAAGTATCTGGAAAGTACACAATCATGAAGAAGAGCCACCACCTCCATTAGAAGGAGAAGCCGGACACGATCACGGACATGATCACGCGGGGCACGATCACAGCCATGATCATGAGCACGATCTTACAGAAGTTGCACCAGAAGAACGAAAAGCATTGATCGATGAAGTGGATAAAGAAATTACTTCATTACTCATCCGTTATAAAAGCAAAACCAATTGGCGTGCGCTTAGTCTAGGACGAAATATCAATGAAAATACGGATATGCAAGCGGCTCTACCTTCATACGAAATGAATCGCCTTTTTACTATGATGGGAGCAGGAGAACAGTTGCTAAGAATGATTGCTCTAATCATCTTTTTTGTATCGGGTTTGAGTATTTTTATTTCCCTTTTCAAGTCATTGCGTGAGCGCAAAACTGAATTAGCATTGATGCGTGTAATGGGAGCCTCACGAGCAAAACTCTTCTCTTTGGTGATCTTGGAAGGACTTTTACTTGCTGTGATTGGTTATCTGATAGGTATTGTTTTGAGTCACATTGGGATGGAGTTATTGGCAGGCGTAATGAAAGATTCTTATCGCTACACTTTCACAGGTTGGACCTTCATGAAAGAAGAGATTTACCTACTTTTTGGAGCTTTAGCAATAGGTTTTATAGCGGCTTTGATTCCAGCTATACAAGCCTCTAGGACGGATATTTCGGAAACTTTGTCGAAGGGTTAATCCCTTAGAGGTGTAGCCGAAAAGTGGAATTAGAATTAGAATGTGAATTAGAACCGGGACTATAGTTTGATTTTCTTTAAAATCGAAACCTTGTTTACTAGGGGGGATGAAAGGCTCCAAAAGTGAGTTATCCACAAAAAATCCCTTTAAAAACGCACTTACCAACATAGTTATCCACATTTTAACACCTCCTTAAAAGAAAAGGCCTTCGATATGTGCTACCTTGCAAGAGGTTATTTTGGTTGTTAGCTATTAACTGTTGGCCGTTGGCCTCCCTCTAGCGCGCGTCAGAGGGAGGCCAACGGCCAACAGTTTTAAAAAAAACAATAATGAAATTTAAATCAATCATATAATGAAATCTAAAGCTATACTATTAGCATTCATACTAGGATTTCTTTTTGTAGGTAATAGTGCAGGTGCGCAGGATACTGGAAATCCATGGCGTACGTTGGGGCTTATGAAATTCGAAAGACAGTTTGATGAGAGCGATGGAGTAAGTCAGCAGAAAGGTCGTTTTGTACCTATCATAAAAGCTTTGGAAGGAAAAGAGATTACGATCAAAGGCTATGTTATTCCACTTAGTGGGAAAAAGGCTCAGAGCCATTTTATGTTTTCAGCTTATCCTTTCAGTGACTGTTTTTTTTGTGGGAAGGCTGGGCCAGAATCAGTAATTGAAGTGTTTGCAAAAGGTGATACTAAAATTGCATTTGATGATGAATCGATTACCATTAAAGGAATCTTTTATTTTACTTCTCAAGATCCGAATGATGTGATGTTCACATTGAAGGAAGCCGAAATTGTAAAAAAATAAATGACTAATAGATTTGATCGAACGACTAAATTCCAAACAGAACATTCAAAATTGAAATAATGAAATCTATAATAATTCGAACGCTACTTTTCGCTTTTATTTTTTCCGCAGGAAATGTCTTTGCCCAAAAGGCAGCAGATAAAACACCGCCAAAGAAAAACAATTGGAAAATCCTTTCTAAAATTACTTTTAAAAAGGAGTACGATGAAATGATGGGATTTAAAGTTGATATCCCTGTTTTTAGTAAAGAGGTAAAAGCATTAGAAGGAAAAGAAATTACCATTAAAGGTTACATCATCCCTGTGGAAGGGTACAAAAGCCATAAAGAATTCGTGTTCTCTGCTTTTCCATACAACATGTGCTTCTTCTGCGGAGGAGCAGGCCCCGAAACGGTAATGGAAGTCAGCTCATCTGAAGCGATAAAGTATACAGCAGAAACGGTAACCATAAAGGGAAAACTGGCCTTAAATTCTACGGACATAAATAAATTGATCTATTCAATTTCAGAGGCTGTCTTGGTGAAGGATTGAGGCTTTTAAGCCAAAATGCAGGATGGGATCTAGCTGCGCGCCAGATAGATCCCATCGTTCCACTTCGGCTGATAAGCCCGCTAGCGGGCTCACCGCATCAACAACAAATCTCCATAAGCCAACTCAGACACCCCACCCTCCAACAAAACCCGAGCCTTCCAAACAAAAACAGCAGGCTGCATCGCCCGCCCTTTCAAGTTTCCATCCCAACCCAAATCTTCCTCATTAAAAGCAACATCATTCGCCTGAAAAACCAAGTTTCCCCAGCGATCCCAAATCTGTAACTGCTCAATCCGGATCGCTCGCTCATTCCCATAAAAAGTATATCGATCATTGATGCCATCCCCGTTTGGGCTGAAGGCGGTGGGAGCATACCACTGTGGGGTGCAGACACCTACATAGCTAGCTTCCGTGTGCAAGGGAACGGTGAAGTCAAAAACCTGCGTGCAAGCATTGGCATCCGTAATCGTCAAGATATAGTTTCCGGCAGCAAGCTGTTGTAAGCTGGAGTCGGCGGATATTCCATTGCTCCAGTTAAAATTAAAAGGCGCAGCACCGGATGAAATTTGAACATCAATTTGACCTGTCGCTTCATCGGGACAACTTGCTTGTATTTGAAAATCAATGTTTAATTCAGGATAAACCAGCAGATCGACGATGTGTAGCGAATCACAGCCGTTGATGGCGGTGTAGTATTGTTCGTAGAAGCCGGATTGGTTTTGCCATTGGGTGAAGAGGAGGATGGAGTCGCTGGGGCAGATGGCTTGTTGTTCTTCTGTTTCATAAGTATCAAGTAAACCAACTTGTATAGTTAAGGTAGAGTCGCAACCCAGGACACTTTGATAATAAAAGCTTTGTGTTTCACCGGCTGCTATAGGCTGACCTTCATGCCAAATGGTATCGCCAGGGCAGGCCAGTTCATTGATGGCGGTGTAAAAGGTATCTGCTAGGTGTAGGTTGTAGATGTGGGTAGAGTCGCAGCCGTTTGCTCCGCTGAATCCGAAGTGTAGGGTGGTGTCGGCGGCTGGGTAGGATTGACCTTGTATTGTGATGTTAGTTCCTGCGCATAGGGTGGTGTCGAAGGTTAGCTCTATCTTTTGCAATATTTGAACAGCAATGGAGTCATTAACACCGCATCCCCATGTATGCGTGTAACTCCCTACTATATAATAAATACCTGGCTGGAGGGTTCCGGTATGAAAGGTATCTACTTCGCAAAGTGTATTGGTGCCTGGGCAAGAATCAGGGAGCCCTTGCCATCGAATGGCTTCAAAAGGATCAGGACTATGAATGATAAGGCTGTCTCCCTGGCAGAGGGTCGTATCGGTAAAATCGAAAATCAATTGTGGGTACTGTTCTATTACCAATATACTGTCTATAAAAAGATTGCCGCAGGGAGTCGTAGCCTCTAAGATGTAAGTACCGCCTACTAAAACGGTAAGTGTATCTGTAGCCCATAATCCATTCCAAACGGGATTACTTAAATATGGGGGTACAATCAGGTCAATGACATAGGGGGAATAGGGAGAACTGTTTGGACAAACCAAAAAATAATCATCATTAAAAGGAACAATGTCTATCGTGTCTGGAATGTTAACCATCCGATAATTATTATTATAGTCACATTCAGTTGTATTGGTTAATGGAAAGTCACAAGGCAGATGGTAGGGGAGGGGAGCTTGAGGATCACCGGCAACTACCCAGGCCTGATCTACATTGATGATGGTTTTTGCAAAAAGGAAGCAGGAGTCAGGCGGTAAAGGAGCCTCTAATATGAAGTGATCGATAAGAGTGGGATTGCCTGTTGTAGGATCATTGTCATATATAGCTACAGGGAAATCCACAGGCAAATCTATATAACCACTATTACATATACTTACGGCTACACCTAAGCTGTCACCACAAGGATAGGCAGGCCAGAAGTATTGTACTACGGCATCTGCATAATCAGCGCAACAAAGATCACGGGCTACTGGATAGACGCTTTGCATGGGAATGAAAAAGTCCACCAAGTCGTAAGGGAAGGTATCTTTTTGGAAAAAGACTGGTTCAGTAGTTAATGGCAAATCCTCTGTAATAATGTCATAGCTTTCTTCATAACAGTCACCTGCAAAACCACTACTATCTGTGCGGAGTAAATAGATGCCCGAGCCTTCTGTATCGAAACTAAAAGAAGAACCGGCCAACATAATTCCTGCATCATTTGTGGGCTCTACAAAAGCATAAGGGTCTCTGTCAGCACCGCCATAGACTCGATTCCACAGTAGGTTGCCGACCGGGTCTATTTTTGCAAAAGAAATGGATTCGTTGGGGTTAGCTCCTACGTCATGTGAATAGTATCCATAAAAATCAACGAATGATACCGTAATACTACCATCTGAGTTAAGAAACAAATCGTTGATAGCATCTGTATTGTGAACAGTCGTGTCACTATATGTTTTACAATAAATAACATTTAGGGCGCTGTCCAATGCTAGTAAACCTGCTCGTGGTCCGAGGGTTTCATGATTGGCATAAATTGGAATGTGGAAGGTGGTGTCTGTGGTTATCCAGTTATGATAAGTACCTAAAAGGCGGATGTTGGAGATGTCAGAAATAAACTCCTTTGCAAAATGAAATTCTAACTCTTCATTTAGTTTCGCAAAAAAAAATCCTCTCTCTTTATTATATAAACTATCAAGGTGAGATAAATATCCCCGGAAATAATAAAAACTATCTCTTCTAAATGAAGCTGGGTCAATGACACTAAATGATGAAGTATCCCTAAGAATTGTTGTTTTTACTAATATCCCATTCTGATCAATATTTAAAATGAAAAAGTTTTTAGTTCTAAAGCCATCCTCGTGAATATTACCAGTTAAAAAGAAGTTATTCTCACCTCCTTTAGTGATCCCATACAGTATTCCGGTATTGTCGTAATTGGGGTTGTTGAATTTTTTAGACCAAAGCATATTACCATCAAAATCCAACTTTAGTATAAATCCATTATTTACATCTTGAAGGTAGCTTACTAGCTGTCCAGAAATAATGACAGAGGAGTCTTCTAACATAACAGCATCTTCAAAAGATTCAAAAATATCCATGCTTGCACCAGGGCTTGGAGGCAAAGAAAAAGCATCCACTCCAACTATTTTAGCCCAATGGATGTGCCCAGTTGAATCAAATTTTATGGCAAAAGCCTCATGGTCAAAATCATTTGTACCTAGATTTCCTATAGTCAGATAATCTCCATTTGGATATCGAAGCAAATCGTAAGTGAACTCGGATTGGGGGCTAAGGTCAATTACTTTTTGAAATATAGTAGGAAGGGAGTCACAGAAGCTAGTCGTAGTGCTTGTCCATTCAATTTTCGGGCTATGTGTAACTACGCCTAGCAAATTGTTGTTATTTGTTGACTGAAATGAGTTGTGAAAAACGATAAAGAGACAAAACGTTGTTATAACACTAAGTGTGTAAGCTATTTTGTGGTAATGAAAATTTATTGTTAAAATATGATAAAAATTCTTCATTTGTTTTATATTAACTATTATTGTCAAGTAATATAACAATATTTCTCACATTTTAAGCCTAAAAATCATGAAAAAAATGACTAAAAACCGATCTTCTTTTCTTAATTTCTTTTTTCTTTTTCTCTCAAATTAACGCCCAGGTTGACCCAACCGTAGATGAATTTATGGGGGTCAATTGGCAATCTAATTTCTCACCAGATGGAACAGAATGTGTCGGCTTTGTCAGGGAGTTTAGTCGTTGGTTTGATACTCAGAGAGAGGGCGCTAATCCTAATCCTCCAGCGGGAAGTTTGTATCCAGATGAGTGCCTTAGTTTTAATCCGGATGAGGGAATTCCAGCAGAGTTGGACTTTTATTATCAGGAATTATTTAATCAAGGGATAGATATCTCACCTGCTATGATGAGTACCCTGCCCACTTATTCCGGCAACACTTCTACCAATCCACTGGAAAGAGAAAGCTGGATTCCACTTCAGCATGAAATAAATCCAGATAATAATGATGAATGGGAAGTAAATGAGGACGATGATTTTAATACCACAAATGACGCCGAAATACCAGCGAACTATGTAGAGCGAGCAGATTGGATGTATCATTATGTTGCTCGTTATGGGGGTGGCAATGTACCGCTCTGTGAGATTAAGGTATGTTCTGATGATTTGTTACCAGACGAATCGAATTCAGGAATTTTAAGGTATGTAGAAAGCTGGAATGAGCCTAATCGTACCTGGACGGGAGTTCAGGGGGACTTTACACCAGAGGAATATGCAGCGATGGCCAGTTGTGATTTTGATGGTCATGAAAATACAGTTATTGCTACAGGTACATGTAATTCAAACGATATTAGCTACCCAGTTGGTGTGGTGAATGCTGATCAGAATATACGTTTTGTAATGGGAGCTCCTTTTGATATTGAATATTCGGATGCTACAGGAACGCAAGGGAACGGAGGTTTTAATGTTTGGGATATCTGGGTCGAACCTATGATTACCTGGTTTGAAAATAATAGAACAGATCAGGTATTTATTTTTGATGTACTCAACTTCCATCATTATTCAACATCAGACCCTGCAAATCCAACTGGAGGAAGCTGGATCTGCCCCGAACAAGATCAACTAAGGTTGAAACTTGAAGATATATTTGACGAAATGGAAGACAGAGGGTGGAAAAATAATGTAAACAACCCAGATGAAAACAGAGAGTTTTGGGTTTCTGAATTTGGGTATGATACAGACGAGTCTGAAACGAATGGCTGGGATTTTGGTAATCCAACACCTAATGGAATGCCTACTCCTACAGACCCAGTTTTTGGTAATTTATTTCCTGAAGACTTACAGGCTCAATGGACCGTTCGGTCCTATTTAGAAATGCTGGCTGCCGGAGTAGATCGTGCCATGGTGCATGAGCTTAATGATGTAATACCTGCTGAAAGTTCGGCTGCTGGATGGGATCAAAAAACAGGCTTGATAACCTTGGAGGGTCTTCCTAAGGCATCCTGGTATTTTGTTTATTCTATGAGAAATATTTTGGAAGGGTTTAGATATGCAGGAGATGAGTCCGAAAATTGTACTTATACCATTAGTGATGCTACCAATTGCGATCCTGCTGATCCATTGAAGCCTACTCGGATATATCGGTTTGAAAATGACATGACAAATGAAACGGTTTGGGTAGTTTGGAGTCCTACTACTTGTGACATTGTACCATATGAAGTTGAAATAAATTTATTAAGTGGTACTGGGGAGGCTACCGGTTTGCGTTTAGCTGCACCAAATATAGACGGAGTAATAGAAGCGCCAGTTTCGATAGTTGGTAATATAGCAACAGTTATGGCATCAGAAACGCCGCTATTTTTGGTTGAAGAAACTTTGACACCACCACCTTGCCCCGAAGTTTCAGTAACCGATGTAAATTGTGGCTCCATCTCTTTTGATATAGATTTAGCAATAGGCCAGAGTTATGATAGTTATCAAATATGGTATGGTCAACCTGCTGATCCAAACATTCCAGATTTTTCAGCTTTGGGAGGGGATTTGAATTTATTTGGTAACATTTCTGGAGATGCAACAAGTACAACTATTACAGGACTTGAGAGCGGAACTACATATTCAATATATTTTGTTCCTCAAAGTCCTAATGGAATACCAGCCGAGCTTTGTTTTCAGACAGTGACAACAACTGACGCCGGCTCAATTTGTAGAATCGATGTGAATGATCCATCCGTTGCATCAATTACTTATATTCAAGTTGATAATGATCCTGTTCAACAAGATAATTTATTTGATAATCAGGACTTAGATTTCTGTAATGGACTTCCAGATTTGAGTACTCAAATTCCTGACCCAACCGACCCAACTCAGTTAATAGATGAGTTTCCAATGTGGTATAGGTATGCTGATTTTGCTCAAATAACAATTGACTTTACTCAAAGCTATACATTTGATAATTTCTTTTTCTTCGACGGAACAAGTAGCGGCGTGTTTACAGTAGAATTTTGGAACGGTTCTGAATGGGAGCTATTATTTAATCATTTTACGAGTCTTTTGGAAGAGTGGAATTCTGTAAGTGACTTTGAACAACCATCAGAAGGTATAAATCGAATAAGACTTACAGCTCAATCAGATAGAGCGAGACTTAGAGAACTATTCATCTGCGGACAACCAGCCTGTGATGTTTATGAAGCAAGAGTAGATAACGTGACAGCTGACTGTAGCTCTGCAATCGTAAATATGGATGAACCACCACCGTCATGTAATACTTCATTTGATCTAAGGGTAACTGAACAAGATGATCTTACGGGAGGTGTAACGATTCCAGTAACTAATCAAACAAGTGTTCAGGTTCCTGCATCATCAGTCAATTACGGGGATGCATTAATCCCAAATATTACTTATTATGCTGGTACAAATGGAGGTGGCGTCACCACCTTCACCACAGCTTCAAATGGCACCGGCTGCATCCAAGGAGCAAATCTCCTAGCAGGAGGCGTCTTCGGCTGCACTTCAAGAGGATTTATAGTACCTGGCAACGTTCCTCAAAATGCTAGGATTCAATTCTGGTTGTCTCCAACTCAAAAAGAATTTATGACAACAGAACACCCACTTGTTTCAGACCCTGATGCAATTACTCAAATTGTAACATTAGAACCTTGGAACTTTGGTTATTATTTGGCAACTCTTACAGGATTAGAAAATGGAGCGACTTACACCGGAGTCTATCGATATATCACTGAAACTGAATCGTCTGAATTATATACAGGCTTCGGTAGTTCCTCGACCTTTACTTTTAAAGTCTATGGCCCAACCAGATGGCCTTCAGGTGATTGCGGAGGCTCCACCTCATTAGTAACCGATGATTGTGAAATAGTAGCTGCAATAGTAGAAGAAACTCAAACAACAGGATCCTACGAATTTTCAGAAAGAACAAACACATCCAGCACACCAACAATAGGAGCACTCGCCTCAGCAACAACCTCAGCTACAGGTAGCGATATCTACTATGAATTTCAAAATTCAAGTCAAATAAAATATTTGTATTGGAGATGGGTAGATGTGAATACCGTTAAACCATGGGAATGGATAGAAACAGATTATGACCCTTGTGCACCAGTTGTTGGAAAAAGCGACGACTCAAATATTAACAACAGACAAATCATTGCTAGAATCTATCCCAACCCATCAAAGTCAATACTTAATTTGCTATGTGATGATTACCTAGTTTCTGAATTATTTAGCATAGACGGCAGAAAACTAGCACTACGTTTAATAAAACAATCAGCCAATGAATATCAATTTGACACCAGTCAATTGCCAGATGGCATGTACTTCATGCAAATTACAAATAGTGCAGGTGAGCGGGAAGCTTTGCGATTTGTAGTGCAGCGATAGATTTAATATTCCCTTAATAATAAAACGCTCTAGTCATGTTTTATCATGGCTAGAGCGTTTTTGTTTTTACTCAAATCAAAATCAAGATGGTACAATAAAGAGGAATTCCGCGATCAAATGAAAGGGACACCAACCCCTGATTCAAAATATATCTATATCGCCCGACACATCTCTCGCATCCACTCCACCTCCTCCGCATCCAATCTAGGAGATAATTTTTCAAAGACCTCTTTATGGTATTCGTTAAGCCAGCTTTTCTCGCTACCTTCCATTAAGTCAATATCAATGAGATTTGTATCAATCGGAAACAAAGTCATGGTTCTATGTTTTAGGAAAGTACCATAGTCCGTTTTTGAAGCGACTTCAGTGACAACCAGATTTTCAATTCGAATACCATATTCACCCGTCTTATAAAAACCTGGTTCGTTGGAAGTAAACATGCCGGGTTGTAATATAGTAGAGCCACGAGCGGTGGTGATGCTTGTCGCAAAACCTTGAGGTCCCTCATGAACATTCAGGAAGAATCCAACACCGTGACCAGTTCCATGTCCATAATCAAGGCCATGCTTCCAAAGATGTTGACGGGCAAAAGCATCGAGTTGTATGCCTTTAGTGCCATGTGGAAATTGTAAACTTGACAAAGCGATGTGTCCTTTTAGTACAAGTGTGAAGTTTCGTTTTTGTTCGTCAGTTGCTGTTCCTAGTACCGTGGTACGTGTTATGTCTGTGGTACCATCCATGTACTGTCCGCCAGAATCTAGCAAGAGGATACCTTCCTTTTTAATCTCAGCACAAGTGACAGGTGCGGGGCTGTAATGTACAATGGCGCCATTGCCCTTGTAGCCAACGATAGCGCCAAAGCTCTCACCATAATAATCACCCTGCGCTGCCCTAAAGCCTGCTAGCTTTTCAGCAACTTCAACTTCAGGGACACCTCGTTCGTCGAGCGTCTTATCCAGCCAACGATAAAGTCGAGTCAAGGCCACGCCATCCTTTAGCATTGCATTTTCGATATGTGCCAACTCTGTTACATTCTTAATGGCTTTCAAGCTCATGGTAATATTAGAACCAGAAACGATTTGCGCTGGCGTTATTGAGTTGTACAAACTAATATTTGTGCTACCATTGTGAATTTGGATGGTTTTGCCAGAAGGTAATTCATTTAAAAATGCATGGACACTTTCGTAAGCATGTAGTTCAACACCATCGGATTTTAAAGTATTCGACAGTAGTTCATTTAGTTTACTTTGTTTGATGAAGAGATGCGTTTTCTCTTGACCAATAATAACATAAGCAATAGTTACTGGATTGCATTGGACGTCATTTGACCGAATATTGAGCAACCATGCGATGTCATCCAATGTTGAAATCAAATGGTAGTCGGCTTTCATCTGTTCTCTAAGCAAATTTATTTTATCTCTGCGACCAATACCGGCAAAGCGTAGCTCATGCTCAAAGACTTGATTGTCTGGTAATGGCTCTCGATCTTTCCAGATGTCATTGATTAGATCAAGCTCATGGTTTATTTTGATGTTTTTTTCTTTAAAGGCATCTTCAAGAGCCCTCACTTGCGCTATAGAGAAAGTAGTGCCGTCGAGGCCTACCACACTTCCACTCCGAAGATTGGTCACTAGCCAACCAATATGTTCAGGGGCATGAGGAATAATTTGTTTGTGCAAAACCATCTCACTATCCTTGAGTTCTTCATCTGCCGTTAGAAAATACCTGGAGTCAGTCCAAAGGCCAGCATGGTCGTTTGTAATTACTGCCGTACCAGCAGAACCAGAGAAACCACTTATCCATTCACGGGATTTCCAATGATTTGCGGTGTATTCGCTTTGGTGAGGATCTCCGCTAGGGACAAGGTAAGCATCCAGTTGTTGAGACTTCATAGCAAGTCTAAGTGCTGCGATTTTTTGATTGGTATTCATTGATTTGCTTATTGATAGATTTTAATAATTAGTTTTCTATGTCACAAAAAACGAGATCGAATTATTGGCGATTTTGACTTGAAATAGTGTAGGTACTCATTGAGATAGAGCCATAAATAAAAGAACAGATATTTTTTTTACATATAAATAATCGCTGTTTTCCTCATCTTTTCGACTTTTTTGGCATATTTTTTGATAAAAAGCGAGCTCGGCACTGGACAAGTTAGGGTAAATGGCTTATATTGCAGTATACAACAGCCAAAATCATAACCATTCCTTTATTTTACTGTCACTATTGTAGACACTTAAGAGCCTCCCATTAGAAGAAACGTTATTGTTTTTACGAAATGTACCCCTCTTTTTTGTCCTTTTCTAGGGACGTATCTTTCTTATCACAGGAAGATAGGATAATATGATTACAAAACTCAGGAGAAAACCTAAAATTACAGATGCTGAAGCAAAACCTTAGTCACAAGATGCTCCAAAAGCTGTCACCGCAGCAGATTCAGTTAATGAAACTGCTACAGATTCCGACAGCGACATTAGAGCAAAGAGTTAAAGAAGAATTAGAAGCCAATCCTGCTCTTGAGGAAGGCGAAGAAAACGAAGAACATGAAATCATAGCTGGTGGAGATGATAACACTAATTATGAGGAAGAGGACTTCAAGGCAGCCGAAGACCCTGATCCAGTAAGGGAAGAGGAATTTGAATTAGATGATTACCTCACTGAATATATTGAGGACGATCCATCTAGTTATAAATTAAAAGCGAATAATTATTCTGCAGATGAGGAAGACAAAAGTATTCCAATCGCTGTTGAAGATACTTTTCATGAATATCTGGAAACCCAATTGGGTATGTTGGAACTGGAAGACGATCGTATGCTTGCCATTGCCAAGCAGATTATCGGGAGTATAGATGATGACGGTTACCTAAGAAGAGAACCAGATGCCATTATTGATGATTTATTATTCGCTCAAAATATTAAAGCCTCTGAACAAGAAATCCTTACACTATTAAAATTGATCCAACGTTTTGATCCACCTGGTATTGGTGCAATGGATCTTAGAGAATGTTTGTTGATTCAATTACAAAATCGATTAGAATCAAACGTACCACCAATTTCGGAGGAAGAACAAGAAAGTTACAACTTGGCGATTCGAATCATTGACGAATACTTTAATGAGTTTTCAAAAAAGCATTATCAAAAGCTGCAACGATACCTTGGTATAACTGAAAAACAACTGAAGTGGGCAATTGATGAAATTCTTAAGCTGAATCCGAAACCAGCAAGTGGACACTCGAGCAACAATCGAAACACTTACTACATCGTACCCGATTTTACAATTGTAAATCGCGATGGTGAACTTGACTTGACACTGAACTCAAGAAATGCACCTGACTTAAGAATCAATGAGCATTACAAAGACATGCTAATCTCTTATAAAGTCAACAAGCAAAAAAAGAAATCAGACAAGCGAGAAAAAGAAGCAGTGCTTTTTATCAAGCAAAAGATAGATTCAGCTAAATGGTTTATCGATGCGATTCGTCAACGTCAGCAAACGATGTACAAAACGATGTATTCGATCATGCAGTATCAGTACGATTTCTTCCTTTCGGGGGATCAAAAGAAATTACGACCAATGATTCTGAAGGATATTGCGGATATCACAGGCTTGGACATTTCTACAGTTTCTAGAGTTGCAAATAGTAAATTTGTACAAACGGAATTTGGAACTAAGCGCTTAAAAGATTTCTTTTCAGAATCTCTTCAAACAAGCTCTGGAGAAGAAGTTTCGACCTTAGAGGTTAAAAAGATTTTGACAGAAATCATTAGCGAAGAAAATAAAAAGAAACCTTTCTCTGATGAGAAGTTGAAAAACATCTTGCAAGAAAAAGGCTACAATATTGCACGTAGAACTGTTGCTAAATACCGAGAGCAATTAAACGTTCCGGTAGCACGATTGAGAAAAGAATTGTAAGCAAGCGACACTACACAAAATTAATAATCCCGAATGTTGAATCATCAACGTTCGGGATTTGTTATTTATAGAATAAGAGAATAGAGCTTATAAAGTCTTTTGGGTTTGATATGCTTTTTCCAAACCTCTAAGAATGATCGCACAAGCCGTTCGAATTTCGTTTTCGCTAATAATCAAAGGAGGAGCGATCCGCAGACATCGATCATTGAATAAGAACCAATCCGTAATCAAACCATCAGCCATACAATGCTTGATTGTACTCATTACAAGTTCTGAACTATCTAGATCAACTGCCATAAACAAGCCCCAGCTACGCAATTCTTTTATAGCAGGATGGATTAACAGACTTCTAAATAGTTTTTCTTTTTCCTTTACTTTCGAGATCCATTCGCCTTCCAACATTTCCTCTAGATTAGCCAAAGCCGCAGCGCAAGAAACAGGGTGACCACCAAAGGTTGTTATGTGCCCAAGCACAGGCTCAAAGCTAAGTACCTTCATCATTTTAGCGGAAGCTACAAATGCACCGATTGGCATACCACCTCCCATGCCTTTTGCTAGTAGCAGTATATCTGGAACGACATCAAATTGCTCAAAGGCAAAGAGTGAACCTGTTCTACCGTAGCCCACTTGAATTTCATCAAACACCAATAAAGTCCCTGTCTCATTACAACGTTGACGAAGCTTTTTTAGATAATCATTTTTCGGAACGGTGACACCACTTTCGGCTTGAACGGTTTCTACAATAACACAGGCAGTTTTAGTTGTTATGCGATCAAGATGTGGGACTTCATTAAACTCAATATGATGGATGCCCGGAAGTAGTGGATGAAAAGGTTGTGTGAAATAAGTTTCACTCATAAGGCTAGCAGCACCTTGAGTGCTACCGTGGTAGGCATTGTAGGAGGCAATGATTTCTGGCCGGCCGGTAAAACGTTTGGCAAGTTTCATAGCACCTTCAGTAGCCTCACTTCCTGAGTTGACAAAATATACACAGTCAAGCGTGTCAGGAAGTTGTTGTGTCAATAGAGTAGCAAGTTTTATCTGAGGACTTAGAAGGTATTCCCCATAAACTAGGGTGTGTAAAAACTTATCAGCCTGATCTTTTATGGCCTGCACTATTTTGGGATGGCAGTGTCCAAGACTGCAAACACTGATACCACTGATGATGTCAATATATTTTTTCCCTTCAGGGTCATACAAATAAATACCTTCTGCTTTTTCAACTTCGAGCATTAATGGAGCGTCGCTAGTTGGAGCAACGTGTTGGAGAAATAATTGTCGAAGATTAGGCATGAAGGTTTTGTGCTTATGGTGAATGAGCCCGTTTGTCGGGTAAATAATTTCTAATCTTAAAAAAGAAGGGCTTCATTGCCAAGGTATGCTTGCCAGAAAATAGAGAAAAGGCCAAGTACAATGTATAAAATCTGACGTATGAAAAACTTCAATTTCTTTCGATTTGGTTTGAACCCCCAGGATTCAAATAAATGCGAGTAAAAGGTAGTGTCGTCTTCCTCTTCGAGTCCGTGGACTGCGTTCATCAAGCAAGATTTGTAGATGTAGAATTGAGCTTGGATAATTCCAAAACCTAGAACCATGTATTGCCAGGAAAACAAAAAAGGGCCAGTCCATGCTGCAATAACTAAAACAACATGCAACCAGAAAACTGCTTTTCCTTTATAGTCTAAACTTACGGCTTCTTTTTTCATAAAAATAAAATTAAAATTCGAGACCTTCGAGGTCGTCTGTTTTTTTTGGTTTATATAATGATTTAGTAATGATGCGCTGCTTCTGTCGCTCCATAATAAGTTGAGCCAAGGCAATATTTGGGGCAAGGGTAGATAGTGGGCTAAGAGCAGCTTTAATTTTATGCTCCAATACATCGAGTCGATAAAGCAGACTGAGTAGGAATTCGAGTCGATGATCGATCATATAAGCCACTTCTTCAGCCAGAATTTTAAACAATTCTTCTTCTGTCATTGGCTGATCCCCCATCTCGAGTTCAAAATCTCTCGCTATTAAGGCTTTTGCCTTTATCACAAAGTCTTCTTCCATTATTGCTATACGCTCGTTTTATTATTCAATCCCAAAAATAGTAATTAGTTTTCTACAAAAAGGAGAAAACATGTTAAACTAGTCTATTTGAAAACAGTTTATATTGAAAAAAGGAAAAAATGTTGTATTATAACATCGCAATTGCTAGGCTGTACTAATGAGTTGCTCTATTCCTAACCTACCAAAATTTAAAATAGATGACTATTTTCAGAATATTTACTAGTCTGTTGTTTTTATTATTAAGTTTTAGCGTGTCTGCACAGAAAGGCCCAATGAAGTGGGGAAGAGTTCTTAAGGCGGACTTGGAAATGACTGAATATAACTTGGAGCCTGATGCTGAGGCAGTAGTATTGGGAGAGTATGCAACGATTGACTTCTCATTTGATTCAGATGTCGTGAATTATGAATTTTTCTTTCATAAGCGAATTAAAATTTTAAAGGAATCCGCAGTAGATCGTGGAAATATATCAATTGGATATAGTGGTAAAGGAGGTTTCGAACGAATCAGAGGACTAAAGGCGCAGGTCATTTTTCCGGATGGTTCGAGAGAAGAGTTAGGTAAGAAAGATTTTTTTGAAGAAAAAGTTACCGATAATTGGAGGCGAAAAAAATTCGCATTCCCAAATTTAAAACCGGGATGCGTGATAGAATATAAGTACAAAAAAATTAGTGAAGGAATCAACACTTTAGAAGACTGGTATTTTCAAGAAGGTATTCCGGTTCGTTTTAGTCAAATCCAAGTAGATATTCCATCAGTATACCAATATGTTTATTTAATTGAATCTGGATCACAGAAAATTGAGCATACCGAGGACAACAATATCCAAGGAGGAGGAGGAGCGACGAGTTTTAAGGCAAATCGAGTAACTTTCAAAGCGGAGAATATACCAGCGATGAAAGAGGAATCTTATATAACAACTATGAGAGATTATCAGGCGAGTGTTCGATTCCAGCTTAAAGAGATATTATACAGCAGTGGTAGTAGTCAAAAATTCTTATCAACTTGGAAGGAATTGGCAAAAGAACTAGAAGAGAACAAAAGCTTAGGTCGAAATTATTTGAAGTCTTCAACCCATTCGAATGTAGTCAATGCAGCAAAGAGCCATATTGATAAATCAGCTTCTCATTTGGATAAAATAAAGCAAGCACAGAAATTTATTACTAGTCAAATGAAGTGGGATGGAAGTTATGGGATTTGGTGTAAAGAAAGTTTGAATAAGCTATTCGCGAAGAAAATAGCAGATGGCGCCGAGATTAATTTGATGTTATTGGCAATACTCAGAAGCCAAGGTTTGAACGCTTACCCTGCTTTAACTAGCACGCGAGATCATGGAAAAACCATCCACCTCTATCCAATTTATGAACAATTCAATCACATAATGGTATATCTAGAAGTAGACGGCAAGCCAATAATATTGGACGCCTTGGATGCCTTTCATCCGGTAGGTTACCCCCATAGTAATTCACTGAATCATTTTGCATGGGTATTAAATAAAAAAGATCCCAAGTGGATTGAGGTGAAAACGAAAAATTCTACAAAATCTTTTTTGGCAACCTTTGATCTGAATGTAGAGGGGGACCTTAAGGGAACAATCAATGCAGGAAGTAATGGTTATTATGCAATTACCGAGCGTGAAGAGTTTCATGATTCGAAATATGGTGATTGGAAAAATGTACTAGAAGGTACTTTTCCTGAAGTTCAAATAGATTCAATAGAAGTTATTAATAAAGAAGAGATCGACAAATCATTGAAGGTAAATATAGATTGTACCATAGCAAAGGCTGCACAAGTCAATGGGGATTTTATTTATCTAAACCCTGTAGTTTCTCCTGCATATGGAGAGAATAGATTTAAATTAGAAAAAAGGAATTATCCTGTAGATCAAATTCATCCTTGGAAAGAGAACTATATTCTCAATTTGACTATTCCAGAGGGCTATGATTTGGAAGAGTTGCCAGAACCAGTACTACTTGCTTTGCCAGCTGATGGTGGACGCTTTAGTCATCAGATAAAAAAAATAGATGATACACATATCCAATTGGTTAGTAAGGTGACGATTAAACAAACTTACTTCAGCCCAGAAGAATATCTTGGGTTGAAAAAATTTATTGACCTGATTATCGAGAAGCAGGAAGAACAAATTGTATTGAAAAAGAAATCATAAATGACTGCTATGAAAAATAAAATACTTTTGATGGGATTAGTTCTTTTTTGTTTAAACACAGGTAGTAGCCTGTTCGCACAAAATGGTATTTATGCGGTTTCGAATATAGATTCGGAATTATTAAAAGATGCACATACGGTTATTCGTTATGAAAAAATGGAGATTCATATTCCTTCAGCCTCTAAATCTGTAATGAAATATAAGTCTGTAAAAACATTGTTAAATGAAAATAGTCACGCTGATGAATTAGTTATCTCTTATGATAAATCCTTTAATAAAATAGGAAAAATAAAAGGTAAAATATATGATGCAAGTGGCAGGCTTGTTAGAGAATTGAAAAAGTCAGAATTTAAAGATCGTTCGGCAGTTGATCATTCTACGATGTATGGCGATGACAGGTATGTTAGCGTAAAGGTTAGTCACAGTGATTATCCATATACCGTTGAGCTAGAATATAAAAAAACAGAAAAGAAATTCATGTATTATCCTTACTGGGCTATTCAAGGGTATAAGACCTCTGTGGAGAAATCGTTTCTTATAGTCGATGTGTTTAATGGAAATCAATTGGGGTACAAATCACTTAATATTGATCTAGAACCAAAGATAAAAAAGGATGGAGATAATCATGAGTATGCTTGGGAGGTCACTAACAGAAAAGCAATAAAAGGAGAAGCTGTTAGTCCATCTTGGAATAAAATTCTTCCAATGATTTTGCTTACTCCTAGTGAATTTAACCTAGGAGAGTACCGTGGAACAATGACTTCATGGAATGCATATGGAAAATTTATGAACGAATTAAACAAAGGTCGTGATGAACTTACTGAACAAATGAAAAAGAAGGTATATGAGATAACTGCTAACGCAAGATCAGATCGTGAAAAAATAAATATTCTTTATAAATACTTGCAAGAAAACACTCGCTACGTTGGTGTCCAACTAGGTATTGGTGGCTGGCAAACATTTAGCGCTAAATATGTTAGTGAAAACGAATATGGTGATTGTAAAGCTTTGACCAATTATATGAAGTCTATGCTTAAAGAGGTTGGAATAGTTTCATATCCCGTTTTAACAAATAGAGGGGCTTCCCACAACTTAATACAAGAAGAGTTTGTAGCCCCATACTTCAACCATGTAATTTTAAATATTCCTTCTGAAGACTACTGGTTAGAGTGTACAAGTAGTGATCATCCGCCAAATTATTTAGGTTCTGACAATGAAAACAAAACAGCATTCCGATACACTGAATCAGGAGGCGAATTAGTGAAAACTCCAGACTACAAAGCAGAACAAAATCAAGAAAAAAATAATGCGATCATTACGCTGTTGGCAACGGGTGACGCACACCTAAGCAACGAAATTCTATACACAGGGACTCAACAGGAGAGATATCGAAGTAGTAAATTTTATCTATCTCAAGAAGATCTAGAAAAGAAATTCTTAGAAAGTGAAAGCCTACCTAGTTTCGCTATCAATAAATATGAAATAAGGGTCAACGAGATAAAACCGGAAGCCACAGAAACTTATGACATCGATATCAAACGATACGCTACCAAAGGTGGGAAACGCTTATTCGTACCACTCAATTTGATCAATGCGATAAGCTATGTTCCGCCATCTACAGAAAAACGAATCCATCCTTTGGAAATTAGAAGTGATATGTTTGACGAAGATCAAACTACCTTCAAGCTTCCTGAAGGATACGAAATTGAAAGTATGCCTGAACCAACATTCACCCTTGAAACCGATTTTGGTTTCTATAAGGTGGACCTAAAAGTCGAAGGTAATCAACTCATCTACAATCGGAAACTAAAGCTAACGCCTGGTGAATATCCCGCAGAACGTTACGAGGATTACAGAAATTTTCGAAAGGAAATCGGAACTAGAGACTCTATTAAGCTTGTTTTGGTTAAAAAGAAAACATGATTGTTGAAAAGGAAGACAGAAGACCGAAGTTTTCCACAAACGTAAATCTACGATAAAAAGAAACTTCGGACTTCTGTCTTTCGTCTTCGGACTAAACTCTAATCTCTCAACTCCTCAAAAAACCATATCTTTGAGTAAAATCACAACACCCTAGATATGACAAAGACATTATACGAGGACCTAGTAGAAGGAAAGAAACGAGGCCAAAAAAAATTCGCTGTTCTTATCGATCCAGATAAAATGCGTCTGTCGAACATGGAAGACATCATCAAAGTGGCTATAGAATCCAAAGTAGATTACTTCTTTATCGGAGGTAGCCTGATCGTCAATAATATGCTAGATGAATGTCTACAGTCGATTAAGAACCAGTGTGATATTCCGCTAGTCCTATTTCCTGGCAATTCATTCCAGCTTAGCTATAGAGCTGATGCTATCCTTTTTCTTTCCCTTATTTCAGGACGAAATCCAGAGCTATTAATTGGTCGACACGTGATGACTGCACCATACCTTAAGGTGAGTCCCTTGGAAGTCATGTCTACTGGCTATATGCTGATTGATGGAGGTGTACCAACTTCAGTTACCTATATGAGTAACACTTCACCGATTCCTGGTAATAAAGATGGAATAGCACTTTGTACTGCACTAGCTGGTGAAATGCTAGGTCTCAAACTAGTTTATATGGATGCAGGAAGTGGCGCAAAGAACCCAGTCAGTGCTTCTATGATTGACCAAGTAAGTAGCGCGATTCAAATTCCACTGATCGTTGGTGGAGGAATTAGCTCGCCGGAAAAAGCCTTGGAAAATGTGAAAGCAGGTGCAGATGTAATCGTCGTGGGTAATGCTATAGAGAAGGATCCTCAGCTGATTAAAGAAATTGCAAGAGCAATTCATTCAGTAAATGAAACTATTGCGGCAGAGTGAGTGTTAAGCGAGTAAAACAAAAAGATCAAACGTGGAAAAAGGAACGGTAATAAAATCAACGGGTAGTTGGTATCAGGTACAAAGAGAAGATGGCTCGACTTTGCCTTGCCGAATATTGGGTAAGTTTAAACTTGCGGGCATGAAATTGACGAATCCCGTAGCAGTGGGAGATCAAGTAGATTTTGAAGTAGAGGCAGAAGAAGAGGAGACTGGTACCATAAAAAAAATCCATCCCCGTAAAAATTATGTAGCACGTCGCTCTCCGCGCAATCGACATAACTTACACTTGATGGCCAGCAACGTTGATCAAGCCATTATCATCATGACCATCGTGGCACCAAATCTTAAACAAGGTTTTATCGATCGGTTTTTATTGCTAACCGAGCCACAAAATATTCCCACCTATATCGTCTTCAATAAAGCGGACCTTTACAGTGAAGCGGATATGGAAGTTTATGGAGTTTTAAAAGAGATCTACGAGAAGATTGGTTACGGAATACTACTCACTTCCGCACTAGAAAATACAGGGATTGATGAATTAAGAACTGTTCTCAAAGATAAATACACCCTCATAAGTGGTCAGTCTGGAGTAGGTAAGTCTACCTTGATTAATGCGGTGCAACCAGGAATGGGATTGCGTACTGAAGAAATTTCAGATTACTCAGGAAAAGGACAACATACCACCACCTTTGCAGAAATGTTTACCCTCAACTTTGGAGGCTTCATCATCGATAGTCCGGGAATAAAAATGCTAGGTTTCAATGATTTGGAGCCAATGGATGTGACCCACAACTTTCGTGAAATATTCAAAGTCTCTGCAGGCTGCAAGTATTCCAACTGTACGCACCGAAATGAACCTAAATGCGCTGTAAAAGACGCTATAGAAGACGGAAGTATAAGCGAACTCCGCTATCTAAATTACATCACTATTATTGAAGAAGTTGAAGACCAGAATTATTGGGAGCGGAATAAAGAAATGTAGAAAAGGAAGCTGCAATACCGAGGTTCTCTTCTAAGGCAAGAGCCCGCTAACGAATACTATTCGTTAGCGGGCTCTCTATTTTGTAGGAAAATCTATCTGCCGATTAGACGGCTACGATCTTCCGTATTCGATCTCTCCTAAGACTCCTCATTAAAGTAAACCTTATAATAATTCATCCCTTTCGACTGGTCATAACCTTTCTCTAAAAAGTCACGGCAGCCTTCAGGGTTATTAAAATCCAGCTTAATTTGAATGCGTGTATCTAGTTTAATCAGATTGTTGAGTTTCTTGCTTTCTGACTTTAAGGCTTGATTTGAAATCGAGAAATTCTGAGTAGCAGGCAAGTTATAATCCTTTTGGAAATTTTTAAACTCATCTTTGAAATTGTCTTTAAAATTTTCATTAATACCTTCCTTGAAATCATCCGTTGCAGGAACGACCGCTTCAAGAAATGAATCTGTATCAAATACTTCGTTTTTGTTGAAGTAATCAACTGAGTTGTTCAAAAATTGAACTTGTTCATTTCTGCTGGCCGTTTCACCAATTACTTGCTCAGAGAAGTCGTTGCAAAGTTGCATGTAAGAACGTGTATGGAAGCTTTCATCACGAACATAATCCACATCAAGAAAATCATACAACCAGTAGTTCGCCTCGTAGTTATTGTTGTCCACACTTACGATGCGGAAACCATCAGCTCCCTCGTAGTTGAGAATCAAGCACCCTTTGTCTAGTTTTTCAATATGGATACCTTCCAGTTTACTCATCACTAACTGGTTGTGTCCTTCGCTGACATCAAAGAAGCTGCTTTTTTGTTCAGATTTGAAAATTCCGATTCCAGCTACTAATTCATCCTCAATTAGAATACCGTTAAAATAAGCGACAAACAACTCACCTGATTTTATTTTTGGGTGGTTTGATTGGGAGTATAGATGATTCAGAATATTCTCCGACTCTGCAAGCAAAGCTGTTGGATCAGCAAAGACGGTACTTGCTGATCTATGAAGCGGGTGTGATTCGTAATTTTCTTCTTCTCCCTTAAAGCGGTAGTAATCTTGCGACCTTTTCAAAGGCTTTATGAAATACTTCATCAAATCGTCAGTCATTTCTTCGCTTAGGGTGAAAAGGCTCTCAGAAACGAAATTCTTTTCAGCGCGATTTTTATTGCCAACTCTATGGATGGCTAATTGGTCGAGTTGAATTTCAGAATATTTAATCATAATAGTTTTATTGTTTTTTAGTCAAGCTGAAATAAAAACGGTGTGGAGAGGCTCTCTATTGGGATTGTCTTGTATAAAGATATTTCAATTAAAATGCTATGTGAAGTCGAAATATCAAAAAATGCTAATGTACATTCCATAACGAAGCCAAGGTTTAAAGTAGCAGCTTAGATCTTCATCTTTGCGATTGAAGGAGAATTTTGATTTTAATTGCGACTTTGATTTTTAATGGGCTACAAGTTTATTAAAATCCTTTGACTTGTCGAAGCTAAGGGAAGATTTATTTAAAAATTTCGAAGAAAATGAAGCAGGATTGAGCATGTATGTCCATTTGCTTTGAAAATCTACTAATTGGAGCTATTGACGGATAAAAGTGGAAGGATAGAAAGATCGAGAGAAAGCTATTTTTTTTTAATGGAAATTTCAATAACCAATAAAAAAGAGAAAAATCTGACAAAACCTTGAGTCTAGAAATGTGGAGCCTTTTTTCTGGAGAAAAACCAATGATTTTGTGGTAAAACTCCAGGCTTAGCTTAGTAAGAATTGCTGGTTTTTCTCCAGAAATACCACGAAAAATCAGTTTTTGGTAAAAAAAATAAAAAAAGTTAAACAGGGAAGAAGATTTTCCTAAAGAATTAACATAATCAGTTTGTCAATATCAAAAGCCTTTTTATACATTTGGCATGTGATATTAGGGAAAATATCACAAAATTAGATGTTTTTTAACCAAAATCACCTCCATTAAACCCAAACGATTTCCATGCTTTTAGCTTGAAAATCTGAATGGTTGAATTGTGGCGGATTTAATTGTCTACTATAAATTTAAACTATTATGAGAACCACTTTCAAATTGGCAGTACTATGCCTATCCCTTACTTTTATTTTTTCCTCTTGCGTTTCTAAAAAGAAATACACTGAACTAATGTCCAATAAGGAATCATTGGATCAAATGCTTGCGGACAGCAAGAAAAAGGCAAGTAACCTTGAAGGAGATATAAAAACCTTAGGAGAAGAAAAAGATGCACTCGCTTCAGATTACGAAACTAGTAAGAAAGAGTGGGCAGCGCAGTTATCAACACTGGAAAAAAATATTCAAGAAGCAAAAGCCACAGCTACTGAAGCAGAGATGGTCGCAAAAGCAGGTGAAGATAAAAACAACTCAATCCTTGCTGAGATTCGAAAGGTATTTAGCCCTTATGAAGGAAATGGGATGACCTTGACTGAAAAGAATGGTCGCCTTTACATTTCTATGGCAAACCCAATTACTTATAAAAGCGGATCAACAAGAGTTCCTAAAGCTCAAACTGCTACTATTGAAAGCCTTGCAAGCTTACTTCAGTCTAATCCTCAACTATCTGTTTTGGTGGAAGGACATTCTGATAATATACCTGTAAAAGCTGGTGCTGCCTATGCCAATAATATGGAACTTAGTATGGCTAGAGCAAATAAGGTGGTAAGCAAATTGGTAAAATTGGGCGCAAACTCAAATCAATTGACTGCAGTAGGAAGAGGGGCAAGTATGCCAACAGGAGCAATGATAGATGAAGGATATAATTCAGAAGTCCAATCAATGAACCGTAGAACAGAGTTTGTGGTTATTCCAAACGTTTCATCGCTCTTCAAGATGAAAGAAACAGGCGCTTAATTTGCATGCAAAATTAGCTCTTAGCTTCCTCAGGTTTGCGTATAAAGGCGCGATAGAAGGGAGCTAAGGTTTCACAATCATTAACAGAAAAAGCCTCAATAGCTCGAAAGAACTATTGAGGCTTTTTTTGTATAAAAAGCTATTTAGCTCTATTTGCCAAAAGTAAAGGAAAAGTTACTCCAGTATACCGAAGCCCAGGTAACTACAAATAATAGCAATGCAATGAAGAAGAACATCATGCAATATCCTTTTTTACCTTCGTTTTCAATATGATCTGACATTTTGTTATGTTTTTTTGTGTACGAGCCGATTAAAAGAGTTTACATTTAAAAACTTCAAGCGGATCAAAAATAGTTCTGCAAAGAAAAGCAAAAATTAGAAAATTAACAAGAAAACGATGAGAGACACTCACTCTAAAATAAATAGCCTCAAATCCTTCACTCCACCAGCTCACTGGCTTAAAATCAAAACCATTGATATGCATACTGGTGGTGAGCCTTTGCGCGTCATCGTTGATGGCTTCCCTATGTTAAGAGGAACCACAGTATTGGAACGAAGGAATGATATAAAAGTTCACCACGACCACCTCCGAAAAGCCCTTATGCACGAGCCACGCGGCCATGCAGATATGTATGGATGCTTGCTTTTACCTCCAAATGACAATGAGGCGGACTTCGGAATCCTATTTTTACACAACGAAGGTTATAGTAGTATGTGTGGCCATGCGGTCATTGCCATTACAAAATTGGCTGTGGAAATGACTTGGGTTGCAATTACGACTCCTGTGACCAAGGTCGTAATTGATGCTCCTTGCGGACGGATTAGCTCCTACGCCAATATTGAGAATGGAAAAGTTACAAGCGTATATTTTCATGGCGTCCCTTCATTCGTAGTTGCACTTGATCAACAAATTGAAGTGGAAGGCCTTGGAACAGTAAGCTATGACCTTGCCTATGGTGGTGCTTTTTATGCTTACGTAAATTCCAATAATTTAAATCTACCACTGATTCCTCAAAATTACAATGCCTTCATTCAAAAAGGAATGGACATTAAGCGAGCAGTGATTGCACAAAGTGATTTGGTGCAACATCCCTTTGAATCAGACTTAAGTTTCCTTTACGGAACAATTTTTATTGGTAATCCTGTTTCTGATGGATTGGATAGCCGTAATATTTGCGTCTTTGCTAATGGAGAAGTGGATCGCAGTCCTACAGGTTCAGGCGTGGCAGGACGTATGGCTATCCACTATAAGCGGAAAGAAATTACTATCGGCGAAAAAATGAAAATTGAAAGTATTACCGGATCGGTGTTTGAAGGTGGAGTAGTGGAAGAAGTAAAATATGGAAACTTTGATGCAGTGATCCCAGAAGTTCGTGGCACTGCTTTTATTACCGGCCAACATGAATTTTTGATAGATCCAGATGATCCTTTTTCGGAGGGTTTTTTCTTGCGATAAATTCTCACGTATTAAAGATCGGTAAGCACTTCACTAAGCGTTCCGGCGAAGTGCTTACCAATTTTTAATTCCGTGAATTACTTACCATCATACTTTTTCTTAAACTTACGATATAAAGCCTTCTGCTTGTTGTCCAGATCAATCTCTCTACCACCAATAAAAGCTTGCGTCAATTTACAAGTTCGCATATCAAGTGCATCCCCTTCAGATATAAATAAAGTGGCATCCTTACCTTCTTCAAGTGACCCAACTGTTTTATCAATACCTAAAATCTTAGCAGTGTTCAGCGTAAGCGCAGTTATTGCAGCTTCGTAGTCTAAGCCATACCCAACAGCTTGTCCCGCCTGAAAAGCAAGGTTGCGTTGTTGCCAAGCACCATTCATTCCAAAGGCGTAAAGAACACCAGCCTCAGTTAATCGTTGAGCAGTCTTGAAGGGTTCGTCTATATCAGAATCAGAACGAGAAGGTAAACTATGTGTATCACCAAGAATTACGGAAACCTTATTGTCTTTCAATAAATCAGTAATCATCCAAGCATCCGATCCACCAACTATCACAAGGTTCAAACCAAAGTCTTTGAAAAATAAAATAGCCTCTGTTATTGATTTCACGTTGCCAGTATGTACATACAAAGTTTTACTTTTGTCAAACAAACCTTTCATCGCATCCATCTTTAAATTCGTTTTTGTTACCTTTTTGTTTTTAGCGTAAGCTTGTGCGGATTTGAAGTTGGTCTTGATCTCACTCACATCATCAGCATAATCTTTATTGGCTTCATTGTTCCACCAGTTGAAGGAACGTGGCCAGTTTAAATGAATACCTTCGTCCATTGAATAAGCCGCATCTTCCCAGTTCCATGCATCAAGTTGAACAACAGTCGACTGCCCAGAAACACGACCGCCTTGTGGCACCACTTGCGCCATCAAAACTCCATTGCTACGAACGGTTGGGGTAATGTCAGAATCAGTATTGTAAGCAATAATAGCTCGAAGGTTAGGATTGAACGAACCAACTTCACGCATATCATTAGTCGCTCTCACTGCTTCGATTTCTATCAAACCTAATGTCGTGTTTGGAGCAATAAAACCAGGGTAAACGTGTTTACCTTTTCCATCAATTTGAGTTGGATATTTACTCGGATCTATTCGAACGGTATTCGCATCAGCTACCAAAATTAATTTACCATTTTCAAAACCGATGGCTGAATTAGGAATGACTTTTCCATTACCAAGATGAGCCGTAGCTCCAATGATAAGTACCGCATCGCTTTGTACGATAGCGGGTGTTTGCTGCGCAAGGAGTCCAATTTGGAACAACAAACAAACGATTATTATAGATTGTATTTTTTTCATGTTTTCTTTTTTTAACTCATTAAGATCAGATAATTAGAATTCCCATTCTTTACGTTAGCGGGCCATTCCAACTTCGATTCCAATTCACATTCTAATTCCTCAGTCCACCATTTCATCCTCATCAGAATCACAATGATAATGATGCTTCTTTCCTCCACGCATCGGGCCAGTTTTACCGCCACCTTTTTTATGCGCAATCATCTTTTGAACCAAACGAGCTCGTTCCAAGGCAACTTCCTGTCGGAGTTGTAGATCAGTTTTTCTATCAAAAAATTTGACACCATCTATTAAAGTGATTTCTGCTTTTGCATAAACAGAAAGCGGATGGTGAGACCATAAAACGAGATCAGCATCCTTACCCGCTTTTAGAGAGCCAACTCGATCGTCAATGTGTAAAAGTTTGGCGGGGTTAAGTGTTACCATCTTCCAAGCTTCTTCTTCATTTACGTCACCATAGAGCACCGCCTTAGCAGCTTCTTGATTTAAACGGCGAGCCATTTCTGCATCATCTGAGTTAAGCGCGGTGATAACACCTTGCTCGGTCATGATGGCAGCGTTGTAAGGAATAGCGTCAATTACTTCGTATTTGTAGGCCCACCAATCGGAGAAAGTAGAACCGCCAGCACCATGCTGCTTCATTTTGTCAGCAACTTTGTAGCCTTCCAAAATGTGGGTGAATGTGTTAACTTTAAAGCCAAAAGCATCTGCTACGTGCATCAACATGTTGATTTCTGATTGTACGTAAGAATGGCAAGTAATGAAGCGTTGGGAATTTAAAATTTCAACCAAAGCTTCCATGTCCAAATCTTTTCGGAAAGATGCACCACCTAATTTTTTCTTGGTTTCGTATTCACGAGCACGCGTAAAGGCATCTACATAAACTTGCTCTACACCCATTCTAGAATCGGGGAAACGGTTGTTTCTACTGTTACGTGATTTCTTTACATTCTCACCTAGTGCGAATTTGATAAAACCATCGGTGTTCTCAAACTTCATTTGCTCCGGTGCATAGCCCCAGCGTAATTTGATTAAAGCCGATTGGCCACCAATCGGGTTACATGATCCGTGTAGCAACTGAGAAATGGTCACACCTCCGGAGAGTTGGCGATAGATATTGATGTCTTCTGAGTTTACAACATCTCCGATTCTAACTTCAGCGGTACTAGATTGAGTACATTCGTTGACACCACGAGAGATGGCAATATGAGAATGCTCGTCAATGATTCCAGAGGTGATGTGTTTTCCTGTAGCATCGATTTCAGTTGCTCCAGCGGCAGGCAAATTTTTACCAACTGATTTTATCTTTCCGTTTTGTACCAATACATCTGCTCCTTCAAGAATACCATCTTTTTCATTGGTCCATACTGTTGCATTTTTGAAAAGGTAAGTTTCTGGCTTTGGTTTTTCTGACCAACCATATGCCATGAAAGGATAAACTACTTTACCTAATTCAATTTTGTCTTCTTTCTTGTTTTTAGATGACTTGTCTTTTTCTGTTTTCTTTCCATCTCCAGTTTTATCAGCAGTATCTTTTTTGTCATCGTCCTTATCTTCTTTTTTCTTTTCTGGGACAGGTCCCATGTACGTAGCAGACCAATCGACCCAGCTACCATCAGGATTAGTACCTCTACCAGACCAGTTTTTTCCATCTGATGTACCCGAAAGGCTGATAACTTTTTTGTCCTCTTTTGAAGGAGGGAATGATAATGAAATGATACCATCATTGTAAGTGTGCTTTACTTTGTATTCAGTAGAATCATTTACAAAAATAACCATGCTCGACTTTCCGTCAGATTCTTTGACATTAAGTTTATAGTTGGTTTTTCCTGATTTTAGATTGTACGTTCCAGTGAGTTCATCCTTGTCCAATTCTTTAAACATATGCGCTTTACCTCGAACCCAGTTTTGATGAATCTTAGTTTTTTTATCAAAGATTTTCCCGGAGGTAACGATGAAGTTGGCGAGTTTTCCTTTTTCAAGACTTCCTACTTGATCATAAACACCAGTTATTTTGGCAGGTGTATGTGTCAAAGCTTTCAATGCTGCTTCTTCAGACAAACCATTTTTAATTGCTTTACGCAAATTGCCCATAAAAGCGCTTTTCTTTTTGAGGCCATTGGTGGTGAGTGCGAAGCGAATGCCTGCCTTTTCAATACGAGCAGCGTTCGTTGGAGCCAACTCCCAATGTTTGAGTTCTGTGAGTGAGGCACGCAAAGCATCAAAGGGGTCTTCAACATCCATTGCTTCTGGGAAATTGAGTTCCACGATCAGGTCAGCGCCAGTTCCTTTTATTTCGTCGAGTCTACGATATTCATCACCAGTACTTTTGTAGATGAATTTGAGGCCAAATTCTTTTCCAACTTTAGCAACTCTCAAAATGTCAAGTCGGTCCCGCACTTCAAAAATTTGTGGTAAGCTTTGTACTTCATTCCAAGAGGCAAGAGAAATATTGAATTCCTCTTTGTGGCCATATTTTTTGTACCATTCCCCGTCTATGTAGGTTTGTCGCAAGAGAGCGATACCTCCCATTAGAGAGCCAGGATATGATTGAGTAGATGTTCCTTTGCTGAAAGAAAGGTGATGTGAAACTTTGTCCTTGAGGATGACCTGATGTGCTGGCTCATCACCCAAAGTTACAAAGGTAGAGGTACCTCGGGAGATACCATCTTTTTGATGTGCGAGTACGGCACCGAATCCCATTTTGAGCATTTCCTTCGCGTCCTTTTTGTTAGGATTGAATACTTCGTGTGCACGAAACTCAGGGCGCAATGCCTGATTCCAAATATAGGCGCCATCTTTATTGGTAACCATTTGTTGGATACCCCGTTCACGATTTCGCTCCCCACGTTTCCTTTCGGGCAAACCGTAATCGCTATAAATGTCGATAAGGGATGGGTAGATGTGTTTTCCTTTGAGGTCGATGACTATAGCTTCAGCAGGTAGGTTTACTGAGGTGCCCACCGATTCGATTTTGCCATCTCGTATAAGGAGCGTGGCGTTTTCGACGGTTTCATTAAAGGATTTGTGTATGGTCGCGTTGGTAAAGGCGTAAAGCCCATCGCGATCATCGTAGACCCCATTTCTGGGAAAAGTGATTTGTGCAAAACTACTTTGAGTGATAAATAGGATTACAAATAGGAGTAAATGAATTTTTCTCATGTTGAAATTTTTTTCTTTGCTTTAGACTCAAAGATAAAATTTCGGTAGACTAATTCAATAAAGACTTATGGAAAAGAAATGTGTCAGACAGTTTACCCCTGCACATAAACCACATACTTCTCCCCAAAATACTCCTCTTCAAAATAATCAGATAAGGGATAATATTCACTAAATTCCCCTTTAGGAAGGCTAGCCAACTCCTTTTTGATATCCCCTCCTTTGAGGCAAATGAGCCCATTAGGGTAGAGGTGCGTATGGGTTTCTTTGTAGAATTTTTGGCTCCACATGAAAAGTTGGTCAACTGCGGCTACGGCTCGGCTGACTACAAAATCGAATTTACGCTTTTTGAATTCTTCAGCACGCATTTGGAGCGCTTCGACATTATCGAGGCCAAGTTGCTCAATGACGTCTTTTACAACTTTTATCTTCTTGCCGGTGCCATCAATCAAGGTGAATTTTGTTTCTGGAAATAATATGGCAAGAGGAATTCCGGGAAAACCGCCACCTGTACCAAGGTCTAATACCTCCGCTCCGGGTCTAAGGCTGACGAATTTGGCAATAGCCAGACCGTGGAGCACATGACGTTCGTATAGTTTGTCGACATCCTTTCGAGAAATCACATTGATTTTTTGGTTCCAATCGGAATAGAGCGGTCCTAGCTTTTCGAATTGTTCGATTTGCTTTGGAGATAGATTGGGGAAGTATTTTTTTATGATTTCCATAGATATTGGTTGAGAGTTGGAAGGCTGAAGACCTAAGTCGGAAGTTTCCCGCTAACGTAAAATTTCTTGATAGTAAATATTGTTAAATAAGTTTTGTGGTGGGGTAGACAGAATAAAAAACGGCCTTGCCATTCACTCACCGGCGCCAAAGATAGGCATCAATAAGGGAACGGCAAAGCCGAAAGTTTTTCAGTGTTCTTAGTGTAGTGTGTGAGCTGCCGAAGCGAAGTGTAAATAATTACCCCGCTACTTTAGCTTTTGTTTCTTTTGCCTTTACCTTTTTTACTTTAGGTATAGGTTTTAGGTTTCTCTTTCTAGAGCTTTTTCTTGGAGGATCGATGTAAGCAGAGGCGCCTGGTTGCTGTAGAATGTTGTAAAGAATTTCTTTAGCACGGAACAGTTGTGCTTTTACAGTACCAAGAGGAATGCTTAATTCCGTAGCTATTTCTTCGTAGCTAAGTTCTTCGAAAAAACGAAGTTCAATCATCAAACGGTACTTCAGGTTTAGTTGATTAAGTACTGTTCGCATTAGCTTGAGGCGTTGCTCGCGGATAAAACGTTCTTCCGGGTCAAGTGCAGTTGAGCGGATGTTGGTTGAATAGTCGTGTTCGCTATTTGGCTCAATCGGATCGTCGATAGAAAGCATTTTCAAACGCTTCTTACGGATGTGGTCTATGCAATTGTTGATGGCGATTTTGAATAACCAGGTAGAGAAAGCATAACGAGGCGCATAAGAATGCAACTTGTTGAAAGCTTTACCGAAAGCCTCTAGTGTGAGGTCATCAGCATCTTCGCGGTTATTTACCATTTTCAGCATCATGTGGAAAATAGAATTGCGATAGCGTTCCATGAGGACAGCATATGACTTTTGTCGGCCGCCAATAGCAGTCAAAACTAATTCATAGTCTTCCTGTGCACGTGGTGAAAGGTTAGAGGTGTTGATTTTCTCCTCTTCTGGTTTTTCTTCGACTGGCGCTGCAGTCTCAGTTGCTGTAGGCTCAGTTTTTTCAACTGGAGGGGCTGCAGCAGTAGCAACCGATTGCTCAGCTACGACTTGGGTGTTTGTGGTTTGTACTACTTCCATTGTTTATGTTTTCGGAACAATAATTTGTGCGCGAAAGACAGATAGTAAAGCAGGAAAATAACATCAAGGAAAGGAATGTACGGCAGCAGGGACTGTTCGTCTAACCTTTTTAGGATGCGATTCATCATGATCATCACTATCGTCAGCCTCAACACATATAATAAAATAACAAATATCATGCTAGTTTTACATGCAAAGAATAAGACGAAGCCTCCAGTGTAGTGTAGTAGGTGACCAAGAGAAAGGAATCCTAATAGGATTTTATGTTTCAATTTATAGTGTCTCCCAGTGGTCAAGTGTCGTGTTTTCTGGCGATAGTATTTTCGCCAGGTTTTTTCGGGGTTTGAATAGACAAAAGTTTTTTTGTCAAGACAAATAGTTGTGTTCTCTTTGCTGGCAACCGCGTTGATGAAAAGATCATCGTCGCCAGACATTAAATGTTGATGTGATTCAAAACCACCTGCTTTGTAGAATAGTGCTTTCTTATAAGCAAGGTTTCTACCCACTCCCATATAAGGATGTCCGGCAAGAGCAAAAGACAAATATTGCACGGCAGTGTAAACCGCTTCATATCTGATAAACATATTGAGAAAACCTTTTGATTTGAAATAAGGACCATAGCCCAAAACAATTTCAAAAGGACCTCGTATACGCAATTGCATTTCGGACAACCATTCGTTAGTGGCAGGTTGACAATCAGCATCCGTCATTAAAAGAACTTCATGTTTCGCTAGCTCTATTCCTCTTGCGAGGGCGAACTTTTTTCCGAGTTCGTGCGGCTTTTTCGAAACATAATCTGACCGCAAGTTACTATAATCTATATTAAATTTCAATAATATGTTATTGCTCATGTCAGTCGATCCATCGTTTATGACATTAACCTCAAAGAAGCGGTAGGTTTGATTTAGAATACGGGGTAAATTTTTTTTTAAATTTTCTGCTTCATTGCGTGCGCAGATGATAATTGACACCGGATTCGCTTGTTTTTTGGTATTTTCGGCTTCTATTTTATCTTTAAAAAAGGCGAGTTTTGAGAATAGGAATCCCCAGAAAAAAATCTGTGAGAGGGTGGCTAGGAAGTAGATGATGTATAGAAAATCGCAGATCAAATTGGGTAGTTTTTAATTTAAATAATCGGAAACTTTTAGAGATTTGGTTTTGTGAGTTGTCATTCTGAGTTAACCTGTCTACTCGGCGCAGCAGGTAGAGTCGAATGTATCGTTAGAATACTTTGGTCAGTTGTCATCCCGAGCGACGAAGGAATCGAGGGATAAAAGAATAAGTGTTTCTAATTTCGAGCGTCCCATAGAATATTCATTCAAGTCATAAGTCGAGAAATATACCTTTTATAAAATTTAGAATTCAATCTTTCCATAAAATAACTTTGTGCTTTATTAGAGGTAGATTTCTCGACTCCTTCGTCGCTCGAAATTCCCTGATGTGATTGCATTGTCCCTCGACTAGGCTCGGGATGACAACAAGCGAGGAATATTCTTGCTATTGTTCGACTACGCTCGGGATGGAAGTTGATCAATCCTTTCTTCTTCACCTTTCTTTTGTACGAGTACTTTTTTTTGATCAACAAGATGAATACTATAAACGAATAAGCGCTTTCAGCTCATCCGTTAGTTCTGTTTGCCGATTTAGAATCTCATCGGTTTCGCTTTTCTGTTCCTTTCTTTTTTTATTCCAGTGACTTATTTTTTTGTAACGAATATATTTCTTTCGGTAGGCCCAGGCTAGTAATCCGAAAATGGGCAGACTGAGCATGTAGCCTAAAGTTATCCATTTGTTGGAAAAGAAATGCTGGATCAAATAGATTTGCAAACCATAAAAAATAGGATAGATAAATAAGCCACTCATTAATTTAATGGTAGAAGCATAGCCAATATAAATTTTGATTTTTTTTGCTAGAAGACCTGGAATGAAATTGGGCAAAAAATTATTTATCCATCCATAAAGGAAGACAGGAAAGCCAATAATAAATATCAAAATATCAGATAGAGAGTTTGCTTTCGCAAGAACAGCTTCTGGCTTAAGGGCCAGTTTGTCCAATTCTTCAAAGTGTTTAGTCGTTTGTGTCTTTAAGTGTTGGTACTTATTAGGAGATGATGTTTTTAGTTGGCGGAAGGCTTGTCCCAATTTTTGTGTTCTCAAAAAGTTGTCTTTAAATTTTAGAGGTGTTTTTACATTGACAAGGTCCTCTATGCGATGGATCAACAATTCTTCCTCTTCGTCATCCGCGTCAATGAGCAGCATTCGCATTCGATCTTCCAGATCTTTTGTTAGTTGCTTGACGGTTTTAATTGGATCTTCGGCATAAGCCGTTTTATAATCCGCAACTTTTACATGCTGACCAGCATTGATGATAACACCAGTACGGAAGTCGGTTGGATTGGCATATGTCAGTCCAACGGGGACAATGGTCAATCCTAAATTGAAATCATTATTACTTTCTGCGCTCAGAGCTATTCTTGCCGTTCCTGTTTTGAGTTTGTTGCCAAGCCGTCGGACCATTTGGCTATAACCTTGGGCTGCTATATAAAGGCAACCTCCTTGATCAAGATGTTGATCTGCACGCTCAAAGGCTTTATCATTTTGAATTTTTCGTCCTTCCACATCCTTTGGTCGTTCCACTGGTATACAATAAAAGGTGTTGAAAAACCAACCACCAATCACGCTTTTAAATAAGCTAGCATTAGCTAAAAAGAAAACCTGTTTGGGAATGTTTTTGGCAACGTGTAATGGATCTGTGAGGGTGCTGGGGTGGTTAGAGATAGTAATGCAGGGATTTTTAAAATTCAGATGTTTCTGATTAATAACAACGGATTTGCTGTAGAAAATCCTAAACATCGCTTTGACGAGTGTCTTTACAAATATATAAAAGCTGATTAGTAAGTATTTCAAACGTTATTATATTGACGTGGTTAAATGGACGTTTTAGCGAAAGCTTAGCGCTTAAATCCAAGCAAAAAATCCTTTACATCTGCGCCGAAACGCCCGCTATCATCGAAATGAAAAGCAACTTTTAGAGGTAGCACAAGAATTGGTAATTTATGCTCCATAATAAACTCCTTATGCATTTCTAGACGCATGGCATCTTTTTCGGTGGTCAAAATAAGTTTTTTTGGGGACTCCATATTGTTAAATCGAGTCATGAGATTGGAAATGTCGTAATTGGTGAAGTAGTGATGATCCTCGTATTCGAGAATATTGACTTCATTTACGACAGTGATGAGATGGTCAACTAAATAATCTGTTCGTGCTATAGCACAAATTAACAAAACATCTAAATCTTGCGTCAATTTGATGCGTTGCTGCATATTAAAGATATAATATGGATTGAGGTATTCGTAATAGGAGAAAAAGACTTTTTGGTGAGGAAGCGGATGAAGTTCAGCAATCATTTTTTCTTTTTCGGAAGTAGAAAGTTCATCCGGACATTTAGAGACGATAATCATGTCAGCTCTTCTAGATGCAGCTCGCCATTCTCGCAAACGACCAGATGGCATAAGGTAGTCACGTGTGTAAGGCAAACTATAATCCGTCAATAAAATATTGAGACCAGGGAGAATAGAGCGATGTTGATAAGCGTCATCTAATAAGATGGTTTGCATATCTGGGTACTCCATGATCATTCGGGGTACCGCAAAGGTTCGACTCTCAGAAACATAAACTTTGATGCTTGGGAACTTACGAAGGTATTGTAAGGGTTCATCTCCTACTTCTTCTACTGAATGCCCTTGAGTTACTTTTAGATAGCCTTTGGTTTTGCGATTGTAACCACGACTGAGGGTCGCAATATTGAGGTATGGACCAAGTAGGCGAATGAGGAATTCGATATGCGGTGTTTTACCAGCGCCACCAATGGAAAGGTTACCTACATTGATGATGGGAAGATCGAAGCTAACTTCTTTGAGAAGGTTGTTGCGATAAAGGAAATTGCGCAGACTAACGCCAATTCCGTAGAGTAGGGAAATAGGCGCTAATAATATTCTGGCAAGTATATTCTGAATCATTTATAGTCTTTGCTTAAATAAGGGGCGGCATAGCCGCAAATTTCAATGGCAGTGGCAGTTTTAATGTCAGTGCATTATGGTTTGACTTCTTTGGGTGCTAAAACTTTGCTTACTATTTGATGCAGGTAGGGCTGCTCGTAATAGGAAGGTTTTCGTAAAATATTGAAAATACGACATACAAGTTCACAAAAAGAAGTTTAAAAGTAACATCTATCAGGCAAATATGTTCTGCATTTTTTATTCTTTTGTATGTTATATGGCTGTTAGTCATTAGCTATTGGCTTTTTGCTTCCCTCAGAGGTGGTATCTTGACGTTTGATCTGTGGGATGCGTTCAAAGGAATTGAGAATGAGAACCAAGGGCATTAATTTTGATCCTTTTAAGTAATAAAAACAGAGAATATGAAAGCGATGATACTGGCCGCAGGCTTAGGGACCCGTTTAAGGCCACTTACCAATAACAAACCCAAAGCCTTAGTTAAGGTATATAATATGCCCCTTCTAGAGATAGCTATACGTCGTTTGAAGTATTTTGGTTTTCAAAATATCATTATAAATGTGCATCATTTTGCTGAGCAGATCATCCATTTTGTGGAAAAGAACAAGCATTTTGACATTAATATTCAGATATCGGATGAGCGGGATCAGCTCTTGAATACAGGGGGAGGATTGAAGCATGCGGCCCATTTTTTTGATGATGGAGAGCCATTTGTTCTTTGCAACACAGATATCCTATCAAATATTGATATAAAAGCACTTTATGAGCAGCATGTGGCGTCAGGGGCTATAGCTACGCTTGCAACACGAAGCAGAGCGACTTCTCGTTATTTGATTTTTAATGACCATCATCAGTTGCATGGTTGGGTAAATATTAAGTCTGGTAAAATGATTACTTGCCGAAAGGCCAATAAGAATCTACAGTTAATGGCCTTTAGTGGAATACATGTGATTAATCCGGCCTTATTTGATTTTATGCCAGAGAAGGAGGTGTTTTCAATTATTGATGTATATCTGGAAGTCGCCACGCAGCGTGATATCATGTCCTATCCACATGACGGTGATTTTTGGTTAGATGTGGGAAAGAAAGATGCGTTGGCTCAGGCGGAGGAGTTGGCTAGGGAGCTTCCTATTCTGTAGGAAAGAGGGAGGAGAGAAGTTTTACTTGAATGCGGAGTTCCTCGTCTGCTGTCCTTCCGTAGTCAAGTCAAAGACAATTTCTAACTTTCCCACCTCAAAAATAACTTATCACAAAAGATAGACAGGTTCTTAGTTTATTTGAAGATTCTATCTTACATTTGATAAGCTTTAAGGATGAGCTTGAAAAGCATCCTTCGGAGAGGTCAAAAGCGCATTTTAAGCTTATGGCTTAACTAGGTAATCATACTAACACAAAACGGGAAGCCTAAAATTCCCAGAGAAAACTTCCAAATCATTATGGCGGGAAAAACGAAAAGCAGACTCCCAATAGGTACTTTCATAAATATGGCTACAGTCTTTGTAGGTAGTCTCATTGGTTTGATGTTGCGAGAGGTCTTCCCCGAAAGTTTACAAGCAATTACATTTCAGGCAGTAGGTTTGGGTATTCTGATTATTGGAATCCAAATGGCATTGAAGTTAAAGGACGAGATGTTAATCATCTTTATCTTTAGTTTGATCATTGGAGGAATAATAGGGGAGTCGATGGATATTAAGGACTTTTTGGAGGGGTGTGCTGATTGGTCGAAAGAGAATGTACGAATTGGCCAACAGCGTTTTACCGATGGTTTGATTGCTGCGTTTATTCTTTTCTGTGCAAGTCCGATGACGATAGTAGGAGCGATTGAAGAAGGACTTAATGGCAAACGGGAGTTGCTTTTGATAAAAGCTGCATTGGATGGAATCATCGCGATTGCATTAGCTTCTACTTTTGGAGGATTTGGTGTAACGGTAGCAATTATTCCAATGTTGATCATTCAGGGAGGATTTACTCTTTTGGCTGGAAATACCAAGAAGTTATTTACAAAAAATATGATTGCTCAAATCTCTGCGGTAGGTGGTGCTATATTGATTGCCTCAGCGATTAAGATTTTGGGATTGGGCGAATTCAAGGTTGCTAATTTGTTGCCTTCATTGGTTGTTGTTGTTTTGCTGACTTATGGTCTTGGTAAAACTAAGTGGAAGATATAGGGTTTTGGGGTATGTTTTAGTATGAAACCCTTTAACGTGTTTTGCCCTATGGCGTGTTTTGAAACGTATAGTTTTTTTTAGATTTATAGCCCTCGAACTAAGAGGGCGCATAGTTTTGTTTGCTGATCAAGCAAACATCTATGCGGCCTCTTCGCTCGAATGATCCCTAAAAAGCTTATGTGTTTCAAAATACGTAAGAGGTGGTTCGACTAGTAGCATTGCTTTCACTAGATTAGTCCTCATTTTAAAATCTCACCGCCAATCGCACAACTCAGACATCGTTGCTGTGTACAGTATGCTTTTTTCAATTGCAATAAAGCCTGCGTCTGATAAGCAGAATCTGGTTTAATTCCTAAACCTTTCCATTGTTCAATTACCTTATTTTTTTCAGGAGGAATTGCTTCTAATAAATCCATTGCTTTGTCTTTATATCTCTCATCATTCTTTTTTTGGCCATACAAAAAGAGGAAAGGTGCAATGGTATTGATGATGAAAAGATGGATACTTGATTTGCCCAATGACTTCTTTCTTTTGATAGAAATTTTATCAAAAACATAATGTGTTAACCAATAATTTGAAAGTTGTAGATTGAACATGTTTTCCAATTCTCGGATATTTTTAGCGGCAAGGATTTTACTAAAAAGATGCTCTGTAGTGAACAATAAGATGGCAAACTGTGCAATACGAATAGTTGGAAAATTTGGTGGGCGCATCCGAAGAAAATTCCAGGAGTCAGGACGTAGGGCTTTTAAGTTGTATTTCTTTTTCAAGAATAGATATTCTTTTTTTAATTTGTTGGGATAGTCTTCTTTGAAGTCACGATCAAGTAAACCCGATTGACCAAAAAGTATTGCTTCTAATTGGAAGAGGTTGTTTCTATGTTTTGCCAAAATCTGGAGCGGTGTAATTTTGGCTAATAACTTGAAAGGTTCAAGGTTGACTTTGAGTCCAAAACTAGCAGCCATGGTATGATAAAATGTTTCTTCCCAGTTGTTTTTATTTTGTTGGAGCTCTGCAGCGATGCCTTCTGTTTTTTGTTCAAAACGTTCGACTAGCATCCTATCAATCCAAAGATTTTTAATGATGTCTCCAACGGAAGCAAAATGTTGTTGACAAGGAATCCAATGTTCATTTTGAGAAAGTCGTTGGTAAGTGTTGGAGATGCCGGGCGGAATTCTTTTTTTGAGTTCTATACAAGGTATGGCCTGTCCTGATTTTCGAAAAATGGGTTTGTCTTCTTCGTAGACGACGTGTAGAATGACGTTGTCGTAAGCCGTGTCATTTTGATGTTTGTGTTGAATCCATTCGGAAGAGCGAACGTGTATTTCTACATTTCCAGCCCAGAGCGTGTTACCAATACGAATACGGGCGTCGAGAAAGTCAGGTCCTGCATTTTTGTTGTGTCGACCCATATTTTGTAGGCTTACACTTTCTCCTTCGGTGGTAAATAGTTTTTGTTGATCAAAGCGTTTGGTGCGCCAGAGGTAGTGCAAAAAGAATTCTTTCATTTTCTGTTGATTTAGATGTTTTTAAATGATTGCTCTACTAGTAAGCGTATAAAAACACCGAAATTCCATAAGTGAAAATGAAAATAATTTCTTTACAGCTTATAACTAGCTGTTATTAAGTCACTTGTGAAGTAAAAAAAATTGAAGCTATTTTAGCTTTTCTGTTTTCGATCAAATATTTTAAACACATAATCAAATTCATTCTTCTCATCTGCCTTATGAGCTTCAGTTGATTTTAATTCCCATTCATTCAGATCGATCTTAGGAAAATGAACAGTGCCTTCTACTTCTGCATCGACTTCCGTTAGGTAAAGTCGATCAACGAAGGGCATCGCTAGTTTGTAAATCTCACCGCCCCCAATAATGAATGCTTCCTTTTCGCTATTGTCTAAAGCGATTTTCAAAGCCTCGTCAATTGAGTGTGCTACGAGGCAGTTTGAGACCACATAAAACGGATCACGCGTCACTACTATATTGATACGCTTAGGCAAAGGTCGACCAATGCTTTCATAGGATTTTCGACCCATGATGATGTGGTGGTTTAGAGTACAGCGTTTAAAGTATTTTAAATCTGCAGGGAGATACCAAGGGATGTCATTGTCTTTTCCAATAACATTATTTTTTGCAGTAGCTACTATGGCGGAAACAATCATGTATTACTTAAGGTATTTAAGAAGGGTGAGAGAGGTAAGACCGAAGATCGAAGTACCCTCTTCGCGTTATAGGGAATCTTCCGTCTTCCGTCTTTTTCCTAAGGGTTATCAATTAAATTAGCGTCTATCATTTTTTGCTCTAAAGCTTTCTTTCTTTCAGATATTTCTCGCTTCAGATATTTTTCTATCATTAAACCAGCCATTGGAGCACCATAGTCAGAACCCCATTTTCCATGCTCTACATAAACAGCTATGGCAATCTTAGGATCATCAATTGGTGCAAAAGCAAAGAAGACGGAGTGGTCAATACCATGAGGGTTTTGTGAAGTACCCGTTTTGCCGGCAATGGTTATATCTGGTGTTTGAGTAGAGCGACCGGTACCAGCGGTTACTACAAGTCCCATTCCTTTGATAACCGGATCAAAGTATTTATCATCAATTTTTACATTCCGTTTTTGGCGAAAAGTCTGAGGTATTTGCGTAGTGTCATTTCTAAAACCCTTTACCAAATGTGGTGGATACCAATAGCCTCGATTGGCAATGATGGCGGCTAGGTTTGCCATCTGCAAAGTTGTCATTTCTATTTCTCCCTGACCAATTCCGATTGACATGATAGTGGGAGATTTCCAGCCTCCTTGGTTGCGATACAAGTAATTGTAGAAATCAACGGTGGGTACATTACCAGACTTTTCATTAGGGATGTCGATACCTAGCGTTTGGCCTAATCCAAATTGGTATAAATACTCATTGAACATGTTTAAGCCAACTTCAGGGTTGTAGTAATCCTGAATTTCAAGAATATTTCGAATCACATGAAAGTAGAAGGTATTGCAAGAATGTTGAAGAGCAATAGAGGTGTTGTAAGCATAAGCATGCTGGTGACATTTACGTGCTTTTCCAGTACCTTTTATATTGTACGAACCATTGCAGCTGAACCCCTGATCAGGCCTCAAGACACCTTCTTGCATGGCAATAAGTGAAACCACCGTTTTGAAAATAGAACCAGGAGGATACTTCGCACTAATAGAACGATCAAGGAAAGGTTTGGTTAAGGTATCATTCAATAGTTCATGAAAAGCTTCACTTCTGTAGCGATTGATAGTCAGCCGATTTGGATCATAGCCGGGAGAGCTAAGCATGGCAAGAACTTCCCCTGTCTTAGGTTCAATAGCCACAATACTTCCGGTTTTGTTTTGCATAAGCAACTCACCATAAGCTTGTAGTTCTAAATCTAAAGAGCTGATTATATCCTTTCCGGAAATGGCCATCGTGTCCTGTTTACCATCTCTGTATGGTCCAACAGTACGACCAAGGTTATCTTTCAATAAATTCTTGACTCCTTTTTTGCCACGGAGTTCTTTTTCATACTGCTTTTCCAGACCAGTGGCGCCTATATAATCACCTCCCTTATAAAGGCCTTTTGATTTTTTAACTTGATTCTTATTTACTTCATTGAGAAAACCGAGTGCGTGTGCTGCGTTTTGATGAGGGTATCCTCTGGCGTTTCTCAGTTGTACAAAAAATCCGGGAAAACGAAAAAGGTGTTCTTGAAAGCCGGCATATAGTTCAGACGAAAGTTTATCAATAAAAATGAAGGGTTTTCGTTTGTTAAAACGACGATCATTTTTGAAATCTTTGTTTAATCGTTTTATAAATGAAGTTTTATCAATATCGAGTAATTGACAAAATAGAGTGGTGTCCATATTCTCGTCGATCTGGTTGTAGCTAACCATGAGATCGTAGATGGGATTGTTGCTAACCAGTAGTTTTCCGTTTCTATCGTAGATAAGTCCGCGTGAAGGATATTGGGTATAAGATCCAATAGTAGTAGCGTTAGCACGCTCCCTTTGGGAAGTGTCTATTACCTGAATATACATTGCTTTACCTAAAAGGATTAAAGCAGAAAAAACAAAAATCAGTTGAATGATTCGTTGTCTGTCGCGGTAAATATCGCTCATGTACTTGTTGGTTTGGAGGAGAGAGACCACTGCGCTGCCAGATCGTTAGGTGAGAGATCGTGTGTTTGTGCTACAAGCACTGATAGATCGCTCGCTGAGAGACTTCACTCGAATGTGGGCGCTTCCTCAATCCAAAGGATTTAGTGAAAACTGATAAACAATAATAAAGATCATAGAAATAAAGAAAGTAAACAAGGTTTTAAGGAAAATTTGACCGATATGATAAAAAGTAAAGGCCTCAACCGAAAAGTAGAAGAATAAATGCAGGAACAGCATAGCGGATGAATAGATCAAAAACCAAGTATTCCCAAATCTGGCTTTGGTGGGGCTGAAGCTCATGTTGTATCCGCCTTGTGGTGCTAGTACTGCTAGGATGACAGGTCGAATAAAGGCTAGAAACACGCAGGCACTGGCATGGACACCAAGCGAATCATAAAAGAGGTCAATACTAATTCCTAGCACAAATCCGAGAATGACGATTAGGAAATGTGGTAATCTTAAAGGCAGGAGGATAATGAAAATCGGATACACAATCAGATTGAAATATCCAGACCATTCACCTCCGAAAGAAATGCCTTTAAACACCAATACTTGCAATAATACAAATACAATAAAGCGAACTATGTTGGTGGTAACTATACTATTCATTTTCCAAGTCTTCTTCTATAATCTCTATATCTTCTTTTAATAAATCATTTACAACGTAAACGTATCTAATTTTGCGCAGATCATTAATCAAGGATACATCTATGGTATGAACATTACTCCCTGATTCTACCCAGGAAGTATCGATGGTGCCTACTATAATTCCTTGTGGAAACATGGATGAAAACCCACTCGTTTGAATGGTGTCACCAACTGAGAACACTACATCTTTTGGAATATCTTCGAGCCGCATCTTATCATAATCATTAGCCCTCCAAACCAGTGAGCCAAATTCCTTGTTGGATTCAATCTCTACACTGATTCTTGAGTTACGATTGAGTATAGACATGACTCTTGTATGTGAAGGAGAAGTAGCAGTAGTAATTCCTACAATACCTCCTTGCCCACCTGAGGCAATGACTCCCATGTGCGGAGCAATACCATGATCGGTACCACGACTAATCCTTAGGTTGTTGTTATTATTTTTGACTGAATTACTGACAATACGAGCTTGTATGAAAGTATATCGCTGTCTAGATGCTTCGTTGTAAGCAGAATCTTTGAGGATGGTACTGATAAATTGAGCGTTTTTTAATTCAGCACGAAGATGAGCGTTTTCGGTTGCAAGGCTATCTGCAACTGATGACATTCCCCACCAATGAGTCATGTTATCCCAGTTATTGTAAAAATAGCCTGTAAGTCGTTGGTTAGTGCTATCGTAAATCTCCTTTTGTTTCTGATTGTTTTTTACGATAAGTGAAAAACAAACAATTTCAAGAATGATAAAAAAGATTACACCACCATACTTTACAAGTAGAAAAATAAGGTTGCGCATGATTAAACACTCTTCCGGTCAATTAGAAATGAAAATCTATGGGAGTTTTTCAATGCGATGCCTGTTCCTTTTACAACGGCACGAAGTGGATCTTCTGCAATGTGAACAGGTAGTTTTGTTTTATGAGCAATTCGTTTGTCAAGACCACGTAATAAAGCTCCACCACCTGTTAAGTATAATCCCGTCTTGTAAATGTCAGATGCAAGTTCGGGGGGGGTGGTTTCCAATGCTTTTAGGATCGCGTCTTCGACTTTTGAAATGGACTTATCCAGCGCATGTGCAATCTCCTGATAAGTGATTGTAATTTGTTTTGGAATACCAGACATAAGGTCGCGACCGTTAACCGCATAATCATCTGGTGGGGTTTCTAGCTCCTGTAGAGCTGAACCAACATTGATCTTGATCTGCTCAGCGGTACGCTCACCGATCAGGATATTGTGCTGGCGTTTCATATAGTTCATAATATCAGCTGTGAACTCATCACCGGCGGTACGGATAGATTGGTCGCAAACGATACCAGACAGCGCGATGACTGCAATCTCTGTTGTGCCACCTCCTATATCAATGATCATATTGCCAATAGGTGCTTCTACATCGAGGCCGATACCAAGTGCAGCTGCCATTGGTTCGTGAATAAGATAAGTTTCTTTTGAATCAACGTGATCTGCTGAATCAAAGACAGCTCTTTTTTCTACTTCGGTAATTCCGGAAGGTATACAAATAACCATCTTCATGTGACTGAAGAATTTTTTGCGAGTTCCGGTCATATTAATTAATCCCTCGATAAGACTTTCTGCAGCTTGGAAATCTGCGATAACGCCATCTTTAAGGGGCCGAATTGTTTTTATATTTTCATGAGTTTTCTCATGCATCTGCATGGCTTTAGTACCCACAGCGATGGTTTCACCGGTTTTGCGGTTGATGGCAACAATAGAGGGCTCGTCGATGATGATCTCTCCATCCTGGATGATCAGCGTATTCGCCGTACCTAAGTCTATTGCTATTTCCTGTGTAAAAAAGTTGAAAAATTTCATGTAATAGTTTGCCTGTTTTCTCTTGCGAACAGAACGAGTATAACTTCTTATGAGTATTACGTTATAATATTCGTTTCGCTAAAATATGTAGTTAGAGTAAGTTTGTTGTCTTTGCTCACAAAGCGATACAAAATTTCTTTGAAATGGGAAAGTAACTTATTTTTCTTTCCCATAGTGAGCAATTTTGCAAAATTAACGAATTTAAGTGAGAGTAAAGAGAAAAAGTGTGTGAGTGTGGCCCTAATATTAGGAGTAAGCTGAATCAAGTTGGAAGTTAGAGGCTGAAAGTGGGAAGTTTCCATGGATCGCGGAACTTCGCGGTCGAGTGATCTGTCCACTTTCAGTCTCTAACTTACAACGATTATTCCCCGACCACTACTTCCCACATATCCTCTTTACGGAGATATTGTTGTGCTAACTTTTGCAATTGATCAGGAGTCGTTTGATGGATAGATTCTACTAGAACTTCAAAACTATCAAAGCCAAGTTGCTCCGTCACTATTGTTTTGACGACGTCAGACACGTTAAAGGTACCATCTAGCATAGTTAAAAGATTGCCAAGCATATAATTCTTCACCATTTGCAGCTCATCTACGCCTATTTTTTCATTACAAAGTAAATCCAGTTCGTTATAAATTTCTTTTAAAGCAGGTTCAGCAAACTCAGTTCCGACTTCAGTTCCGATATAAAAGTAGCCATCCCGATGTAAAGCATCGATGGTAGAATAGATATTGTACGTATAGCCTTTATCTTCTCGAATATTGGTCATTAGCCTAGAACCAAAATATCCACCTAGTACGGTGTTTAAAAATAAAAGGCCCCTGAAATCAGGATGATGCTTACTGAATAGTTGCCGACCTATGCGAATAGAGGTTTGAACAGCTCCTTCTTGTTTGATGTGGACTTTTCGGGGAGTTTGCTTGATAATTGGAGGAAAATTCTCTTTTGGTTGATCTTTTATAGGAAGCTTTCCTAAAAACTGATCAAGTTGATGAAGCATATCATCATTAATTTTACCGCTGATGATGACTTTACAATTATTGGCAACGAAGTTCCTTTCCCAATGACTTATCAAATCCTCTCTCTTTATATGTTGATATAACTCGGGTTGACTATTATAACCGTAAGGATGTTCTTTTCCATAAATATATTCTGTAACTGCTCTGTATGAAATGACATCTACTTGAGCTAGATCTACTAACAAACGCTGCTTGCTGTTTTCTAGGTAGCTATTCAATTCCTCTTGAGGAAAAATGGGCTCTGTTAATAATTCGGTCATTAGGCTTAGCATTTTATCAAAATGCTTGTTTAAACCATAAAGAATCATGTTGGAAGTGTCCAAATTGACTGGCAAACTCAGGGAGCTGCCGTAGAAGTCGAGGAGTTCTGCAATTTCGGCTGCAGATTTAGAACGAGTACCTTCTTTGAGTAAGCTAGTGGTAGCTCTGGCGACCATCTTCTTATGCTCGAATGGACGACCTGCATCGAATATCACTTCAATTTTAAAAATTTCTTGTGTACCCATATTTACCACAAACACAGGAATACCATTACTAAGGCTTATTTCCTGAGGCATTGGCAACTTAAGTTGGGTAATATCTTTTATGGGAGGGCTAACACCTCGATTGGGCATATTTGGTAATTATTTCATGGATAAAGTACTTAGAAAAGAGCTATTTAGGTAAATCTAAGCTGATAATGATCAACATTCTATTGATACTGAATATTGCAAATGACGTTGAAAAAGCGTAATATTCCCTCGCCTTTTCGAGAATCAAATAAGAATAGCAAGCAAAGTTAGGCTTTTGAACCTAAATGCAGCTAAAGTTATCCACATTCTGTTGGTATTTTACACTATAAATACCGAGCAATAAGCATTACTTTTGCAAACTGACTTTTAACAAAGTAAACGAATATGAAATTTAGCGTATCCTCTTCCGATTTATTAAAGCAACTACAAATTGCCGCTGGTGCTATTGGGTCTAACCCGGTATTACCCATACTTGAAGATTTTCTCTTCACTATAGAAAATAAGAAACTGACTATTGCAGCTACTGACTTGGAAACTTCCATCATTACCGAAATTGAGGTAAATGCAGATTCCAATGGTAAAGTGGCTGTACCTGCCAAAATCTTATTAGACACTCTTAAAGAGTTGCCTCAACAACCTATTACCTTCACGGTAAATGATGAAAACTATGGCATCCAAATTACTTCTTCTTATGGTAAGTATCGCCTTGCCGGAGAAAATGGAGATGACTTTCCAAATATACCTGAACCAGATAATGTAGATACAGTTAAGATTACAACTGATACTTTATCTCAGGCTATTAGTAAAACCTTATTCGCTACCAGTAATGACGAATTACGTCCGGCCATGACAGGTGTTTACTTGCAAGTAGACTTTAATAAGCTAACTTTTGTGGCTACGGATGCACATAAATTAGTAAAGTATACTTTCAATGATGTAAAGTGTGAAGTATCGACCTCATTTATCATTCCCAAAAAGGCCCTTAACCTTTTGAAGAGTGCACTCTCAAGTGGTGGAGAAGTGAACTTGTCTTTCAATAAAGCCAATGCTTACTTTAGCTTTGCTAATGTGAAAATGATCTGCCGATTAATTGATGCACGTTACCCGGATTATAATGCAGTTATTCCTGTTGACAATCCAAATTTGCTGACGATGTCAAGAGTTGATTTTCAAAACTCATTGAAACGTATCGCTATCTATGCAAATAAAACAACCAATCAGGTTATCCTTAATATCAACAATAGCAGTTTGACGGTATCTGCTCAGGATCTCGACTTCTCAAATGAAGCAACGGAGCAACTGACTTGTACCTATGAGGGCGAGCCTCTGACCATCGGTTTCAATGCCAAATTTTTAATCGAAATGTTGAACGTGTTGGAAAGTGATGAAGTAAAAATCGAATTATCTTCTCCAACTCGGGCAGGTGTACTTTTCCCAACTGAGAATGAAGAAGGGGAGGAGATTTTGATGCTGGTAATGCCAGTTATGTTAAGTAACTAAGCACTTATACCTTTAATCATTCAATAAAAAGATGCAGGATAAATATTTATTCTGCATCTTTTTTGTAGATTAATATCTGCAAGGAATTCGTTTTATTATTTAAGTTTCACAAATTGTATAACGCAAAATGTCAGTAAGCAATATTTTTACCTCAGTTTGTTTCCTAGTAATCGCTCTAATGCTATTTGCTTGTACTTCTTCAACGCCTCCACCACCTGTTGTTTTACCAAATACGCCAGAAACGGTTGCGCGTCAATGGCAGCAATATGTGGATGAAAATAGATTTGAGGCAGCTAAGCAATTGAGTGCCCCTAATGCTTCGGAATGGTTGCAATGGGTAAGTGAAACGCTGACTGAAGATATACTGAAAGAAGATACTTTAGCTCCCGGAAAAATTTTGGGAATGACCTGTGTCGAAAATAATAACCAAGCAGCCTGTGCTTATTCTTTTGATGACAACGGTTTGGTTTATCAAGATACCTTTGCACTCTTGCGAGTAGATGGACAATGGTTGGTTGATATTCCAAAAGAAGCATTAATCGAGAATGATGATATGATAGAGGTAATGATAAAAGAAATGAAGGAACAAGAAAGATTGAAATTGGAGCAATAATGTTCTGAACAACGATTATAAAATCAGATCTATCAATCTTATCAAAAGACTTTTAATTTTAAATTGAATTATGAAAATAGGATTATTCTTCGGCTCATTTAATCCCGTTCATATTGGCCATATGATTATCGCTAATTATATGGCTACACAAACTGATTTGGATCAAATCTGGATGGTAGTATCTCCACAAAATCCTTTGAAAGCAAAAACGTCGTTGGCGAGAGATTACGACCGTTTGCATTTGGTACGTTTAGCTATTGAAGGCAATAGTCAACTCGAAGCTTCTAAAATAGAGTTTAATCTTCCCAAGCCATCTTATACGATTGATACTTTAACGTATTTGCGTGAAGCTCATCCCAGTCATGAATTTGTTCTGATCATGGGAGGGGATAATTTGGGAACACTTCATAAATGGAAAAACTATGAATTGATCCTTAGAGATTATCAAGTTTACGTTTATAGACGACCTAATTATGATCTTGGAGAATTAGCAACGCATCCAAGTGTAAAGCTTTTTGATGCGCCGCTTATGCAAATTTCAGCTAGTTACATCAGGAAATGTATCCAAGAAGGGAACTCCATTCAGTACCTTGTTCCAGATCCAGTATTTGAGTACTTATCTACCAGTAGTCTTTATCGAAGCAATAAACCATAGCTAAGTGTTCAAAACGAATCATTATTCTGACCAAATTACTTAGAAGAATGCGAAGCTCCTGACATTTCATTTTAATGTTTTTCCTAAAAACAATAATAACTTAGCAGGGATGTTTTATTAAACAAATCTACAACTTAGTAAATCAACTTGGAATATTTTAACAGTATCCTCCGGGTATAACAAGTCTTTTAATGAAAACTTTAAGTATAACAGCATTGGCCTTCCTCTTTGTACTCAATTCGCTCACCGCACAAAGCAATCTAAATATTGGTGAATGGAAATCTCACTTACCCTACAAGTTGGCTCACGATATTGCGCAAGATGAATCCAAAATATACTTCACGACAGAATCTTCTTTGTATACAATTAATAAAGATGATGGACAAACAGATTTCTTTTCTAAAGTAGATGGTCTCAGTGATATTGGAAGCAACATAATAAAGTACGACAAATACAACGATGCACTACTAATGATCTACTCCAATAGTAATCTTGATATTATAAGTGAAGATGAAATTTTTAATTTACCATTTATTTTGACCAGTCAGGCAGTTGGAGATAAGCGAGTTTATGATGTTTATGTAGATTCGGAAACAGTAACTTATCTGGCAATGGGTTTTGGATTGAAAGTGCTGAATGTTAGAGACAGAGAATTTGGAGATGAGGTAAAAGCAGAGATTAAGTTTAATAGTGTCACGGTTTTTAATAACTACATATATGCAGCTACCGACGAAGGTATATATCGGGTAGAGCGAACGGAAACAGTCAACATTCAGGACTTTGGGCAATGGGAGTGGCTTGGAGATGCAGCTGGCTTTCCAAGTGATTATGTGAGCAATAAACTGATTGTGTTTAATGATAAACTTTACATGGATGTGAATGATGTCTTGATGAGTTACGATGGAACATCTCTTGATTCATTGTATGAAGAAGAAAACCTTAGGCTACGTTTTTTAAGCGCAGAAGGAGAGCGTTTGTTGGTTGGTATGAGATGTTGTATTCCTAACGCAGATTGTGATTGTGATGCATTTTGCGATGCAACCTGTAATGGTAAGGTCCTTTATTTTGATACGGATGGGAGTTATATTGTTGCAGGAGATGAATGTGTAAACTTCCCTCGTTATGCGCTGGAGGATGAAGAGGGACAGATTTGGTTTGCAGATGATTGGAGAAACTTGCGGGTAGCGTCTGGTTATGATGCAAGCTGTATTCCGTCGTCTTATAATTCTCCTTTGACAACGGCAGTAGCGGATATAGAGATTTTTAACAATACTGTTTTGGTTGCTACCCAAATTTCTGACCGTGATCCAAAATTTGGAGCAGACGGATACTTTCAGCTTAAGGATGGAGACTGGACTAATTATAATGAAAAATATAGTGCACTCTTAGTCGATCTCGTTGGCTATGTCGATGTTGCTATCAATCCATCTAATGAGAAAGCCTATATTGCAACACTTTGGGATGGTCTTATAGAAATGGTAGACGGTGCACCTACTCAACGATTTAATGCAGCTCCTGGTAGTTCACCTCTTGAAGCCGCAATTGGTGACGCATCTAATAGAGTTCGGGTTTCAGGTCTTGCATTTGATAAGGATAATAACCTATGGGTTGCCAACCATTCTACAGCGACTCCTATCTCTGTTCTGAAAAATGATGGAACATGGGACAACACTTTCATACCTATCCCTGAGACAGGATTGCGATTTTTAGCAATTGATGCGTTTGGTTATAAGTGGTTTAGTGTTGATGGTAGTTCACAAGCATTATTGGTTTATGATGATGGAGGTACCTTAGGGGACAGTACTGATGATAATCTAAAACGATTTAGCTCAAGCAATAGTGTACTTGAAAATAATACGGTGTTTAGTCTCATCGCAGATTTAGACGGAGATGTTTGGGTGGGAACTAATGAAGGAATTGTTATTTTTGAATGTAGTGGAAACGTTTTTGATGCCAGTTGCCAAGGGTCGAGAAGGGTCGTTGAGGTGGGGGGATTTAATACCTTTTTATTAGGAACACAGGAAATTAGATCCATGGCAGTAGATGGAGCAAACCGTAAATGGGTAGGTACCAACAATGGTGTATTTTTACTGTCACCAGATGGTAGAAACCAGTTGGCCTTTTTTGATAAAGACAATAGCCCCTTGTTTAGTAATCGCATTAATGGAATTGGAGTAAATAAAGAAACAGGTGAAGTTTTTATTGGTACCTCAGCAGGCTTGATTTCATATCAGTCAGATGCACAAGAAGGAACGGCTGTCAATAGTAAAAATGCTTATGCTTACCCCAATCCGGTCAAACCAGGATACGACGGGCCTATTGCAATTAAAGGACTTGCTCGTGATGCGAATGTTAAAATCACAGATGTCAACGGGCAGTTGGTTTATGAATTAAAATCTTTGGGAGGCCAGGCAATTTGGGATGGAAGAGATTATAATGGGAGGAAGGTCAGTTCAGGAGTTTATCTAGTTTTTAGTACGAGTACACAAAATATTGAAAACCCAGATGCGATTGTAACGAAAATCTTGTTTGTAAATTAGTTTTTACGCAATTAAGTTATGAGCCCGCTAACGAAATTTCGTTAGCGGGCCCTTGTATTTGACCTTTAGTCTTTATTTCTCAGAGAAAAAAATTGCACTTATTCTATTTCTGCCTGGTAATTTGTCACTGCCTTTTGAATCACTTCTTCATAATAGGCTTCGTATTGTGGCAATACATTTTCTAGGTCAAATCGCTCAGCCTGCTCCAAGGCATTTTTTCTAAACTGTTGGAGCAATTTATCATCACTCAAAAGCTTTATTGCATTTGCAGCCATCTCTTCTACATTGCCAAGGTCACTTAAGAAACCGGTTTTACCTTGGATGTTTATTTCGGGAAGTCCTCCCACGTTAGATGAGATGACAGGCACCTCGCATGCCATGGCTTCCAGCGCAGCGAGTCCAAAACTTTCACTTCCTGAAGGAATAATAAATAGATCGGATACTGCCAGTAATTCTTCAACGGCATCTTGCTTACCCAAGAAGCGAATCTCATCACAAAGACCGATTTCACGACAAAGTTCTTCCATGCTTTGACGCTCAGGTCCATCACCAATCAGTAATAACTTACAAGGAATTTTTTTATAAACTTTTTCAAAAACACGAATCACATCTTCAACTCTTTTTACTTTTCGGAAGTTAGAAACGTGAGTGAGAATACGTTCACCATTAGGGGCAATCGCTTTTTTGAAATGATCTTTATCTAATTTTCGAAAACGATCAAAGTCAATGAAGTTATAAATAACTTTTATTTCATTCTTTATATCAAAGATTTTCTCTGTGTCTCGTTTCAAACTTTCAGAAACTGCCGTTACTCCATCTGACTTGTTAATCGAAAATGCTACAACTGGAGCAAAGGCACCATTTTTACCAACTAGAGTAATATCTGTTCCGTGCAAAGTTGTGACAACGGGAATATAGCGACCTTCCTGCAAAAGAATTTTTTTAACCATATAAGCTACTGCTGCATGCGGAATCGCATAATGCACATGTAGCAAGTCAAGGTTTTCATATTTGACAACATCTACCAATTTACTGGCCAATGCAGTGTCATAAGGAGGATATTCAAACAGAGGATAATCTGCGGAACTCACCTCATGATAATAAACATTTTCCTGAAAAGTGGTCAGCCGGGCTGGTTGCCTATAGGTTATAAAGTGCACCTGGTGACCTCTGGCAGCCAAGCCCTTTCCTAACTCAGTTGCAACAACTCCACTCCCCCCATATGTGGGATAACATACAATACCGATTTTCATAGTTCTGTTTTAATAATTCACTTTACCTTGGTAAAATGTTTTTTCAGCTAATAATGTTTAAAAATTGTGTGAGTACTTTTGGAAGTAAAAGTAAACAAATAAAAAGCCCAAACTTTTGATTGCTCAAAAATTCGGGCTTTTTAGTGGAAATCGATGTCCGGTGAATTACATTCGGATCAACTTCTCAATATGAGTTTCATTATTCATTGACAAGCGGATGAAGTACATTCCACTACTATAGTTCGTCAGATCTACTTCATAGCTTTGCTGTAGTGTATTAGATGCTTTGGCAACAAAAACAGTTTGGCCAACTAGATTCACAACTTCTACTTGAAGTTCTACCGGTGTATTAAACGATAAATTTAAGAACGTAATACCTGAAGTTGGATTCGGAGCAACGATAATGTCGCGCAAGATTTGAAGATCCTGGGCACTTACACCAATTCCTAGTGTAACTGTAATTACGTCCATACATCCATTCGCATCAACAATAGTAACGGTATAGTCCCCTTCTTCAAGGTTTGATATCGTAGCAGTGTTCATGCCAGTGTCCCAACTGTAAGCGTATGGTTCGACACCTGCAGAAGGCGTTACAGTAATGCTTCCGTCAGAGTCACCAGCCATAGTCACTCCAGTAACTATAGAACTCACACCAAAGTCAATCGGACATTCTGTTATTTCAACTTCTACTATAAAAGAACATTCATTTGCGTCTACGATAGTAAGGTTGTAGCTCCCCGGAGCGAGATTAGTTACACTATTGCTAGTAGACCCATTGCTCCATGTATAATCATAAGGAGCTTGTCCTTGTGTAGGGTTAACAGTTGCAGAACCGTCTTCAGCACCATTAGAAGCACCAGTGATAATCGTATTTTCTGCAAAGTCAACTGGGCAACCTATGATGTTTATATTATCAAGATCCATCCAGTAGTCATCAGTACCCCATGTAGCGAAGAAGCGAATTTGAATATACTCTCCAGCGTAAGCGTCTAAGTCAACTAAGCTATTTGTCATCACAGCACTAGGTATGTGATTATTTTGATCGATGGTGAAAATGGTAGCGAATGTTTCACCACAATCAGTTGATATTTGAACATTTAGTTCATCACCAGTACCTAAGGTTAGTGCGTCTGTACCAGCGCTCCATTCGGTATATCTGTAATCGAAAGTAAGGCTGTCACCCGGATTGATAGGGCCAAGGATAGGGCTAGTTACCTCAAAATTTTGGTCACCACTATAAAGGTTGTCATAAAGGGCAAAGGAAACATTGTTGTGACCGTCTCCAACAATACCGTCAGCAGTCCAACCAACAGGAAGGGTAGCATCTTCAAAGTCTTTCACAATAGGTAGAGGCTCTGGAATGACAGTAGAGAAACTATAAGAGGTACTATCATTCAAGGTGTTTAATTCACCTCCAAGATTAGTCCAAGTCGAAATTTCAAATACGGTATTGAATACGTTAGAATTGAATACTTCAGTAAAAGTGTAGGAGGCTGTTTCGCCAGCGTTAATGACTAGGGCACCTACGTTTTCAGTAACGATAGGATCGTTGTTAATTTGGTAGGACACATCAAAACTGGATTGAGCTTCGGTGCCATAATTTCTGATTTCAATTACAACATGATCCATGTCAGTCCCGCAAAGAGAAACATCTTCATGGTTGGCAGAAGAAGTTCCTATATCAGCAGCTAAAGGAATGGTAATAAAGATATCATCTATTCCAACTCCATCATTGGTAACTGATCCGTCAGAGTCGAAAGCAAATCTGAAACGTACAGCATCTTCACCAGAATAATCTTCCAATGTAATTTCTGCGTTCAACCATCCTCCAGAATTACCAGCCCAAACATCTCCAAGGCCTTGGTTTGTATTATTAAAGTTATACCAATTAACGCCTTGTCCCATTGTACCAACTTTTGTCCAACTGATGCCTCCATCTGTACTTCCTTCCAGCCAGCCTCCATCGTAATTAGTTTCTGTGTCATAATTGATAGAAAAACTAATCACTGGATCTTCTAAAACGGTAGAAAAATCTATGCATGGAGATAAAATATATGAAAGCTCACTATTGTTGTGGTCTCCACCAAGACTAGTCACCCACGCATTGACACCACTAGCAGCAGCAGAAATATTAGGGTTGGTAGGGGTACCGAATTCCCAACTAGAGTTTGAAACATTGGGGTCATCAAGGTCTACGGACCAACCGTTTACATTTGATTCAAAGTTGTTGAAGTAAGGAAGTGTTCCTACGGTCAAAATATTTTCAACGGAGTAAAAGGTTGTATCGTTGTTGTTGGTCGTATCACTTTCGAGTTGTGTAAATGCAGCAATAGTGTATACACCTTCTGCAGAAAAATCAAAAGTAGTCTCAAAAGCAATGGTCACGATACTATCAGTACCAAGCACGCCTGTGTAAACACCATCGAGGGGTTGAGGTACGTTGCCACTAACTCCATTGACTGTAAAGTTAAAGGGGATTAGTGCTTGTGGGTTAAGTCCAAAATTTTGGATAGTAACCTCGATTGTTTCATTACCAAGGCCACATTGAGATTCTGGTGAATGAATAGCGATAATTCCAACATCATTTGCTGATTGAGCATGTAGGTTGGCCTGAAAAATGCAGCAAAAGGCAAGTATCAGAATTGCTTTAGTAGAGTTAGTAAAATAGGTGTACAGTTCTTTCATGTGCTATTTTTTAATATTTATTCGTAGAATTTTTTGTTTCAAACAAAAAATCTTCGAAGAAAGAGTTTAATTTAGGCTTCAAAAATAGTGAAAATCAATCACATATGCTCGTTACGGCATTTAAGCTTTTATCTGTAAATTGACAATAAGGTTAAACAATTAGACAAAAAGGCTGTTATCCTCTTTACTTAGGTCTTTTATTATCTAAATAAATATTTTTCAACTTGGCTATCTATTCTATAAAGGATTTAGAAAAACTCTGCGGGATAAAGGCCCATACCATCCGGATATGGGAGCAGCGCTATGGCCTTGTGGTACCTAAACGGACTAAGACGAACATCCGCTATTACCAAGATGAGGATCTTAAACATCTGCTGAATATTGTCTTTCTCAATAAAAACGGCACTAAAATTTCCATGATTGCCAAAATGACTCGGCAAGAAATAGGGAATCAAGTGTCTAATAATACAGCAATAGGAGTTGAAAATGATGTCCAGCTAAATGCTTTAACTATTTCTATGATTGAAATGGATGAACTCAAGTTTCACCATGTCATTTGTAAAAGTGTCGAAGAAGTGGGATTTGAAAAAACGATGCTGGAGGTTGTTTATCCATTTTTAGATAAGTTGGGGGTACTTTGGCTAACAGGTTCGGTAACTCCCGCCCAAGAGAATTTTATGAGTTGCTTGATTCGGCAAAAAATATTGAGAGCTACTGATGCATTGCCTGTAACGAGTGGTCGTGGTGTCAGAAAGTTTATGATATTTTTACCAGAAGGCGAAAATCAGGAACTCAGCCTGATGTTTATGCATTATTTACTCAAGTCCCGTGGCCACCGAGTGATTTATATGGGACTCAATAATTCAGTGCAAGATATACAGGATGCGTACAATATACTTCGACCCACATATCTGTTTACTATGGTTTCTGAAACATATACGCAGCAACCTGTTCAGAAATACGTGGATCAATTAGCAAAGACTTTTACTGAGAGTCAAATACTACTTTCTGGTTATCAGGTCATGTCTCAAAGTATCAACCGGCCCAGTAATGTCAAATTACTGGGAAGTCTTGGCGATACGATTACTTTCTTAGAAGAGCTAAAAAAATCCTAACTAGCTTTTTAGTATCTGAAGTCTTCGAACATATACCTTATTTCATTTTTACAAACTATTCAAATTTACCACAGCATCAATATTTGATGCCAAAAGGCTAATTTACCAAGATGTCTAAGCTGTAGATTATTTATTTGTTTAATACTTCAGGCATATTCACATTATTATCCGCTATAAAGTATATTTTTGCAAATAAGCAATTGGCTTAATTAATATTTATTCACTTATTCAAAGGTAAATCAATGAAGATCTCAATTAAATTCTCGTTTATGATTCTAGTGCTAGGCTTGGCACTTACTTCGTGTAAAAATAAAGCTGCAGGAGATAAAGCAACAGTTGGAGAAGCTGTAGGTAAAGCTGCCGCTGCTGCAAACTCTGTTAGTTATTCAATCAACCCAGGTAGTAAAATCTACTGGACTGGTAGCAAGCCTGCTGGAAGTCACTCTGGAACTATTGATATTGCAAAAGGTAAGCTTGATGCTTCTAACAATGATATTTCAGGTGGAATGTTTATGCTTAACATGAAGAGCATTACAGTTACAGATCTAAAAGCTGGCGACGGTAAAGAAGATTTAGAAGGACACTTGAAAGGTGTTTCTGATGAAAATGCAGACCACTTTTTTAATGTAGCTACTTACCCAGATGCAACTTTTACTATCACTAGTGTTGCTAAAGGTACTGATGGAAAGAACTCACATCTTATTACTGGAGATTTAACATTGAAAGGAAAAACTAAAAGTGTTTCTTTCCCCGCTAACGTTGTTATCGCTGGTGATAAAATCAATGCAACTGCTCCTGCTTTTACAATCAATCGTACTGATTGGGGAGTTAACTATGGTTCAAAGAGTGTCTTTGATGACTTGAAAGATAAGTTTATCAACGATGAAATTTCTTTGACTATCGATATGACTGCAACAAAAATGTAGGACACTTTAGGAGTAATTTTTACTCTTAATAAAAGGGCGTCGGCATTTGTCGGTGCCCTTTTTCTTTTGCTAAAAAGTAGTGTTATGACAGGGCAATTCTGAGTTTTTTATATCCAAATAAAAGAAAACTAGCAATTTTTACTTACTTTGGATAACACAATCAACTATAGATAAACCCAATGGAATATAGGCGACTATTCGATATCCTTCCTTATCAAATGGTAAAGTATCCTCAAAAGGAAGCTTTAGTCAGGCGACATGATCGAAAGTGGTTGCCTTTTTCAACAAAGGACTGTCTTGAAATGATTGACCGAGTAAGCGCTGGTTTGCTCAAGCTGGGGCTAAAGCGAGGAGATACCATTGGTATCATTACGGACGGAGGAAGTCCTCAATGGAATTTCATGGATTTTGCGGCTCAGCAAATTGGTGCAATTCCCGTCCCGATTCATGCATCTGTTACCATTGAGGAAATCCGTTATATTTTGAAAGATGCAGCTATCTCAATTGTTTTGACTGGTAACAAATTGCTCCATGAAAAAATAATTGAAGCAGATAAGCCAATCGGTAATCTAAAAAAAATATACTGCCTCGAAAAAGTTATTAATCAACCACATTGGGACGATTTAATTTCAGAACCTGGTACAAAGTATCTACCAGAAATTGAAGCAAGAAAAGCTGCGATTCACGAAGATGATCTGGCAACTATAATCTACACTTCGGGTACCACCGGAAACCCAAAAGGCGTCATGCTTTCTCACAGAAATATTATTAGTAACATCAAAGCAACGATTGCTTTGGTACCTGTCAATTGCGATAAAATAACCCTTAGTTTCTTACCACTAAGTCATATTTTTGAACGGATGGTGACCTACACTTACATGGCAGTAGGAGCTTCCGTTTATTACTCAGATACTATGGATCGGGTAATGGAAAATCTTAAGGATGTAAAGCCACATTACTTCACAAGCGTACCTCGCATTCTAGAAAAAATATATCACGGGATATTAGACGCGGCCAATAATAAAAACCAATTTCAAAAGAAAATCATTCATTGGGCACTTCGTGTTGGTGAACGATATCCAGATTCTAATAAGGTGTCTCTTCTCTATTGGTTTAAACTTAGATTAGCTAACATTTTTGTTTATCGGAAATGGCGAAGTTTGTTGGGGAATAGGGTAGAAGGGGTGATTGTGGGGGCAGCTGCTCTACAGCCTCAACTGGCCTCCTTGTTTGCAGCAGCAGGTATTGACATACGGGAAGGGTATGGTTTGACTGAAACATCGCCAGTCATTTCCTTCAACCGTTTTGAACCAGGAGGCGTTCGCTTTGGTACAGTAGGAATTCCAATACCGGGCTTAGATGTTAAAATCAATACACCTGATGAAAATGGAGAGGGAGAAATAATAGTGAAAGGCCCTAACGTAATGATGGGCTACCTCAATAATCCGGTTGAAACTAAAAAGGCAATTGATCCAAACGGTTGGTTTTATACTGGAGATGTAGGGACTTTTGTCAACAAACGTTTCCTACAAATCACTGGTCGTAAAAAAGATATTTTTAAAACCACAACAGGGAAATATGTACGACCGGAAATGATTGCCGATATACTTTGTCACTCAGTTTATTTTGATTACGCCTTAGTATTGGGGTTTAATAAACCCTATGTCGCCGCTTTGATTGTCCCCGATTATGTCAAACTAAAACAGTGGTGTGATGCCAATAATGTACATTGGACAGCACCTCAATTCATGGCGATCAACCCTAAAGTTGTTCAATTTGTAAGAGGCCTTATTGATGAAATGAATGCAAATTTGAGTCCTACAGAAAAGGTTCGAGAGTTTTTGTTGTTACATAATGAATGGAGTTCTGCTTCAGGGGAATTGACGGCAACACTTAAATTAAAACGACCTTTCATTGAAGAAAAATATAAAGAAGAAATTGTAGAGCTGTTTAGCAAAAGCTAAAAGGAGAGCAATATTGATTAGTTAGACAAGTAAAACCATTTTTTTTTACTACCTTAATTGCTTATTAATACAAGTATTTGAAAAGAAAAAAGTGAAATATGAACGTTACTAGACTCTTCGAATTTATCTATCATCAGCAGAAAAATTTTCCACAAGAAAAAACACTTGGACATAAGCTTGACGGAGAATGGATTTATTATGGGACTGATCAGATCATTGACATGGCTATGCAGGTTAGCTGCGGTTTATTGGAAATGGGGGTTCAGCCCGGTGACAAGATTGCTTTAATTGCGTATAAGAATCGTCCAGAATGGGTTATTATGGATTTGGGAATTCAACAAATTGGAGCTATCAATGTTCCGGTTTATCCAACCATTAGTACCAAAGAATATGTATACATCTTTAATGATGCCTCAGTGAAACATTGTTTTGTTGGAGTAGGTGATTTGTATGATAAGGTGATTGCTACAAAAGATAATGTAACAAACCTCGATCGGATCTATACTTTTGATAAACAAGAAGGTCGACCCTATTGGAAAGATATCTTTTCCAGTAATGGACAAGAGGAAGTGAAAAAACGAATGGCAGCTATAAAGCCAGAAGAAATGGCAACCATTATTTATACTTCAGGAACTACAGGTAATCCAAAAGGTGTAATGTTGTCACACAATAACATCGTCAGTAATGTAAATGGTGTTAAAGCTTTATTGCCTGTAGTCGCAGGTGAACGAGTACTGAGCTTTTTACCATTATGCCACGTTTTTGAACGCTCTGCAATATATGCTTATATCTTGGCAGGGGTCAATGTGAGCTTCACCGGAACAGATAACCTAGGTGGTGAGAACGGCGATTTAGTGGGAGTGAAACCACACTTTTTTACAACCGTTCCTCGCTTACTCGAAAAAGTCTACGAAAAAATTTATAATAAAGGTTTGGCATTAACAGGTATTAAAAAGAAGCTTTTCTTCTGGGCCTTATCTATGACAGACGATTATGAATACGATAAAAAATACACTGGCTTCTCTGGTTTTAAAAGAGGGATTGCTGACAAGCTAATTTACAGCAAGTGGCGTGAAGCCCTTGGCGGAAATGTAAAAGGAATTCTAACCGGTGCTGCTCCCTGTCCAGTAAAAATGGCAAAAGTATTCTCTGCAGCCGGTATTCCAATTCGAGAGGGATATGGCCTTACTGAAACGAGTCCGGGCCTGACGATCAATACTTATAAGCCCGGTGGCGCGCAGCTTGGAACGGTAGGTCCACCTTTACCAAACGTAGAGATTTACATTGACCGATCTGACGGAGACTACCGCGAGGGTGAAGGAGAAATTTTGGCTAAAGGGCCTAATATCATGATGGGTTACTATAACAAACCTGAGGCAACTGCAGGTGTGACCAAAGAGATCAATGGTGTGAAATGGTTCCTTACTGGCGATATCGGAAAAATGATTGAGTCAAAAAGTGGTCAACCATTTTTGAAAATTACAGATCGTAAAAAAGAATTACTCAAAACTTCTGGAGGTAAATACGTGGCGCCAGCGCCGATTGAAAATAAATTAAAAGAAGATTTCCTCGTTGAGCAAATCATGGTGGTGGGAGATCGACAAAAGTTTGTTTCTGCACTGATCGTTCCTGCGCCGGATGCACTGAAGAATTGGTGTGAAGAATGTGGAAAAGGTTGGACTGATTTGTCAAAGGCAGTGCAAGACCCTTCTGTTATTTCACGCTATCAGGAAATTATCAATCAATACAATCCTGAATTTAGTCATATCGAACAAATCAAAAAATTCGTCTTACTAGATTGTAGTTGGGATGCGGTGAAGGAAGATGGCTCGGCTGCAGAATTGACACCAACTATGAAGCTGAAGCGTCGAGTAATTTTGGAGAAATATGGAAAGGAGATTGACGGAATTTATGGATAAATAGAAAGGGACGTGGCTTTCGTCACGTCCCTCTTTATTTGTTCTCGTATTTATACTTCAAGGCTGATTGAGCGCTTGCGCTGAGCCTAATCGAAGTGATCTATTTACTCAACTCCACCAGTATATCCAAGCTAACATCGTCGATCAACTCCACACGCTCACCTGCACTTACAGAGTCTGTTAGTTTTAGTTTTACCGCTAGGGTTTCTTCACAAATATAATCACCAAAATCTTCTACCGCTGCAGTAATCGAGTCGTGCTTTTCCAAAAGTACTACAATCTTATCCGTAATGTTGAAGTCTTTGTTTTTTCGAATGTTTTGAATCCGATTGACCAATTCACGGGCAGTACCTTCTGCTCGCAATGCATCGGTAATATTGACATCCATTGCAACAGTAAGCGGACCATCATTAGCAACTAACCAACCAGGTATGTCTTGTGTTGTGATCTCGAAATCTTCCAAAGTCAGCTCAAAGGTTTCATCTCCAACTTGCAGTTGGTACGAACCTGTCTTTTCAAGATTTGCAATATCTTCTGCACCAAATCCAGCGATTGCCTGTGAAGCAGCCTTCATATTTTTACCAAGTCTGCGACCTAAAGTTTTGAAGTTAGGTTTAATGCCCTTCTTGATGATGCCTTCTGTATCTGTTACGTATTCGATCTCTTTGATATTCACTTCAATGAGGATCAAATCTTTTACTTCTTCTACTTGTTTGCGGAAGCCATCGTTTAGTACTGGCAACAATATTTTTTGCAAAGGCTGTCGCACACGGATGTTTTCTTTTTTCCGTAAGGACAATACTAATGAAGAAATACGCTGTGCATAATTCATGCGTTCTTCCAAAGGCTTGTTGATTGCTGACTCATCGGCAACAGGAAAATCAGCGAGGTGAATTGATTCGAAATCTTCACGTTTAGTTGCTTCATTCAAGTTTCGGAAATACCAATCTGCGAAGAAAGGTGCAACCGGAGCCATTAACTTTGCAATCGTAGTCATGCAAGTATAGAGCGTTTGATAAGCCGCTATTTTGTCAGTAGTATATTCGCCTTTCCAGAAACGGCGACGACAAAGACGAACGTACCAGTTACTCAAATGCTCATCCACAAAATTTTGAACTTTACGCGTTGCATTGGTTGGTTCGTAATCTGAGAAGTCAGCTTCTACATCTTTGATCAAGGTATTGAGTAGAGAGATAATCCACTGATCTATTTCAGGACGTTCTGTCAAAGGCACTTCTGCCTGATCGTATTTGAAGTCATCAATGTTTGCGTAAAGCGCAAAAAAGGAATAGGTGTTGTAAAGTGTACCAAAGAACTTTCTTTGAACCTCACCAATGCCATCCTTGTTGAATTTTAAGTTATCCCAAGGTTGTGCATTGGAGATCATATACCAACGCGTCGCGTCAGAACCATAAGTCGCTAATGTTTCAAAGGGCTCCACTGCATTACCTTTACTCTTCGACATTTTCTGTCCTTTCTTATCCTGTACCAAACCATTAGACACCACGTTTTTGTAAGCCACAGAATCAAATGCCATAACAGCAATTGCGTGTAATGTGTAAAACCAACCACGTGTTTGATCTACACCCTCTGCGATAAAATCAGCAGGAAAGTTTTTAGCAAACTTTTCTTTATTCTCAAACGGATAATGCCATTGCGCATAAGGCATTGATCCCGAATCAAACCAAACGTCGATCAAATCCAATTCACGGTTCATCACTTCACCATTATCGGCAACTAGAACAATGTTGTCGATATAAGGTCGGTGCAAATCATCTGGAACTTCTTGCTCTTTGCCGAGCTTCTCATTCGCTTTATTGATCTCTTCCTGTAACTCAGCGATAGAACCGATACACTTTTGTTGGAGACCATCTTCTGTTCGCCAGATTGGTAAAGGGATACCCCAGAAGCGAGAACGAGATAAGTTCCAGTCTTGCAAGTTTTCCAACCATTTTCCAAAACGACCTTCACCCGTTGAAGCGGGTTTCCAGTTAATGGTTTTGTTCAACTCAGCCATTCTATCTTTCATAGATGCTGCCTTGATAAACCAACTATCTAGTGGGTAGTATAAAACCGGCTTGTCTGTTCTCCAACAGTGTGGATAACTGTGGACATATTTCTCAACTTTAAAGGCTTTATTTTCTTCTTTCAATTTGATTGAAATCAAAACGTCGATGCTTTTATCTGGAGCTTCGCCATCTTTGTAATATTCATTTTTGACGTACAATCCACCGAACTCACCAAGCTCAGATCGAAACTTACCTTGTAAGTCAACTAGTGGAACTGGATTTTCATTTTCATCCAGGATCAACATTGGAGGTACACCAAATTCTTTAGCTACCATAGCATCATCCGATCCAAAAGTAGGAGCGATGTGCACGATACCTGTACCATCTTCTGTTGTTACAAAGTTGCCAGAGATGACTTGAAATGCCTGATCTGCATTTTCGTAAGGGAGGCAAAATGCTAATAGTTGTTCGTAGCGGATACCCACCATCTCAGAACCTTTAAACTCTGTTACTATTTCGTAAGGTATTTTTTTGTCTTCTGACGAATACTTAAGTTCAGTTCCTTCCTCAAGCGCCACATATTTTCCACTCAATTGCTTAGCAACTAAGGCTTTCGCCAAAACGATATTCATTGGCTCATGGGTGTATTGATTGAATGTTCTCACAAAAACATAATCGATATTTTTTCCAACAGCTAGAGCTGTGTTTGATGGTAAAGTCCATGGTGTAGTCGTCCAAGCGATGAGCGCTATATCACCAGGCCCAGCTAGCTCAAAAAGGAAATTAGATTTTTCGTTTTTGATAACTTTGAACTGAGCGATGGCGGAGGTATCTGTTACGTCGCGGTAAGCACCCGGTTGATTCAATTCGTGCGTACTCAATCCAGTACCAGCGGCAGGAGAGTAGGGTTGGACAGTGTATCCTTTGTACATCAAATCTTTATCATACAGGCGTTTTAGCAAATACCAAACAGATTCGATGTAGTTATTTTCGAAAGTGATGTACGGATTCTCTAAGTCAACCCAGTAGCCCATTTTGTGGGTAATGTCGTCCCACATATCCTTGTAGCGCATTACTGTTTCGCGACAAGCCTTATTATAATCATCCACAGATATCTTAGTACCGATATCTTCTTTGGTAATTCCTAGTTCTTTTTCTACGCTTAGTTCGATAGGAAGTCCGTGTGTATCCCAGCCCCCTTTTCGCTCTACGCGCTTGCCTTTCATGGTGTGAAATCGACAGAACAAATCCTTCACTGTACGTGCCATCACGTGGTGGATACCCGGCTTTCCGTTAGCAGAAGGAGGTCCTTCATAGAAAACGTAGGTATTATCTGGATCTTTCTGTTCCATACTTTTTTCAAAGATTTGGTTCGCTTCCCAAAAAGCGAGCATTTCTTTATCTATTTCTGGTAGGTCTAGGCCTTTAAACGTTTTGTACATATTATGAAAATTGACATTTAAAATAATGGTGCCCCAAATATAGGGGAAAGAGACGGAAATTTTCTGTTTTTCATCTTTCCTGTTAAACACGAAAAAGCTCTTACAGATACAATCTGTAAGAGCTTTTTCAATAGAATCACCCTCCCAGATCGCTAAGATCTCTGAATAATGATACTAATTATTATATTTGAGTATTGAGTCATGATAGTTGATTAACGTGACCTAAATGTAAAAAGTTCTGATTACAAGTCCAAAATAAAAGATAAGGGCATTATTTATGCTATGTATCTAAGTAGTTTCAATTCAGAAACCATTTACATCAAAATCGCTGAATCTTTCAATTTAAATCACATTTCAAATGTGAGATCGATTTATGTAAAAGCTCAAGATTTGAATAAAAACAATATAAAAATATAAAAATATGCAGATGGGACCAATATGGGGAATAGACTTAGGAGGCACTAAAATAGAAGGTGTCATTCTAGAAGATAAGCAAACGCCGACGGCCTTGAAGCGATTGCGTATACCAACGGAAGCGAACAAGGGTTATGAGCACGTTGTCAATCAGATTGTTCGAATGGTGGAAGTATTGAGTGTTGAAGCAGGAATGCGACCTCAACATATAGGAATTGGTACGCCAGGTGTTTTGGACCCAGATACTCAGAAATTGAAGAACTGTAATTCCACGGCATTGAACGGACAAATGATGAAAAGAGATTTGGAGCATGTACTCAATGTGCCCATTACTTTAGCTAATGATGCCAACTGTTTTGCTTATGCCGAAGCTATGCTTGGTGCAGTGAAAGAAGAGAAACCAGAATCAAAAGTAGTTTTCGGAGTGATCATGGGGACCGGTGTAGGTGGTGGTTTGGTGGTGAACGGAAATGTAATTGGCGGTTTGCATGGTATTGGAGGTGAGTGGGGACACAATTTTTTGGATGCTTCTGGAGGTGATTGCTATTGTGGTAGAGTAGGTTGTGTTGAAACAATTATTTCAGGGCCTGCATTGGAGAAGTATTATGAAAATCTGATGAGTATTAATTTACCACTAAAAGAAATTATTAACCGCTACCACGAAGGAGGAGATGAAGTTGCAGATAAGACAGTGAATCGAATGCTTGAGTTCTTTGGACGAGGCATGGCGAATATTATCAATATTATAGATCCGGACGCGATTGTGCTAGGCGGAGGCTTGAGTCATATTGACTTGTTGTATGAAGAAGGTGTAGCAGAAGTTGAGAAGTATGTTTTCAATGATCGTTTGAAGACGCCATTTTTGCGACCGAAGCTAGGAGATAGCGCAGGTGTTTTTGGTGCGGCCCTATTGAAGAGCCATATGAGTAAAGCTGTTGATTGAACATAGTTTGAAGACAGTTTTTGGAAAAGGCCTGAGCGAATTGCTTAGGCCTTTTTTTGTTTTTGGGCTGAAGTCCCAAACTAGGGAGGGGGTTAAAAAAGATATTTTTTTTGAGGGGATAAAAACTATTCTCTTTTTATCTCTCCTGTATATCGTAGGGGGCGATTTCTCTCCGACCTCAGTCCAATTATTGTTTAATTAACTTTGTCCAGACACTTACTTTAAAATCTATCATAACAATAAAAACAATCCAATTTGATAAGATATTGCAACTGCGAAGATCATAGTCAATGCGATTAAAAAACATTCACCTTGTCAAACAGACCCGACAAAATCTGTCGAGCATCCGCATCCAACCAATCATCAAGTATGCTCGCATAAATACTTCTAAAATCAATTTCGTATTTCAAGTCACCTTTGTCCAAATCGGTAAGCTGGGGAGCAGTATTATAGAAACCCTGCTTCTTCAATTGACCTCCCATTAAAAATAAATTATTAGCTGTACCATGATCGGTTCCACCACTAGCGTTTTGCTTGACTCGTCTTCCAAACTCAGAAAAAGTCATGATGAGGGTATCGTCAAATAGGCCATTTTGCTTGAGGTCTTTCACAAAAGCGGACACTCCTTCTGCATAGTTTTTTAACAAACGCTCTTGCTTGCTTTTTTGATTGGCGTGTGTATCAAATCCACCAAGGCTGACGTAGTATATTTTGGTGTCAGAATCTGCTGTGATCAATTCCGCAATTTGCTTCAAGTCCTTAGCAAAACCATTGTTGGGATAATTGACGCTTGATTTATGCGTCTTCGCTTTTCCTGCTAAGTAGTTGGCAGAATTCTGCGTATCAATCATAGTTTTATAAAGATAAGCCACTTGCTCTTCGTGGTGGTGGTCGTGTTGAGCTACTGCTTTTAAGAATTTATTGCTGGTAGCTTTTAGCAATTGTTGCGGATTGTTGGCTGCGAATCCGGTTCGCTCTTTTCCTTTCATGGCAAGGCTCAAACTGTCGTCAAGTTCCAAAGCATGATAAGGGCTTTGGCAGTCTTGACAATCACTATCGAGGTACCGTCCAAGCCAGCCACTGCTCAAATATTCATTGCTATCACTTGCCGTGTGCCAGATGTCCATTGATCGGAAATGTGATCGATTTGGATTAGGATAACCAACGCTATTGATAATGCTCATCATGCCATTGTCGTACAAACCACGTAAACTTTTGAGAGCAGGATTGAATCCTAATTCATCGGTTAATCGCAATACTTCATTTTTCCGGACGGCTAGTTTTGGACGATTTTTATAATAGATATCATTTTGAAAAGGGACGATAGTATTTAGTCCATCATTGCCACCAGAGAGTTGAATGACTACTAGTATTTTGCCGGAGCGTGAGCCCAATATTTGTTCGCCACCAAAGGCCTTCAAAAATGAAGGGACAAGTGCTGCCGTAGATGCTAGGGCTGATTGTTTTAAAAAATTTCTTCGTTTCATGTTCTACTATTTGATTCTTTAAAATTGTGCTTAACAAAGCTGATACTCCGGTAGTGACATCAATCGCATCGCCAATGACTTAATATAATCAGACGAATTTGTTTTATAAACATAAGAATCGAAATCACTTACTTTCAACAGAATTGGAGGCAAAAGAAGATAAGACTTCATCGCTTCAAAAGTAGCTGTATTGGACTGATTGTCAAATGCAGCTAACAAAGGCTTAAAATTGAGCTTACCTTCAATTTTTCGAAAAGTCTGACCACGTTTTTTTGCTTCTAGTTCATCCTTTACTTTGAAGTTGACATCGGATTTTCCGTAGAGATAGTAAGTCAAGTTCAAACGTAGCATGAGCGTTGAATTGTCAATCCAGTTTTTACCTCCAGCCCAGCCAGCTACGTTTGGCGGAATGAATAATATTTGTCCTAAGGCTTTTTCTATGAAAAGTACATTTTTTGGTTTTTCAAAACTTACATGTAGACTTCTCATGATTCCTGCAATTAGCTCAACCGGAGATTTGATTTTGGTTCCTACATTTTTACTTTCGTAAAACCAGTCACTTTTAAAAATGCTTAGCATTAATTGTCTGATATCATAATCCGATTTATAAAATGCACGTGACAGTTCGTTGATGCGGTTTTCATCCACTTTTTCATTAACGAAATAGCGATAGATTTTTCTAGTAATGAAATTCGCGGTTTCTGGTTGATCTAAAATAATGTTGACGATGTCATCGCCATTAAATAGGCCACTTTTTCCCATAAATGTTTTAGATCCCTCATCATGGTTACGTTCTTTAAATTCGAAATTACCTTTCTTATCGCTTGACCAACCGGTAAATGCACGAGCAGCTTCTTTGATGTCTTTTTCACTGTAATTTCCCTGGCCTATGGTAAACAATTCCATTAATTCACGAGCAAAATTTTCATTTGGTTTTCGTTTTCGATTTTGCTGATTGTTCAAAAATCGAATCATCGAAACGTCTTTACACATGGCATGTACGAATTCGCGAAAATTGCCTAATGCATGTTTTCGGATTGTCTTTAATTGTTTGTAAGCTAAATTTGAAGTTTTGTTAACACAGGCAAAGTGCCCATGCCAGAAAAGACTCATCCGCTCGAGTAAAGCACTATGTTTATCGTCGGCCATTCTTCCTACCCATTGTGCATTTTGTTTGATGATGAGTTGCCGACTTTCCTTCATCATTTTTTTTATTTGTTCTTTACTGGGTTTACCATCTTTCTTACTGATACTTAGGAGGAATTCCTTTTCTCCGTTCAGCGTTTTTGCCTGAGCAGCTTCTTTGAAAAGACTGTCAATAGCTCGTTTAACAGACCAGTCTTTTTTCTTACTCCATTCCTCTGGACTAAGGCCAAACCCTGCTCTCCAATAAAGATGATTGATCTTTTCTGATGATTTCATTGATGATTTATTTTGTCTTTGTTCCTTCGACTAGTTGCTTTAACGAAAGGTTTAATGCGGTCAGATTTCTTTATGAAAGAACGGAAAAAAATTGTTTAACATTTCATTGAGCTTATGGCATAGTTTTTTAATGTAAGTAATAGCGATAAAACGTTATTTTTGTATGAAAAAAACTAAGATTTTAAAAGTATTTCAACAAAAGCAATAAAAAACAAAACATGAAGTCGATAATATACCTATTAACACTCATTCTTTTTGTCTCTTGTTCAACTGGAGATAGCACCAGTAAGGCAAGTACGAATGATGCCACGAAGTCGGTGACAGAAGCCGCTATAGGGTCTACTGCAACAGATGCGGTGTCACTGAAAGGCGAAATTGACAAGATGGAAGAATTTTTCAAGGCAAATGGCAGTAAACCCTTGGATAAAGCGAAGGCAGGTCTCTTTATTCAGAAAAGCGTGCTTTTTGTCAGCTTATATCCTGAGCATGAAATGAGTCCAGCTTTTCTGTTTCGTGCTGGAGAAGTTTCCAGAGCAATAAAACAATATGAGCAGGGGATTCAAATGTTGGATCAGGTTTATACCCAATATCCTCAGCATGAGAAAGCAGCAGCGGCTCTGTTTCTAAAAGCATATACCTACGAAGAAAGTCTGAAGGATACAGCTTCTGCTAAAAAATATTACAATGAATTTCTTCAAAAATTTCCAAAGCACGACCTCAAGATTCAGGTAGAACAGTTGTTGAGTGTAATTGATAAATCGCCTGAAGAGCTAATCAAGAGCTTTCAAAAGAAAAATCAGTAACACTTTTTTGTTAGTAAACTGTTAAAGTAGCTAGGATTTTGCCGGCTTGTCATTCAGCGAACGTTTGATAGCAAGCACTAAAGACCGAATCTTCCTATCTTGTAAGTGAATTTAGTTAAGTAGATTTTTAATCTATTTAGCTAATAGCTTTTTTGAAAAAAATAAAAAAAATAATAACAATGAGAATTATAATTCTGGCGGGCATGCTTTTCTTGATGAGCTTTCAAATGAATGCTCAGGGTATCGACTTTTTTCACGGAACTTGGGAAGAAGCATTGGTGAAAGCCAAAGCAGAAGAAAAAATTATTTTTGTTGATGCTTATACCACTTGGTGTGGACCTTGTAAGCGAATGGCAAAAAATGTGTTTACGCTTCCTGAAGTTGGTGAATTCTACAATGCGAATTTTATTAACATGAAAATCGACATGGAAAAAAAGCCAGGCCGTGCTTTTCAGCAAAAATATCCAGTTACCGCTTATCCTACCTTTTATTATATAGATGAAAAAGGGGAGACGGTATTGACTACAAAAGGCGGTCGTAAGCCAGAAGACTTTATTGCGCTTGGAAGAACAGCTGTTGGTAAGATTGATCGCAGTGTTGATTTCGTAACGGCATATGAAAAAGGAGATCGAGATCCAGATTTGGTTTATAATTATGTACGTGCTTTGAATAAAGCAGGTAAGCCAAGTTTGCGTATCGCAAATGATTATATTAAAAGTCAGAAAGACTTGACCACTCCTGAAAATTTAAAGTTCATTTTAGAAGCAACGACCCAAGCTGATTCGCGCGTATTTTCTTTGCTTGTAAAGCATAGGAAAGCTATTGAGGCAATGACTTCTAAAGAAGCGGTTAGTGAAAAAATAGAAAATGCTTGTAAAGCTACACTAGGCAAATCTATTGAATACGAGAGCAAGGAATTGTTTGTGGAAGCCAAAGAGAAAATGAAGGACAACTGTCCGGAAGAATGTAAAGATTTCGCAATGAAAGCGGATATGAGATATTACAATGAAACCAACCAACCTGACCTTTACCTTAAATCTTGTAACACTTATGCAAAGAAGGCAATAAAGAAAGATGCAGATGAGTTGGCTACACTTGCTAAATCTATGACAGGTGCTTTTGGTAAGAATAAAAACGTAATGGAAGCTGCTGAAAAGATTGCCAGCAAATCGGTTAAAGAAGGTAAGAAGGCCAACCACTATTTTACTTATGCTGAAATATTAAATAAAAATGGTAGGAAAAAAGATGCATTAGCTGCGGCTAAAAAATGTATAGCACTAGCTGGTGAAAATCCAAGAGAGAAACAACGAGCGGAACAGCTACTCAAGATTATTGAAAACGGATAAGAAATGAGTGGCCTTTGCTAACTGCTCAAAGTTTGGTAAATGTATAATTAGAGCTTATAAAATCACTCGTTTATATAAAGAAATTAAAAGCAAACGATAAAATCATAGAAGTCATTTGGAGTCATCCAATAACTTTATAAAATAAAGAAAATGAAAAAAGTATTATTCCTACTCACGATGATGAGTATTTCAACTGTTTCTCTTTTTGCGCAAGCTGGAGAAGGTATGACCTTTCATAAAGGTACATGGGCAGCAGCTTTGGAAACAGCTGCTAAAGAAAACAAATTAGTATTCCTAGATGCCTACACTACTTGGTGTGGTCCATGCAAAAAAATGAGTAAGGAAACTTTTACGCAAGCTGAGGTAGGAGAATATTTTAATAAGAACTTCATCAATGTAAAAATGGATATGGAGAAAGGCGAAGGTATTGGTTTGGCTCAAACGTTCAACGTAATGGTATACCCAACCTTACTATTTGTCTCGCCTGATGGGGCTATCGTGCACAGAAGCGCGGGTTTTCATACAACCCCGCAATTTTTAGAATTAGGAGCTATCGCCAATGACCCATCCAAAAGAATGTCTGCTATGGATGATCGCTATAAAGGTGGTGACCGCGACCCTGACTTTTTACTCAATTACGCAATGACCAAATACGAAGTACAGGATGGTAGCCATGAAGGCATCGCAGAAGAATATATGAATACACAGAAGGACTGGGGGACTGAAGAGAATATGAAAATTATTTTCAATTTTGTTTCAAGCCCTGATTCAAAACTCTTCCAATATATTCTGGATAACAAAAATGCATTCAATACCTTGCTCGGAGAATCAAAGGTCACACAGTCAATTCAGAACATGGTCTTTTCTCAAATCAAAGATGGTGATCCTGAATCAGTTTTCCAACAGGTAGATAATTTATACAAAAAAGTTTATCCAGAAAAAGCTGCTAAACTCTCTGCTCAGTTTCGACCAGCATACTACCGACAAGCAGGCGATCGCGTTAACTATGCAAGTTCACAGCTTAGCTATTTTAAAAAATACCCAAGCAAGGATTGGGAAGAATTGAACGAATCTGCCTGGACTTTTTATCGAGTAGTAGAAGATAA
>CAKZUK010000084.1 GCA_937921775.1 uncultured Saprospiraceae bacterium
GAAGAATTACAAAAAACATTTGTCCCTAAAATGTACGCTGGTGAATGGCAAGGCACTATGGCCATGACAGAACCACAAGCGGGAAGTAGTCTCTCCGATTTGAGTACCAGTGCCTCACCTACTCCAGAAGGGCATTACAAAATAAAAGGTCAGAAAATTTATATCTCAGGTGGTGATCACAATGCAGTTGACAATGTGGTGCATTTACTTTTAGCAAGAATTGAAGGAGAGGCTTTAGGTACCCGAACCATTTCACTTTTCGTTGTTCCTAAAAAGCGAATCGAAAATGGTGAACTCGTTCCTAATGATGTCAACACCGCAGGAATTTTTGGTAAGATGGGACAGAAAGGTTACGTTGCTGCAACTTTGATGTATGGTGAACAAGATGATTGTCACGGTTACTTAGTAGGTGAGGCAAACCGTGGACTGCCTTACATGTTTCAAATGATGAATGAAGCCCGTATCGGAACCGGGCTTATGGCTACAGGTACTGCAACGGCTGCTTACTATGCTGCTTTGCAATATGCCAACGAACGGTCTCAAGGACGTCCGCCATCCAACAAAGATGTTAACCTAGCTCAAATTCCGATCATAGAGCATGCCGATGTAAAAAGAATGTTATTGTTTCAAAAGTCCGTTGTAGAAGGAAGTCTTTCCTTATTGATGCAATTGAGTTTGTGGGCTGACATTGAGAAGCAAGCTACTGGCGATGAAAAAGAAAAAGCAGGTCAACTTTTAGAACTTTTGACACCAATTGCGAAAACATTTCCATCGGAATATGGTACACAAGCAGTAAGTGCTAGTATGCAAACTATGGGTGGTGCTGGCTACTGCGATGATTTTCCAGTAGAACAATATTATCGAGATATTCGTGTCAATGCTATTTACGAAGGTACGACTGGTATTCAAGGAATGGATTTATTGGGTCGAAAAGTTACCGCTCACAATGGTAAATCTATGCGACTCTTGATGGAAGAAATACACAGTACTATTGATGCTGCTCAACAGGTGGAAGGTTTACAAACTTATGCCAATAAAATGATTGAAGGTGTAAAAGCTTTACATCAATGTACCATGCATCAGATGCAAAATGCAATGAATGAAAAGCCAGAAGTATTCTTATCTGACGCTACTTTATATTTAGAATACTTTAGCCTCGTCACTATTTCATGGCAATGGCTAAAGCAAGCAGTGGTTGCTCAAAAAATTGTCAACCAAGAAGACAAGCATTACGATTACGATTTCTACATGGGTAAAGTTTACGCAATGCAATATTTTCTTAATTATGAGTTACCGAAAACAATAGGTTTACATCAACGACTGATGAGTAAGAATAAGATGACGGTGGAGATGGATGCGGCCTTTATTAATTAGGTCGGGACTTGGACTTGGGACTGGGAAGTTCCCCACTGATGCGGAGTTTATCTGATACCCGTCTGGCCAACATACAGGCTAAACAGATTCCGCGTCTGTCTAAGGGATAAAGAGAGGTTCGAATGAACTTCCCAGCTCCTAGTCCTCACTTTTTTTTTTATAAAATAAAAAAATGATCAAAGTATTAGATTTAAAATTTCTAGGGCATCAGGATACGATTGCTGCCTTTTTGGTTGAGACAAATGCTGGCCCTGTTCTTTTGGAAACGGGTCCCTACTCTACTTTTCCGCAATTGAAAAGTGAATTAGGAAAGCATGGTTACCAGCCAGAAGATATCAAACATGTCCTGCTGACGCATATTCACCTGGATCATGCAGGTGCTGCCTGGCAATTTGCGGACTACGGAGCCACTGTGCATGTGCACCCATTTGGCTATGCGCATTTGGCAGAGCCATCTCGCTTAATGGAATCCGCAAGAAAGATCTACAAAGATGAAATGGATAGATTGTGGGGCGATATGAAATCCATTCCTCAGGAGCGATTGAAAACGGCAAAGCATGGTGAATCATTAGAGATTGGTGAGGTTTCCTTCAAAGCTTGGTTTACACCGGGTCATGCTAGTCATCACATTGCTTGGCAAATCAACGATGAACTCATCACAGGTGATGTCGCAGGTGTCCGCATCAATGGCGGAATAGTAGTTCCTCCCTGCCCTCCTCCAGATATTAATATTGAACATTGGCAAGCGTCCATCCAGCTAATTCGAGAATTAGGTGTCAAGTCCTTGTATCTAACTCACTATGGGAAAATTGAAAACGTTGAGAATCATCTTGATGCTTTAGAAAACATCCTAATGGACTGGGCGAATTGGATCAAACCATATTGGGAAGCAGGGAAGCATCCGTCAGAGGTGACGCCATTATTTCAGGCTTATACTGCTCAACAACTTATTGCTGCAGGAATTGAAGGAGAAGGTTTAAAGCAATACGAGAGTGCTAACCCATCTTGGATGAGTGTGGCTGGCTTGATGCGTTATTGGCGGAAGAAAAATGAATTAGGATAGGAAATATTAAAATGGTCCTCTTATGAGCAAATTCTGTAATAAGTAGGAATATCTTATCCTATCTGACCGGCTAATTAGCTAGACACCTCAGATTCAAATACACATTCACATTCTAATTACTTAGGAAGATGGAACCATAGATTTGGTTCGTTCCAAGATATGTTTTACCATTTGTACATCAGGTAAAATCATTTCACTGTCTTCAGCATTATCTTGTTCTATTTCGCTATTTATCTCAGGAGATGCATGATCTGCATGCAACTCAACTGTGTTGAGATAGATATAAGAAGCTAGACTTGTAAATATCAGTAAAGCAATAAGTAGGTTACGGAGGCTATTCTTTTTCATTTGAGCCGTGAATTAGGTGTTTTAGTTAATCTAAGCTATATATATTCTGCTTGTAACACGATTTAAATCGTCAAACGTTACATTTTCATAGACACAGATTGCAACAATGCTGCAATTTTCATTTAAAATGGGAATGTGCTATGGCTTAGTCTTCTCGAATTCTAATACTTTGTTTGCAGTCTTTAGCAGAAACTAAACATAAAGACAGCTAACTAAACTAAAGGATGCACATTCAGTAAAAATAGTTGTACGTTCTTTATGTATTTCCCCAATCTGGGCAAAAATACTTCTTTCTTAGCTAATTTTACAAAATTGGGAATGCACTAAAGATAACAAGCTTTGGCCTAAAATCTTATTAAATAAGCTCTGATTTTAAACTTTAAAACGAATCTTATTAGCTCATGAATACTAGCTGTCAAATCCATCTCTTGTATCAGTGTAACGGGAAAATACCCGAAAGCAACATCTAAGCTCAAATCAAAAAAATTAGTTGTCTATCTGACTAATTTGCTTAAAAATATTTTTTTCCAACAGAATTGACTTACATTACTCTTATAAATAATTTACTTCCTTTATATTTGTCAAGGAACAAAAAGGAGGGTTTTATTTTCAACTGCCCTTTTTTACTCATTAAGTTTAGACACTTTTCGATCTAGTTATCATTTTCAATTTTATAGCAGCTACACAAAATTATCCATTGGTGCTCAACCTATGGGCTAACTGCTTATTTATTTCACCATTAAAATAAATTTATCGATGAGAATTTTTACTACTTTACTATTGGTATTATTTGCCACTTTTACGCTTCATGCACAATTGTTTATTATTGACTCTCCTACTGGAATCTCAGGTAGTTATTTATTTGGGGAAACCGTTGAAGGTGATGACCCTGATTGGGGACCAGATCTGCTAAGCGATGTTTGGTGTGGAGATCTGACTTTAATTGAAGATGCTACAGATCCATCTTCAGATGGATGTGAAACCGCAATTAATGATTTGACCGGTAAAATTGCTGTCATTGATCGTGGTGCTTGCAACTTCAGCCTTAAAGTATATAATGCTCAACTAGCAGGAGCAATAGCCGCTATCATAATTAACAACCAACCTGGAAATTTGCTTTTCAATATGACTGCTGGTCTGAATGCAACAGACGTTGTTATTCCTGCTATTTTCATCACACTTGAAGATGGTGAATTAATTAGAACTTCCATGCTTTCCGAAGTCGTATCTGGTTGTATTGGTAATCTCATTTTTGACAATGATGTAGCTATTACTACCGAATCTACTTTGGTACCAATGTACGGAACAGTCCCTTCTAATCAGATTACAAGTGCTAATGCATTATTACCAGCTATTACACCAGCACTAAGAGTAAGCAATAACGGTTTAGTCGAAGCTGCAAATATAGTAGCTGACGTATCTATCGACTTTACACCTTTTGGTGGCAGTACTTCTGAAGTATTCACAGCTTCTGCCACTGAAACACTGCTTCCAATTGATACCAGTGTTTTATTGCTTACTTCAGAATATGATTATTCTGGTAGTGCTCCTGGAGTTTACGAAATTAACTATAACGTAGCTATGGATGCAACAGATGAGTTGGATTTTGACAACAGTGTTACAACTCCTTTTACTGTTTCCGACAATGTGTTTTCGAAATCTAACTGGGATGTTGCCAATGACCGTCCTGCTCAAAATGTAGGCTTCACTATAGCTGGTGGTGGCCCCATTGAAATGATTTCTGGATTTAATATTCCAAATGGATTAGGCTACAGTATTGATTCTGTTCAATTTCAATGTTCAACACAAAACGAAACACTTGCTGGAATTACTATTAAGGTAAACGTATATCGTTGGTCAGACAATGTAGTCGTTGATAGTAGTTACCAAAATGACGAGTTAACATTGGTTGGTATCAACAATATCACCTTTGCTGCTGACTATCCAGAAGACAATGCTTGGGTTACACTTCCAATATTGGATGCTGGTGGTTTGACTCCTGGTTACCCAATCCCTGAAGATGGTGGATACTACTTAGTTGGTACTCGATATGAAGGTGCTGATTTTGTATTCTTTGGATTTAACAACGGTTATGATCACACCATCACAGATGAGTTGGCCTTATTTCCAACAGTTGCAGACTTCCCATATTTACAGGTGACTACTTTCCCTGGGCAAATCCCTGATCTGGAAGGTGATGGTGGTTTATTTACTGATTTCTTCGGTACACTTTCTCAAGCGATGTATGTAGGCCAGATCAATATAGGAGGTGCCGCTAACGATATCTTAATTGATGCAAAATTAAATCTATTTCCAAATCCAGTTGCAGACTTGCTAAACGCTGAGGTTACTCTAAGTGAGCAAGCGGATGAGTTGATTTACAAAATCACGGATGTTAATGGTAAATTAATTTATACCACAAATGTGCAAAATGTCACGACTGACAAAGCTCAGTTTGATGTATCTCAATTACCAATAGGCCAATACTTTTTGAATATTCAGACTGAAAATGGTATTCGTACTGAGGCATTTAATGTAAGCCGATAATATCCGGTTTATATAAAAGAATGTAAAGGAAATGGCCCTCGATAAATCAAGGGCCATTTCTATTGTCAGTAAGAGTAGATTTATAATCGTATATTTAATCAAATAACTAATAATTATCATAGGTTTTTCCTATTTTTAATGGAAATCTAACATTTCACGGAAAAACGATATAATCCCATCCCAAAACTCACGAAATTCTAACTTATTTTTTAATTAAAAAAATCCACAAATGAGAATTTTTACAATTTTTATGTTGGCTATTTTTGCCTCTCTTTCATTACAAGCTCAATTATTTATAATTGACTCGCCTGCCAGTGTTGCTGGTAGCTACCAGTTTAGTGAAACTGCTGACGACGCCGCAAACCCACCATGGGCTGTACCCTTACTAGACGGTATTTGGTGCGGTGACCTTAAACTAATTGATGATTCAATGGACCCAAATTCCGATGGTTGTACTCCTGCTACCAATGACCTCACAGGCAACATTGGAGTTATCGACCGTGGCGCATGTAACTTTAGTCTAAAAGTATATCATGCACAAGAAGCGGGTGCTGTTGCTGCCATTATTGTCAACAATCAGCCAGGTAACTTATTAGTAGGAATGCTCGGGCTTGACTCAGCTCAAGCTGTCGTTATTCCTGTTATTTTCATAACCTTGGAAGACGGTGAACCAATTAAAAGCGCCATGGCTGACGGAACGGTATCTGCCTGCATGGGTAATATCGTTTTTGATAATGACATTGCTATTTCTACGGAATCAACTTTGGTACCGATGTATGGAACAGTACCAGCAAGTCAAATCACTAGCCCAAATGCTTTGTTACCTGCAATTACACCTGCACTTAGAGTAACAAACAGTGGATTGGAAAATGCTACCAACATTCAAGCGGATGTAGCAATTAACTTTACTCCTTTCGGAGGAAGTTCTTCTGAGGTATTCACTACTTCTGCTTCTGAAGCCTTATTACCAATTGACACCAGTGTTTTAATGATCACTTCAGAATATGACTATTCAGGTAGTGCTCCGGGGGTTTATGAAATCACTTACGATGTAGCAATGGATGCTACGGATGAACAATCTTTCAACAACACCGTTACCACTCCTTTCACCGTTTCTGAAAACGTATTTTCAAAAAGCCAGTGGGATGTAGCTAATGATCGTCCTGATCAAAATGTAGGTTTTACCATCGCCGGTGGTGGACCAATTGAAATGATCTCTGGTTTCAATATTCCAAGCGGAATTGGTCATAGTATCGACTCCGTCCAGTTTCAAGTATCTACCTCTAACGAAACACTCGCCGGTATCACTGTCAAAGTAAACGTTTATCGTTGGGAAGACAATGTAGTGGTTGATAGTAGTTATCAAAATGACGAATTATCACTGGTTGGTATCAACAATATCACCTTCCCAGTTGACTACATGGAAGACAATGCTTGGGTTACCCTTCCTGTATTGGATGCACAAGGTCTTACTCCTGGTTACGAAATTACCGAAGATAATGGCTACTACCTTGTTGGTACCCGTTATGAAGGAGCTGATTTGGTTTTCTTTGGCTTTAATGATACCTATGATCACACGATCACTAATGAACTTGCCTTATTCCCTACCGTCGCTGATTTCCCTTATTTGCAAGTAACAACATTCCCTGGGCAAGTGCCTGATCTAGAAGGTGATGGTGGTTTGTTTACTGACTTTTTCGGTACACTCTCGCAAGCGATGTATGTTAACTCTTTAACTACTGATGCAGCAAATGACGTATTGTCTGAACTAGATGCTGAGATAAATATTTATCCTAATCCTGTTGCTGAACGCTTGACCTCTGAGGTAAAGCTTAGCGAATCAACTACTCAGTTGATTTATAAGATTACTGATGCTACAGGTCGTTTGGTTTATACCACTCAGGTTCAAAACGTAACTACGGATAAAGCTCAGTTTGACCTAAGTCAATTGCCTGTTGGTCAATACTTTTTGACAATCCAAACAGACAAAGGTATCCGTACAGAAATGTTTACAGTGAATAGATAATAGATCACTGGTCTATTCTATAAAGTTGTTTAAACAAATCTTTATAAAGAAAGTGGCTCTTGTATAATTTACAAGGGCCACTTTTCTTGTTTTTAGCAGCAAAAAACAGAAAAACGCATCAAATTACCCTTGTGAACATGACTTTTTACGATCTCAGCCCCCTAATCTCTTCTTAGAGAAACATAATTTTTTGCTAAATATGTCTTCTTACACCAAAAATACCCCTTAAAATAATAGGCGATATTAATTAGGATTTGCTTACTTTTACGGTAATTTTTAACCATTAAAATAAAATCGTTATATGAAAATTTTTACATTTATAATGTTTGCTCTTCTAACAGGTTTTACGATGACCGCACAGGTGACTGTCGTAAACTCTCCTCTAAGCCTTGAAGGTGCTTACATCTGGGAAACTGGGTTTGGTGCTGATTTAACTACTGACGTTTGGACAGGTGATGTTGCATTCGTTGATGATGGAACTGCGCTTCCTACTGAAGGTTGTAACGACCTTGTAAATGATCTTACTGGCCTAATCGCTATGGTTGATCGTGGATCTTGTGAATTTGGAGCTAAGTCTTTAAATGCAGAGAATGCAGGTGCAATTGCAGTTGTTATCTGTAACAATCAACCAGGTGGTCCAATCCCTATGGGTGGAGGTGCTGTCGGTGATCAAGTTACTATTCCTGTAGTGATGCTTTCTCTAGAAGATTGTGCAACTATCCGTTTGGTAATTGACAATGATGAAGTTGTAAACATGACTATTGGTAACCTACAATTCGACAATGATATTGCAACTGGTATTACTGGTGTTCACGTTCCATTGACTGGAACTGTTCCTGCTGATCAGATTGCTACTGTTAATTCACTTGGTGGAGCTTTAACTCCTACGCTTAGAGTAAACAACAACGGTCTATTGGATGCGGCCAACGTAGTTGCTGATGTATCAATTGACTTCACTCCATTCGGAGGTTCTACTTCTAATGCTTATACAGGAACAGCTTCTGAAGCAGTTATTCCTGTAGACACAAGTGCATTCCTTTCTACTGCAACTTTTGATTATTCTGGTTCTGTAGCAGGTGTTTATGATGTAACTTATACTATTGCTGCTGATGCAACAGATGAGTTGGCTTTTGACAATGAAGTAAATACATCTTTCACCGTTTCTGAAAATGTATTTGCTAAAGGTCAGTGGGATGTTGCGAACAATCGCCCTGTTCAAAATGTAGGATTTACAATTGCAGGTGGTGGGCCGATTGAAATGATTTCTGGTTTCAACATTCCTGCAGGTGTAGGTTACAGCGTTGATTCTGTTCAATTTCAGGTATCAACTTCAAACGATGACCTTTCTGGTATCATCATTAAGACTAACCTTTACGAATGGAATGATTTGAACAATGATTCTATTTACAATAATGATGAGTTAACGCTTGTTGCTACTAATAATATCACTTTTGCTAACGATTATCCAGATGACGCTGCTTGGGTAACACTTCCTTTGCTAGATGCAGTTAACCTTACTGCTGGTTACCAAATTCCAGCTGATGGTGGTTACTACCTAGTTGGTACTCGTTATGAAGGTGCTGATTTAGTATTCTTTGGTTTCAACAACACTTATGATCACACAGTGGTTGATGAGTTAGCTTTGTTCCCAACTTTTGCTGATTTCCCTTACTTCCAAGTTAGTACTTTCCCTGGTCAGGTTCCTGATATTGAAAGTGGTGGATTGTTTACTGATTTCTTCGGTACACTTTCTCAAGCTTTGTATGTAAATCAAATCCCAACTTCTACAGAAAATGTACTTTCTGATATTGATGCTCAGATGAACATTTATCCAAACCCTGTATCTGAAGTGCTTACAGTTGATGTTATTTTAGCTGACGCTACTGCTCAATTAGCTTACAAAATCACTGATGCTACTGGTCGTTTGATCTTTAACACTCAGGTTCAGAATGTAACTACTGACAAAGCTGAATTCAACGTTTCTCAATTACCTGCTGGTCAGTACTTCCTTACTATCCAAACGGATAAAGGTATTCGTACTGAGACTTTCAGTGTAAACAGATAATAAAGATTGCTTGAAGCTTTTTGCTGAGGGCTTGATCTTATAAACAAACCCGAATATACCTTATGGTGTGTTCGGGTTTTGTTTTTTTGTGATGCCTGCGACGGGGATGGGAACGCGGATTTGGCGGATTGAGCTGATTAGGATGGATTTTTTTCGTGAACGTGAACGTAAAAGATCGGTAAGCAATCGCCGGAATGGCCAGTGATTGCTGAGCTGAGACATTAAAATAGAGCGCGATAAAGAAACACACGTTAAAAGAAAAAATCCGTCCCTATCAAATCTACGTTCCCATCCTATCCTAACTAAACATCAAAAACCAGCCTTAGGAATAGCATTAATTAGCTGACGAGTATAAGCTGTTTTAGGGTGGTCATAGATCGTATCAGCAGGACCTGATTCCACAATTTTTCCTTTATTCATCACCAACATGCGGTCGCTCATATATTTGACAACTGACAAATCGTGTGAAATGAAGATATAGGTTAGTCCCAACTTTTCGCGAAGGTCTACTAATAAGTTTAAGACCTGAGCTTGAATCGAAACATCTAAAGCTGAAACCGATTCATCGCAAATAATAAATTCAGGCTTTAGTGCTAATGCTCTGGCTATACAAATTCGTTGTCGCTGACCGCCTGAAAACTCATGCGGATAACGGTTGTAATGTGCCGCTTGTAAACTTACTGTTTCCAATAATTCCACTACCCTATCCTTACGTGCTTTTGAGCTACTCAACAAACCATGCACTTCCATCGGTTCAAGAATAGCATTACCGATGGTCATCCTTGGATTGAGAGAAGAATACGGATCTTGAAAAATAATTTGCATCCGCTTTCTCAGTCCGCGCATTTCTTCCTTTGGCAAATTGAGTACATCAATTCCATCGTAAAAAACACGACCTTCTTTTACAGGATTTAAACGTAAGATAGACCGTCCTAGAGTTGTTTTACCACAACCAGACTCACCTACCAATCCCAGTGTTTCACCAGGATAAACCTCAAAACTTACGTCATCTACCGCTTTAGTATATTCAATTGTTTTACCAAAAAAATTCTTCTTAGATGGAAACCAGGTTTTCAAACCTTCTACTCTTAGCAATGGTGTTTTACTTTTCAATTGCTTTAAACGGCTAATCGTTTCTTCTTCAGGAATTCGCAATTTCATAAAAGCATCTTTGACCGTCGCTTTCTTTTCAAGTGAAAGTTCACCACCAGTTTCATTCATAAAATCTTGAATAACAGGAAGGCGCCTTAAGCGAAATTTTAATGGTGGTCTACAAGCCAGCAAGCCTTTAGTATATGGATGCTGTGGATTTGTAAACAATTCCTTTACTGTGCCTTGCTCCACTATCTTGCCCTTGTACATTACTAACACTCGATCTGCAATTTCGGCGATCACACCAAGGTCATGGGTAATAAAAATGATAGAAGCATCTGTTTCTGCTTTCATCTTTTCCATGAGTTCAAGAATCGCTTTTTGAACGGTAACGTCTAATGCCGTTGTGGGTTCATCAGCAATCAGGATGTCAGGCTTGCAGGCCATAGCCATCGCTATCATAACCCGTTGCTTTTGTCCACCAGACAATTGGTGTGGATACGAGCGATATATCCGCTCCGGATCTGGCAATTGGACTTTTCCAAACATTTCCTTAGCCAGCTTAGCAGCTTCCGCCTTATTCACTTTTTGATGTAAAATGATTGCTTCAATTACCTGATTTCCGCAGGTATACACCGGGTTGAGGGAAGTCATTGGCTCCTGAAAGATCATAGAGATATTATTACCCCTGTAAGGTCTCATTTCATCTTCAGGTAGTGCTAACAAATCTATCTCAGTACCATCTTTAGGAAAATAACTTATTTTCCCACCCACAATTTTACCCGGAGGTTCTTGTACCAGACGCATAATAGAAAGCGCCGTCACCGATTTTCCTGAACCTGACTCTCCAACAATACCTAAAGTTTCACCTCTATTTAGGTAAAAACTAACATCATCGGCAGCTTTAACCGTTCCTTCTTTGCCGAAAAAGTAGGTTTGAAGGTTTTGGATTTCTAATAATTTATTTTCACTCATCAATTTAACATATATTAAAAATATATTTGGCAGAGTTTATGCTGTATTTACTACATTATTGCCCATCTACCGATTTTTACGTACAAGTCCCAAACTTTTACACTAAGCGCACTTTCCATTAGAAAAATTAGATCCCACACGACATTTGAGACTAAACATTAGAGTCTAAAATTAATTTTTTTAATCAGGTAAACAAACATTAGTAATTAAAATGAAAATTTAAATGGCATTTAAAATAGAAATCTCTATTTGCCAGTAGCCAGTTGTCACTTAAAATGCTTTTAGGAGCTTATCGTAGTACGTAGAATACGTGCCGAAAGCATACATTTTTGAAGCACTTTTAATGATACTAATTGGACTTTCAGTTTTTGTTTTCATTTTAACTTTCAAGCTATTTGGTTGGCTTACCATTTTTATATTAAAGATATTTGGGTTATATTTGAACAAAGCAGGAGTCTCCGCTAAGATTCGACTTGTTTAAGTATTATCCCATATCTCAAAAACATATTCACCATGAAAAGAATAACTCTACCCTTATTCTGTCTATTCTTGTGCTCGCATTCCTTTGCACAGAGTCCAACTTACAACATTTCAGAACAATCCAATTGGAATCCAGACACAGTCCCTCAATACAATGATATTTGGGCTTACGCGGATTGCCAAGGAAATGAGTACGCCATTATTGGTTCTACTCAACAAATTCACTTCGTTGACATCACCGACCCAACGTCCCCAGCTGAAGTTGCTAGCTTTTCTGGTGGAGAAAGTTCCGTTTGGAGAGACATTAAAACTTATAGAGGCCACGCCTATTCTGTTTCTGACAATACTACAGAAGGATTAATGGTTTTCAACCTCAACAATTTACCACAAGGCATTGAGCAAAGCTATCAAAGCAACACAGACTTCAATAGTGCTCAAAATATTTTTATTGATGAAGCCCATGGTAAACTATATGTTGTAGGTTCGGAAGTAAACGATTTACTAATATTTGATCTAGCGACTAATCCAGCTAGTCCAAACCTGATTGCCTCAACGGATCTCCCCGGTGGATATATTCGGGACATATATGTTCGCGATAATATTGCTTATGCTTCACATCTTTCTAATGGACTTTACATTTACGATTGTACTGACGTAAATAATATTGGTATTGCTGGATCTATTGGTAATTATATCGGCAACGTGATGAATAATAGTAGCTGGCTATCCAGTGATGGAAATACACTGATCTTCAGTGATGAAACGCCAGGTGCTAAACTAAAATTAATGGACGTTTCTGATCCTAGCGATCTAAACGTTGAGCCTGCTCATGTTTTCCATTCCAATTTACTTGGTGGTGGTGGTAATAGCTTAGCCCACAAACCAATTATTCGCGATAATTATGCGTTCGTTTCCTATTATCATGATGGAATGCAAGTATTTGATATTAGTGACCCCGACAACATATCCAAAGTGGCTTACCTAGACACACACCCTAGTAACACCAACTACGATGGCATACAAGGCAATTGGGGACTTTACCCTTTTCTTCCTTCTGGAAATATTCTAGCCTCCGATATCAACAATGGCTTGTTCGTTATGTCGATGGACTTGATTGATTTAGAACCATTGGACAACGATAATCTCGTAGAAGCTCAAGTTGAATTATTAAGTGGTCCAATTATTTGCGAAGGTGATAGTGTTTTGCTTTTGGCAAACGAGGGAGATTTTACTTACTTATGGACCAAAGACGGGGAGGTTCTCGACATTGACAATTACCAATTATCTGCAAAAGAAACTGGTAGCTATCAACTTGAAATTAGTAATGGTGTTTGTTCTGCTTTATCAGAAATTTATGAAGTTACATTTCATGAAAAACCTGACCTATCCATGTTGACTGGAGATATTGCAGATGTTTGCTTTGGTAACTCTTACTCAATAATGGCACCATCAGGTTATGACTATTATATCTGGTTAAAAGATGGAAATGCACTTCCTAACTCTAACAATTTATTGATGGCCGTGCAAAGTGGTACCTATTCTTTAATCGCTTATCTCAATGGCTGTTCTTCTACTTCCGCTCAATATGAAATCAATATCATCGATGTTCCAAACCCAACTATTAATACTATTGAGACCACTGTTTGTCAAGGCCAGCCTGCAACAATTGAAGCTGCAGCCGGAGCGGAGAACTACGTTTGGTACTACAACAATTTAATGGTTGCTGAAACAAGTGACAATTTTTTCATGGTCGAACAAAGTGGCAATTATCATGTAGAATTACAAATTGGGGATTGCTCTGAAATATCTGAAGAAATAAGTATCACTGTTTTAGAAGCTCCGAATAATACTATTGGCGTCAATGGCCCTACCACTTTTTGTGCAGGTGAATCGCTTACCTTAAACGCAGCTCAAACTGCAGACATCGTCAGTTGGTCCTGGAGTTTGAATAATGTTGTCATTGGAACAGAACCCAATATTGAAGTGGATCAAAATGGACAATATGAGTTGCTAGTTACTTCTACTAATTCATGTACTGCTTTGAATACCATTGACTTAGAAGTCATAGAACTAGATATTCCTGAAGTAATGTTTGAAGGAACAGGTTTGATTAGTACTGAGGCAGAAGCCTACCAATGGTATTTTAATGGAGAACTCATTGCTGGTGCAAGTGATCAATTTTTCCAACCACAAAGCAATGGTGCATATCAGGTAGAAATAACGAGTTCTGGATGTACCGTTATTTCCACTCCAGTAGCTTACCAAGTTACGGGGCTTTCAGATACAGAAAGTTTATCAAACTTATCTGTTTATCCAAATCCAGTTAATACTTTCATTCATGTTGACTTGGAGTCAAGCATTGTGAGTCCTCTTCAGATTCGCTTAGTTAATGTGAGTGGTCAATTGGTAAGTCAGATAAATTTAGCGGCAGCTAGCTCTTACTCCGAAAAAATAGACTTAGCGAAATTGCCTTCAGGAATATACGTTTTGCAATTGAGCAATGAAGAAGGTTCAGTCTCTCGGAAGATTGTGAAGAATTAAGGTCGCCTTCGGCTATCAGATCGATTCGCTGAGAGACTTCACTCGATTGCGGAGCTTAGCTTATCAAGGCAGCCTCTCGATACATCGATCTAAGCATTAAGATGAAACACTAAAAATTTTAGATTAATTATTGCTGTGTGCGGTAGCGGAAGTAAATTTCGCTACCGCATTTTTTTTTAGAAAACTTAACACATCTCTAAGTCCAAATTCAGCAAGTCTTATTCACTTTCCCATATTTTAGCTATTTTGCTTTCGCAAAAAAGAGATAAATAAATGGCCATCCCTAAAAACAAGTCTGAGCTACTCGATGCAATTGAAGTCAGCTTCAACAAGTTGGAAAAAGACTTACTTACTATTCCTATTGAATTGACCAATATTATAGACTTGGAAGGTCATAAAAAGGAGACCAAAATGAGTGTATGCAATCTCGTAGCCTACTTGATTGGCTGGGGTGAGTTGGTGATTAAGTGGCATCAATTATCAATAACAAACAAGGCAATTGATTTTCCAGAAACAGGATTTAAATGGACTGAGTTAGGAGAATTAGCACAAAAATTTTACAGTGATTATGCAAATGATGACTTCCCTACTCTTTTGAAAAAATTGCGTAGCGTGGTTTCCAAAATCAATAATATTATTGAACATTTAAGCAATGAAGAATTATATAATATCCCGATTTATAAACATTATCCCATGGGACGGATGATTCAATTAAATACTTCTTCTCCTTATAAAAATGCACGGAGTCGGATTAGAAAATGGAAAAAATTGAGAATATAGATTTACTTTGAGACACAATAATCAGAGCCAAGAATTGTAAGTAAGTGCTTGGCCTAAATTAAGTTATAGTTTAATCACTGAGTCTTTTAGTCCTACTTTTCCCAAATTTCAAGCTACAGCCAAAAGGATGAAGCCTAAAATTTAGTCAATTAGAACTAAGATCCCTGCCTAGCCGGCAGGCTTCACCGATTAATGTTAAGCCAATTATGTCCCAGCACTTATTGAAGTTATTTAAAACGATGAAAAAACTACTCAAAGAAATTAGAAACTGTACCGTCTGCAAACCACACTTAGCTGCAGGGTGTAGACCCGTATTGGAAGCACATCCGGAGAGTAAGTTGCTAATCATTGGTCAGGCACCGGGAAGGCATGTACATGCATCAGGTATCCCTTGGGATGATAAAAGTGGTGATAACTTGAGAAACTGGCTAGGCATGAGCAAAGTCACTTTCTACGATCCAACTAAGGTGGCTATTATTCCTATGGGGTTTTGTTATCCAGGTACTGGAAAGTCAGGTGACCTTGCACCAAGAAAAGAATGTGCCCCATTATGGCATGAGCCTTTATTGTCGCAAATGAAATCATTGGATTTGACCCTCTTAGTTGGTAAGTATGCGCAGGACTATTATTTACAAAAAAGGGCGAAACGAAACTTAACGGAAACGGTCAAATCGTTCACCGAATATCTTCCAGAGTTTTTAGCACTCCCCCATCCTTCTCCGAGAAATAATATTTGGATGAAAAAGAATCCATGGTTTAAGGAAGAGGTCATTCCTTTTTTGAAGGATTGGGTTACAGGCAATTCATTGCAATAGAAATAATTGTACTCAAAACTTATCCTTAGTGCAGCGTAAACTTAGTTTACGCTGCACTAAGCGTTAAAAAAATTTTGATCAAAATAAAAATACATGAAACACCAATTACATCAATTCGCTTTACTAGTCAATGATTACGATGAAGCCATACAGTTTTATACAGAAATTCTGGGATTCAATTTACTAGAAGACACCAAACGAAGTGAAACCAAACGCTGGGTACGTATTGCTCCAAATGGCTCAACTGAAACGGGAATCATTTTGGCAAAAGCCAAAAACGACGAACAGAAAAAATATGTAGGTAACCAAACTGGAGGTCGAGTTTTCTTATTCCTGCACACGGATGATTGTATGCGAGATTACCATAACTGGAAAGCCAAAGGTGTTCACTTCATAGAAACACCAAGAGATGAGGAATATGGAATCGTTGTTGTTTTTGAAGACTTGTATGGAAATAAGTGGGATTTGATTCAACGAAAATAATTCCTACCATAATCATGGTATTTTCATTGTTAAATAAACAACTATCCTATTCCTAAATCTCAAAATTCTACTTTACTGTGTCGTTCCTGAAACAGTTAAGCAATATCCAACAACTTTCTCTAAAGTAATTCTTATTTTACAAGCTAAGAAATAGAGCTGTTTAAAATTATTCCTTAAAGGCAATAACTTTAAACAGCTTCAATTATTCGATCAACTAAATCACACCTATGTTTAACCAAAAAATAAGCTCCTTAATTTTAGCGATGCTGTTTATGATGCCAGGCTTCCTTTCTGCGCAAGCACAAAGCCCCGTTGACTTGGCACTTCGACACATCGAAAAGAATCAAAAAGATTTAAATCTAACATCGGAAGATATCAAACACTTTCGTGTAAGCGATCTCTACACTTCTCGCCACAATGGTGTTACACATGTTTATCTCAACCAAGAACACAACGGCGTTGCCGTTCGAAATGCATTAATCAATGTAACATCTTAGCAGACGGGAAAGTGCTAAATATAGGCAATCGGTTTATATCCAGCTTAAACACACGAGTGAATAGCAGTAGTCCAACTACGACTCCAGCAGATGCGGTACAAGAAGTTATCAACGAGTTTGATTTTACAACGAATGCTCCAATCCAATTGGACAAGCAACTGAATGAGCAACATTTCATTTTCCAGCACGATAAACTTGCCTTGGAACCAATCACGGTTAAACTGGTTTATGAAACCATGAAAGATAAATCTGTTCGGCTGGCATGGATGGTTCAGTTTTATCAACTAGATGCTGAGCACTGGTGGAACGCACGTATTGATGCACAAACAGGCAAGATGCTTAGTTTTCACGATCAGATTATCCACTGTAATTTCGATGCACCTGATGGTTCTTGTTCTGATGCAAATCACAGGCATCACAGCGCAAAAAATAAGACAACAGATCTAGTTCCACAAATCAGTCGATTCAATCAAGTCGCTGTAGTTAACTCTTATAATGTTTTCCCGCTACCAGTTCAAAGTCCAAATCATGGTGATCGCGAATTGGTAAGTTCTCCTGCAAATGCGGTAGCCTCTCCTTTTGGCTGGCACGATACTGATGGTACAGTTGGCGCTGACTTCACAATCACACGTGGAAATAATGTGCATGCTTATCAAGATATTTTCGGTCAAAATACATCCTCTGGTGACGAACCAGATGGCGGAGATTTTCAAGATTTTGATTTCCCACTTGACTTAGGCCCTGGATTTCCATACACACAAGTGGAACCAGCGATTACCAATCTATTCTATTGGAATAATATCATTCACGATATTTGGTATCAGTATGGTTTTGATGAAGCTTCTGGAAATTTCCAGACCAACAATTATGGCAATGGTGGTGTTGCCGGCGATTATGTACGCGCGGAAGGTTTGGATGGCGGCGGAACCAACAATGCTAATTTTGGAACAGCAGAAGATGGTTCTGGTGCTCGTATGCAAATGTTTATTTGGACCAATGAGAATCTTCCTCCTCCTGCTGGCGATCCGGCAATACTAGTCGTAACCGAGCCGATGGATCAGGCTGGAGATTATGAAATGGAACCAGGTGGTTTTGGCGGAGCATTTCCTATTCCACCAGCCGCACCAATATCTGGAGAAGTCGTATTGGTTGATGATGGAACGGATACAAATTCCGATGCTTGTGAAGCCATTATTAATGGAGCCGAATTAACTGGTAACATTGCAATGATAGATCGAGGCGTTTGCGAATTTGGATTTAAATGTTTGGCAGCTGAAAATGAAGGTGCTATTGCAGTTATTGTTTGTAACAACGTAGCTGGTGGCCCAATTACCATGGCACCTGGTGCTGAAGGAGCTAATGTTACTATTCCAGTCACTATGGTTTCAATGGAAGATTGTTTCAACTTTAAAATGGCTCTACCTGGCTTGATGGTTGACTTAGTTGGACCGAATGTTTCTATCCCTAACCCTGGACCAAATGGACTAGATGGTGATTTCGATAACGGAATTATTGTGCACGAATATGGCCACGGTATTTCTATTCGATTGACCGGAGGACCTAATACTGGTGGTTGTCTTGGTAGTCAAGAGCAGGCAGGTGAAGGCTGGAGTGATTGGTTCGCATTGGTTATGTCTACTGACGCCAGTAATAATGCAGACGAAGTTCGTGGAATGGGTACCTATGCCATCGGTGAGCCAACCACTGGTGATGGTATTCGTGAATTTCCATACAGCCGTGATATGAGTGTAGACCCACATACTTATGGAGATGTTCCTAACGTGGCTATACCGCATGGTGTTGGCTCCGTTTGGTGTGCAATGATTTGGGATCTGTATTGGAATCTAATTGATGAATATGGTTTTGACGACGATATTTATAATGGTACGGGTGGTAATAATATTGCCATGCAGTTGGTGATTGATGGTTTGAAATTACAAAGTTGTAATCCAAATTTTCTAGATTCAAGAGATGGGATTATCGCAGCAGATGAAGCAAATAATAATGGTGCTAATTTATGTTTAATTTGGGAAACCTTTGCAAGACGTGGTTTGGGTTTCAGTGCTAGTGCTGGCGGAAATGAAGCTTTTGATATGCCACCATTTTGTACTCCAATTGTACTCACTAAAACCACTGCTGGTGATGTTACTGCTGGTCAGACTTTGACCTATACCTTAGAAATTTCGAACAACTTGTCTACCCTATTATCTGGCATTGAAGTTACAGATGACTTCCCTGCTGGAACATCTTATGTAAACGGTTCGCTTAGCTGCCCTAATGGTTCCGTTAGTGGTAATACACTTACGATTGACGTAGGCGATTTAGCTCCAAATACTAGTATTACTTGTACTTACCAATTGCTGGTCGCTCTAAACCCATCTTCCATACTTCAATTTGGCGATGATGTAGAAAATGGCGTTGACAATTGGACTGTTAGTAGTGGCATTGGAACTGAAATGTGGGAAACGAATTCGAATAGTTACGAAGGTGACTTCGCTTGGTTCGTAGCGGATATTGAAACAGAGAGTGATCAATATTTAGCTTTAACGGAAGCGATTACTTTGGATGGAGCTGAGCCAGTACTAGCATTCTGGCACTGGTATAATACAGAAGCTGATTGGGATGGTGGCGTAGTAGAAGTGTCTACTGACAATGGTGCCTCATGGCTTGATTTAGGTGATGATATGATTAAGAATGGATACAACAGTACGCTTGAAGTTAATCCAGCTAGTGCGATCAGTGGGCAGCCTGCGTTTAATGGCAACAGCAATGGGTACATTCAAACAATCGTTGATTTGAGCAATTATAGTGGTCAAGCAATTATAGTTCGATTCCGATTGGCTTGTGATGGTGCTGTAGGTGGAGAAGGTTGGTATATTGATAACATAGAATTCTTTAACAGCTTGTACTCCATTACCAATACCGCTTGTGTAAGTGCTGCAGGCAATGAAGATTCTTGCGATGAAGCAACAACCGTTGTATTTGGAGATGGAACTTCGTCTACTAATGAAATTGACAGTGACTTGAGTATTACAATTGCACCGAATCCGAATGATGGAATTTTTGTAATTAATATAAATAGTAGTGTCAATGGTGCCTCAACAGTTCAGGTGATGAGTGTAGATGGTAAGTTGTTGGAAACACGCAACTTTGATCGCTCGAATGGTGCTTTTGAGTTTGACTTATCGGCCTACCAGTCTGCTGTTTATTTGTTACAAATTCAGACTCCTGCTGGCCGTTTAGTTGAAAAAGTAATTGTAAACTAAGTACTTTGTAACATAAATTTATTTAATTTTTGAATGTTCTTTTTTAGCGATGACTTCTTCCAAATTTTCTCAAATAGCTTAGGCTATTCTTAAAAATATTGGAATCGTCCTCACTAAAAAACAATGCATTCAAATTCTTAACTAACTTATGTTACAGAGTACTAAGATCATCTTTTGATGACGCAATAGAAAAATGATTATTGATTTTGAATCCCGAATTTACTAGCTCTTGCTAGTGGGTTTGGGATTCTTTTTGTCTTAAAAAAAGGTTTGAATCGATTTTGATTGATTTGTACTTACAGGCTATAGAAGTTTAAGCTCCCTACTCCACTCCAATCAAAACAAAGCCACTCCATTTTCTCGGATGAGCCGTCTTTTCCTTTTTAATCATTTTCAGTTTCGCTTTTCGCAATGCTTGACTGTAACTATCTCCACTAAGGATATTATCATAAAACTTGATCATCAATGTTTTAGTGTAACTATCGTAGACCTTCCACATAGAACAAACCATGTTGCTTGCCCCTGCGTATAAAAAGCCACGAGTTAGTGACATTAGGCCTTCACCTTCTACGTACTTCCCTACGCCACTTTCGCAGCTACTCAATACTAAAAGATCGGCATTTACATTAAGTAAAAAGGTTTCCGGGGAATGAAGAATACCATCCTCATCGTTTTCATTATTGCCGTAATTGGCAAATATGACACCGGACAAACGAGGATTTATTGGATCCGCAAAACTGTGGGAAGCAACATGTACATACTTGTAGTGTGGAACTTCTCTTTTGAAAGCTTCTTCAGTTGCTTCTTGATGCAAAAGCGCTTTACTATCTTTTCGTTTCTTCGCAAAACGTTTGGCAATACCTAAAATTTCATCCTGCGAATTTAAGAGTGGCTTCAACTGATCACCAAACATGGCAGATGAACGCATACTGTTTTCACGAATATCGAAAGAATCTTCTAGCACATAATCGCGACTATCCCAGACGTAACCTGCCGTTTCATCTGAATTAAAAACAGGTGCAAGTCCTAAAAAGTTAGCCTCTCTAATTGGCTTTTGATTGCGTTTAACTGTAGCTCGATGAAAAAGGTCTGCGGAGTAATGATACGTTATTGCAAAATCCTTAATTAGATAATCGAGCTTAGAGTACCTTATATTTCCAACTGCTTTAGTTTTGGTGACTGCTTCAAATGGCAAATAGCACAGCTCACCATGTGGGATAATGATCAAATGTTTTTTCCTTTTTATGAATTCGCTCATCGGGTAAATCAACTTCCCATACATACGATTGCTGAAGTGTGCAAATTCTTCCTTTTGCATTCGTTTGATGGCAGCTAATTGTGCACCTACACCATCTTTTAACGAAACCGGTCCGAAGTCTTTTGTTAATTGAGAGCTCACCTCTCCACCTATTTTTTCAAAAATCTTTAGTTGCTCTTTTGCAAAACGAATAGACTTCACTTTTTTCTTTTTATCATAGCCCTCCAAAATTGAATCTTGTGGAAAAGCAAATGCGCTCATACTATTATTGCTCAAGCCAAAAATATAATACAAATCGGTTCCGAGATAATAAGACAAAATCACTGATTCATCATCTAGGTGTTGTTGGATCTCATAAATATCAGGAATGGTTTGCTCAAAACGTTTTTTAAAATATTCTGGATACTTTTGCTCTATAGAACGTACAAAGTCTGCATATTCTTTTTTTGCGCTAAGCAAATCTTGGCGAATATCTTCATTTGTATAATCTTCCGATAATTGTATTTCACTACTGGAAATGGCAGCTTGTAAGGATCTAGTTTGCGATACTAACTTTTCAGCTTCCGGCAATTGATCAAAGGCATTCAAGCGAAACATCATTCTCTTGAGAATACTCGCCTTACTTCTTTCGCTGAGCAAAAATGCTTTTTCAATCCATGTATTATCTCCTGTGGCAAAACTAAGTTGATAGGCTGCTTGTATACCCGTTTCATACACATCTACATTTTGCTGTAGCAAAACCATTTGCGTTGTTTCTCCTTCAATCCCGTTTAACCAGTTTTCAAATATGGAAGCTGCTCTTTCGCTTGCATCGTAGGCTTTTTGTAATTCATTTTCTTCCTCCTGATCTTCATAAATTTGCATTGCTACCTTCGCATCCAAGTTATACAAATGTGCCAACAAAGGCTTGTCCATAAAAACCACATTTCCATTCTCTGAGCTACTACTACTTTTTTCCCAACTAGGAACAATCATTGCAAGTGCAGCGTGAATGACGTGTCTAGCCTGTTTATTATTAGACCGATAAAGGAATACTTCGGCCATATTTGATAAGCAACGAATGCTTTCAGGATGTTCATTTCCCCATACCTGCTTACTTACATCTCTGGCAGCTTTATAATGTTGTAAAGCAATGGTATCGTTCTCAAAATAATAAAATTGCAAAGCGCCCAATGCATTCTGAATAGCGATTCGTCTTGGGTTTGCGTTGGTACTATCTACCATTTGATCTAATTGCAAAGCTTTCGCAAAAGACTCTTTTGCTTCATCAAATTTACTCTCAGCTAATTCAATTTTTCCGATTTGCAAGCAATTGTTCACCTCATCGACATGTGGTTCATTGTAAACCGTTTTAAATGTCTCTTGTGAAAAACTGTAAAACTCTTTTGCCTTTTTGAATCGATTCATTTTGGCGCAAGCCAAGCCTAAATAAGCATATAGGATACCTGTAAAAGCTTCGTCCTCATGTGGCAAATCTAGCGCATATAGGTAATGATCCAAGGCCTTTTCGTATTGTTGTTTTCGCAATTCGATGGTGCCCATTCGCATGTAATTACCTGCAACAAACTCATAGTTTAGTCTTTCTTTAATCTG
>CAKZUK010000085.1 GCA_937921775.1 uncultured Saprospiraceae bacterium
GATGGTAGGAAAATACTCTTTCCAGAAAGTGCGGTCAGAAGTGTATCTCCTGGCTTCACCAACATTGGATTTTCAGTATCTCCGTTTACAATAATTTTCACATCACCTTGAGGCACCAATTTCTTTCTCGCCATAATCAACATGAAGGACAACAACATGATGATCAAACTAAATACTATGACAGAAAACAAAATGGTTGAGCCCATACCAGCTAAAAGTACCATATTTTAGAGTTTTGAATTTTTTAATTTAAATTCTAGAACAACGAATCATCTAATTTTAAACAAAGTTAACGCGCTATAGTTTTACACCGATCAGCTATTTAAAATTAAACTTTCTTCTTTTTTAATCTTTGTTTTATTCCGTGGTCATGATCAAAGTGAAAGCAAAAACAACCGAAGGAAGTGTTGATTTTGCTTTGTCAATGACTTACAACACGGAATACATTAAAGAAGCCTTAAACAAGTCTTACTTACCTAGAGCTGCTGGATCAATACCCATCAAACTCATGAAAGCGATTCCCATCAGACCAGTTAAAATAAATGCCATTCCCAAACCACGCAATGCTGGTGGTACATCCGAATAGCGAATCTTTTCACGAATAGCTGCAATAGCTATGATAGCTAAAAACCAGCCAAATCCTCCACCTAATCCGAAGGCAACTGAATCACTAAAGTTATAATCTCTCGCTACCATAAATAGTGAACCACCAAGGATTGCACAGTTTACTGTAATAAGCGGTAAGAAGATACCTAGTGAATTATACAAAGCAGGGGAAACTTTCTCAATGATCATTTCTACCAATTGTACCATAGATGCGATAACCGCAATAAAGAGAATGAAACGCAAGAAAGTCAGGTCAATACCCAACATCCCATTTTCACTCAAAATCTTATTACTAATTACCCAGTTAATTGGCATCGTAATCGCCAATACAAATATTACTGCTAATCCAAGACCGAAAGCAGTCTTTACACTTTTTGATACAGCCAGGTAAGAACACATTCCTAGGAAGTATGCTAGTACCAAGTTTTCGATGAAGGCCGCTCTTATGAAAATATTGAAAAAATCCATTTTAATTTATTTAAGCTATTTGAATAGCTGTTTTTTAATTCAAGTTCTTAAAAACTATAATTAAGATATATCAACCAATTTCGGATTATAGCTACGCTGAATCCAAATCAATACACCTATGATAAACATCGCTGCTGCAGGAAGTACCATCAAGTTATTATTTGCATACCATCCAAACCATGATCCGTCTGCCATAGTGTTGATAAAGTAATCAGGTGTAGTACCAATCAATTTCATTTCAAGTGGGCTACCAGCAAACAAAGATCCTTTACCGAATATCTCACGGATAACTGCTACGATCAACAAGATAGCTCCGTAACCTAATCCGTTACCAATACCATCTACAAAAGAACGCCAAGGTTTGTTCGCCATCGCGAATGCTTCCAAACGTCCCATTACGATACAGTTGGTAATGATCAATCCAATGTATACGGTCAACTGACGGTAAATCGGATATTGAAATCTTTTTAGAGTCAACTCTACAATTGTTACCAACGTTGCAATAATTACTAGCTGAACAATCATACGTACTTGTGGCGGGATCTTGTTTCTTACCAAAGAAGTAAACAAACTTGAAAATGCACAAACGAATACTACTGCTACTGCCATTACAAATGAAGGATACACCATAGATGTAACCGCCAGTGCAGAACAAACTCCAAGCACCTGTACAGTGATCGGATTGTTGTCATTCAAAGGATCTTTTAAAAGCTTTTTCTCTACTTTTCCAAAAAGAGGTTCTTTTGCTTTTACAACTACATCTTTATCTAATGTTTCTGCCATGATATTTTTATTTTATAAGTAGAAAGTTAAAGGTGGGAAATTTCACTCGACCCTATGGCCCGAGATAATAGGAAAGCATCCAGCCTCCCACTTCCAAGCTTCTAATTTCTTACTCCAGATTTTTTAGTCGTTTTGATTGAATTAAAATAAGGCTCGTAGTATTTAACACCACGTGCCAACATCTCTTCTACTCCAACAGCGGTAACTGTAGCTCCTGAAATACCATCTACAGCATGTGGATTACTTGCTTTAGCACCAGTTTTCTTTAGTGCAATTGATACATATTCTCCAGCTTCGTTGTAAATTTTCTTTCCTTTAAATCGCGCAGGAAAAGTTGGATTGTCCTTAATCTCTGCACCAAGACCTGGCGTCTCACCTGCATGATCAAAAGAAGTACCAGCAATCGTACTCATATCACTTTCTAATGCAATGTTGCCCCATATGTTGTCCCAAAGACCATTACCAATTACAGTAACGATATAAAACTCTTCTTTACCTGCGTTGAAAACATATAAAGGTATGATGCGATCTGCCTCATCTTTTTTCTTCTCCTTAGCCATGTCGATGTGTTCCGCTTTACCACCTTTATAACCTGAGCTAATTACATCCGCTGCCTTTAGTTCTGTACCACTCATGTCTAAAGCAATTTGCTTAACATTTTTGTCAAAGAAGGCATTTACTTCCTCATCTCCCATGGTTTGAGCATCCTTACCACCTAAGTGATCATTTACTGCTCCAAGAATAGCTCGCTTATTAAAGATTGACTCATTGATCGCTGACTGATCTTTCCATCCCATAAATAGGCCTGAAAGAACAAGTGCAACCAAAGAGGTCATGATGAAAACGAATCCGAAAATATATTTTGTAGTATACACAATTAAGTATTTTTTAGATTAATCGAATTAATAGAGTTTATACTAAACTATTTTGGAATAAACTCTAATGTTCTGCAACTGCTTCAGCAACTGGCGTAACCGGTACTGCAACACCTGTAATTTTATTACGCTTAGCGCGACGTCCCATGTTGGACTCAATCACATAGTGATCAATTAGTGGCGCAAAGACATTCATAAACAAGATTGCCAACATCCATCCTTCCGGATATGCAGGGTTGATCACACGAATAATCATTCCTACAAAACCAATCAAGAAACCATAGATCCATTTACCTGTAGTGGTAGATGCTGCGGTTACTGGATCTGTTGCCATAAAGGCCATTGCAAAGAAGAATGATCCCATATAGAATTGGTACAACCATGGCACTTCCATAAATGGAGTAACGCCCCACATGTTGAATAACCAAGCACAGGCAACTGCTCCGATCAACATACTCAACATTATTCTCCAAGAAGCGATACCCGTTGCGATCAAGATACCTGCACCGATGAGAATGAATGGCTTACATGTTTCTCCAATAGAACCAGGAATTGCTCCCCAAAACATTTGAGTTGTAGAATATTGCTCCGTTACTGCACCCCATCCTTCTTTGAAGGCAAGTGCTAATGGAGTCGCTCCAGAATAGCCATCGACAACTGGCATTCCAGCTTGGAAGGTATCCCAGCCAAGCGATTCAAATATTCCATTGAAAAGTCCAGTGTGGAACCAGTTATAAGTGGTAGCTAGTGTATCACCACTTTCTGCTAAACCAGCCACCCAAACCTCATCACCTGAGATGGTCGTTGGATAAGCAAAGAAGATAAATACACGCGCCAATAAAGCTACGTTTAAGATATTCATTCCAGTACCTCCAAATGCTTCCTTACCGATGATTACACCAAATGCAACTGCAAATGCTAACCATAATAATGGAATGTCTGGTGGCATAATCAAAGGAATCAATGCACCGGAGACTAGAAAGCCTTCCTCTATCGCGTGTCCTTTCTTAGCTGCATACCAGAATTCGATTCCCAAACCAACGACGTGCGCTACTATGAAAATCGGAATCAATTGGATTAGACCGTAAATTAGTTTTAGGTGAAAACCATCCAAGAATGCAGTGTACTGCCCTGTCGCTGCGAAGTGTTGGTGACCAATATTAAATGATCCGAATACATAACACAGTTGCATTGCTAATACAACAACAACCATGGTTCGTTTTAAATCCATACCATCACGAATGTGAACACCACCTTTAGTCACCGTATCAGGTGAATACAAAAAAGTAAAGAAGCCATCAAACAGCGTGTGTAAAAACGGCGATTTCTTCTTGTCTGGTTCTATTTTTTTTACAAAATCAAGTAAACCCATTATCTCGTTATTATTATAGAAAAATTACTAACGTTATTATATTTCAATTCCCAAAGTCGTTCAAATCACTGCAACCTGTCTGCCGCCAGGCAAGCTGAAATTGCAATTGTCACTTTGACTTAATTAAGCTTGCTCACGCATCGTCTCCAATCCTTCGCGCAAAATTTGTTGCAAAGGTTGCTTTGATGTACAAACGAACTCACAAAGTGCTACATCCTCTTCACTCAATTCATAAATACCCAATCCTTCCATACGCTCAAAGTCATTTACCAAAATTGCCTTCATCAGGTGCTGTGGTAAAATATCCATAGGCATTACTTTTTCATACTGACCTGTGACTACAAAAGCACGCTTCTCACCGTGCGTATTCGTATTTGCTTTGAACTTCAAGTCAGGGAATAAAAAGTTAGGATAAGTTTTAGAAACAGATGGCCTTGGCGATAGTGGCAACAACCAACCAAACATTTCAAATTCATTACCTTCTTCTAGAGCAGTAATCTGATCGTCAAAGAAGTTTAAGAAGCTATCAGCAGAAGTTTGCTTACCACTTAGTACATCACCAGCAACAAGACGTGTGTTATCACCTTTTAAGTTACCTTTTACTAATTCACCAACATTGGCGCCCTGATAAGTGCGTACATATTTTGGAGCATCCAGTTCGTCACCTGTTAGTGCAACCACACGTGATGCGTCAAATTTACCTTCAGCGAAAAGTTTACCTATTGTCAATACTTCTTGTACACCAAGTACCCATGCTGGATCTTTCAGATCGATTGGGCTAGTATGGTGCATTTGTACACCAACATTTCCTGCCGGGTGTGGACCAGAGAAGTAATTGATTTCAACTCCTTGAGCTCCAGCGAATACTGAAGAAGCTCCTTCAGCACTTAGTCCGAGGTGGACTTTATTGCCAGCCAACTTATTCAATACATCTAGACCTTTCTGGAAAGCAGCACCTTGTCCTTCTACAATAAAGCTATTGTCAGGAGCTAGAGGAGCTGTATCAAAAGTAGAGATGAATATATTTTGAGGAATGATATTGAAATCCGCTACCATATCGAAAGGACGCTGGCGAATCATTGGCCAAGCACCACTTGCTAGTAAAAATTCAACCAAGTCTTCGCGTTTACAAGTTGCCAAATCAGGCAAATCATAAGTACGGTGCTTCATTTCCTTGTCAGCAAGAATAATGATTTCCTTGATTGAACGTTTTTCGCCACGACGAACTTCCATTACCTCTCCACTTACTGGAGCACAATAGATGATCGAAGGATTCTTTTTGTCAAAAAACAAAGGATCACCAGCTTTCACTTCGTCACCTTTTTCAACGGTAACTTTAGGAATTGGAGAGATACCTATGAAATTTTGTGGTTGCAAAGCAAAAGTAGTACCTGCTATATCAGCATTTATTACTTTTTCAGCTTCTCCAGCTAATTTAATATCATGGCCACGCTTCAGTGCAGTTACAGATGCACCAGAAGGAAGGCTACCAGACTTGCCTTTAAAGATTTCTTCTCCGTTAGGAAAAATTGAGTAATTAGTACCTGACTTGTCTACGCCCATCTGTTTTGCTTCAATATGCAACAAGTTCTCAGCTACCATTAATATGGCAACTAAGAGTAACAATCCGATGACACCAATCAATCCATAAAGCAGATAGTTAGTGGACCCCGAAGAGGATTGTGCAGAAGCAGAGAGGGATAAAGTTAGAAAAGCAAGCAGTAAAAATGTCGATTTGGTCGTTCCTTTTATCATTGATAAATGTGTATTGTGATCAATTTCATAAAATAGCCCCGTATTTAAGTTCTTACACTTACGTAAATGACTGTAAGTGAATAGCTTGTGCGGTTATTTTTTACATTATAATACCTTTCGGAAATTAACGGCAAAGATATAAAGCTTTCGCTTATTATTGCTGCCTTATTTGCTGTTTATTGTGACTTGAAAGTTATTTAGATTGTTTCTAGATAAACATGGCGGTTGGCTATTTTGTTTACGGCAAATGTCTGAATTTGTTCGCATCATTCTCTCCCACCAAATATCGCTTATACAATTAGATCTTAAAGCGGATCGCTCAAGCAATCACGTTCAGATCTGCTGCGCTCCAACTTGGTCCTTTACTTTAAATAAGGGCCTCATTTGCCTGCAAAGTATATTTTCTTTTCCAAGCCAAATAACCAAAAACGGCTATTACCATATAGATGAAAAACAAGAGAGAGAAGAGATAAATACCACGATGTGCGTAAATAAAGATGCAAGCAAAATCTATAACAATCCAATAAAGCCAATTTTCCAATACTTTTTGGGCTACCATAATCGTAGCAATAACAGAGAAAGCTGTAGTGAAGGCATCAATAAATGGCAATGCTGCTCCAGTCAGTGTCCAAGCCCAGCCCATGACGAGAGCTAAGCCTACTCCTATTCCGAAAGCGATCAGATGTTTTTGTCCTGACCATTGGGTGATCGTTAAAGTTCCTGAAGCGGCTGGCCCTAAATTATCTGAGCTATTTGTTTTAATCTGCTCATTTCGTGACTGTCGCCAATTCCACCAACCATAGACCGACATCCCAACATAGAAGATTTGCAAAACCGCATCAGAATAAAGGCGTACCTCTGGATCGATGTAAACGATAAAAGCTAAAATCACGGAAATGATTCCGAAAGGCCAGCACCAGATATTTTCGTTGGCTGCTAGTATCACGTAAATGATGCTAAAAATAAAAGCCAGCCATTGGGTAATGCCTAGGCCTAGTGCGGTTCGTAGAACAAGGTCTAGTGCAGATATTTCTTCCATTGTTTTTTTTGATTGTAGCAGGGTGATTATCGATTGATGCAAATATAGTAGGAAGCAAGGGAATTGATTAACTTTACCAAAAACAATTTCAACTCCATGAAAGCTGACTACCTAAAAGTCAACGACGACATCAAGCTCTATCTACCTCGCATGAACTTCGCTTCGGCTATTTTCAAAATCATTGAAGGCCAAAGGGATTATCTAAGCCCTTATGTCCCTATGGCTTATACTGCCAGAACAGAAGCAGACATCAAAAAGTTTGTAAAAAATATACAAATTACGAATCAATCTAAACGCAGCCTACTCACCTACCTTTTCTATAAAGAGGAACTAATTGGTTCTATTGGTTTTGTAAAGATAGACCCCAAACATGCTTCCGCAGAATTGGGCTATTGGATCAGCAAAGATTTTCAGGGACGTGGTATTATCAGTACTAGCTGTCAACGATTGATTGACTATGGATTTAAACATTTGGGTCTACATCGTATCTCTATGAAGATTATTCCTAATAATGAAAAGAGCTTGCGTATTCCTCAACGATTGGGTTTTGCGCAAGAGGGGATTTCACGAGCGACTTTTAAGGTTGGTGAGGAGTTTTATGATTTGGCTGTTTTTTCTTTACTGATCACGGATCGTTAAAAGGATTTTTTTTGAGTTATATATTTCAGTGATCTATTCAACCTAGTCCATTCTAGGATGTATTTGACACTCCTTGCTGATTTTGGTTTCAAACATCGCCAAGACTCTTGTTTGATATATGTACTTAAAATAATTAGCAGGTTTGATCATCTAAGATAAAACGCTTATTTACAAAGACCAGAAGAGTAATCCAGACTAGCTTACATTTCCCCTCAGTCCCCCTAAGTTACTAATCAGCATTCCTTTCGTCCAATAAAACAGTGAAACCGTCTAAAAATCAAGCATTTATCCTTACAAAGTACTAATTTAGCTCCTGTTATGGCAATAGATATAATGTTTGCACTCGCCGTTGTTATCGGCTTCTACATGGGCTTTGCCCGTGGAATTATCAAAACTGTGTTTGGGGTAATCGCCTTACTATTTGGTTTAATGGCTGCTTTTAAATTTGCACCAGCTACTACCAAGTTTTTGGAAACCTCTTTCGATAGTAATAATCCGCTAATGTTCTTAGCTGGCTTTCTGATTTCCTTTGTGGCTACTATGTTTTTGATTCGGCTCTTTGCCCGTGGGCTAGAAGGTGTACTCAAATCAGCCAACATAAATGTGATCAATCAATTGGCAGGTGGGACTCTGTTTGCAGGATTGATGGTAGTGGTCTATAGTACACTCCTATGGTTTGCAGAACAAGCGCACATGGTCAATGACGAAGTAAAGGAGACTTCCAAAACATATGTCTACATCCAACAAATTCCGGGACAGACCCAAGAAATATTTGCAAAGGTGCAACCTGTCTTTCAGGACTTTTGGGATCAGTCATTAATCATGATGGATCGACTCGAAGACTTAAGTGTTGAAAAAACTGAAAATAATAACGTGTTTGATATTGAAGACGATGAACCCACCACTGAAGATTCTGCTAATTGATAATTACGACTCTTTCACTTATAATTTATACGACTACTTTCTGCAATTAGGTGCCGAATGCCTTGTTATTCGTAACAATGAGATCCCATTTGAAGAAATTCACAACATTTCCTTTGATGCAATCGTACTTTCTCCTGGTCCTAAAAAACCTGAAAACGCTGGCTTCATGATGGAGTTAATCGCTTATTATTTTGACAAAATTCCATTGCTGGGTATTTGTTTGGGACATCAGGGAATTGGTAAGTTTTTTGGCGCAAGCCTGCAAAAAGCAAACTTGCCGATGCATGGAAAAACTTCGAGTATACATCATCAGCAGCATCCACTTTTTAAAAATCTACCGGAGCAATACAAAGTGATGCGTTACCATTCTTTGCTTTTGAAAGAGCTGGAGCAAACACCCTTGCTTGCAATTGCACAAACAGAGGAAAATGAGAACATGGCAATTGCACATCCTCAACTTCCAATATACGGTGTTCAGTTTCATCCAGAATCTATTCTGACGGAGCATGGTTTGCAACTATTAGGAAATTGGTTAACTTTGGTAAAGCGCCATTTGCTTAGCCTACGTGAGATGCTGCCGCAAGAAGCTTCTATCGTTTCCGAATTAGTTATTCAGACACAGAAACAATTCAACAAAGAGGGCCTAAGTCAGGAGGGGCAACAGCATTTGGTTGAAAATATTTTTGCTGAAGCAAAATTATTAGAGCGTCAGCAAGCAGGGAATTATATCATGGTGGCAACTATAAAAGACAGCATTGTAGCTATGGCTGAATTTAATGCTCCTGGTCATATTAAACTACTCTTCACGAAACGGGTAGCTCACGGTCTAGGTATCGGAACTTTATTAGTCGAGCAAGCAATAGCATGGACTAGAAAGCGTTTTCCTGACAGTAAATTTTTAACGGTTAGTTCTGCACCGACTGCTGTCAACTTCTACCTTAAATGTAGATTTAATAAAACAGCTGAGTTGAAAGTTATCAATGGAGTTCCTTTCATTCCTATGCGTTTGAGCTTGTGAGACAGAATTCGTTATAGCGTTTAATATGTTCTGAAAACTAAAATCACTTTATCCTCTTCTATGATTAACAAAAAATTTTTTCTTTTTCCAATAGTAACATTAATTTTCATTTATGCTAATCATACCGGTTTACAAATGCTTTCGTATTTATGTAGATCATTAATGATAGCTACACTAGCTATCTTCTTTTATCTTTCAGTAAAAGGAAAATTCAATTCGTTTTCTGTTTATGTTTTACTAGCTCTTTCCACTTCAGCAATTAGTGATGGCCTAATCATAAGGGCTCAAGGAGATGTCTTATCTTCCTATTTTATGTGGGGACTCACTTGTTTCTTTTTTAGTCATATTTTCTACACTATAGCATTTGTCCTTGCTCCTTCGAAAAGAAGAAAAGGATACTTGCTAAAAAAAACTGCTTGGATCATTCCTTTTGTACTTCTCCAAATTGCTGTGCTTGCTTTCCTATGGCCTGACATTCCGGGCAACTTACGAATACCAATTACCATATACAGCCAAGGTATGTTTTTCATGGCTTTAGCTACACTTAACCTGAAAAATCAAATACCTATAAAAGCCTTTCCCACAATAGCCTTAGGTGCTGTTTTGCTTATTTTTTCAGACATAATAATTTCTCTTATTCGATTTAAAGTTGATCAGATTTATGTTCCACAACCACGTTTGGCGATCATACTTTCTTACCTTGCAGGACACTACTTCTTGATGACTGGTAGTTTAAAACTAATGAATTCGAACTTAAAGGATAATTAGTTGTTTAACAATAAAGAATCAAAGACGCCATAAAAATAAATCGTATGTCCCTCTGGGAGCAAATAAAAAAAATTTTCCAATCTGTAGAAGACAGCGAAAACAAGTCCTACCAGCCGGTGGTCAAATCAGCTATTAAACGAAGTGTAGAAGAACAAGTAGACTTTGATCAATGGAAAAAAACTTTAAGTAAGCGGCGCCTGATCGATTGGGTGAATGCAGCGTATGTCAATTATCTGGTCGATCCAAAATCTGTAGATACAGCCTTAGACTTTTTAAGCATGCGTGCTTCCCGAGGTTTTGTTGTTCATTTTCATAAAACACAATACCCCATTCGGGACGTCATTCACTTTTTTGACTATCTAAAAGAACGGGTACTGACATTGGGATATAGAACCTATACTTCCGATAGCAGAACGTACAATCGTAGCAACTTTGTAGAAGCGATACAACGCCATTACTTAAAACCATCTATTAACTTTGGAAGAGCTCAGGGCGAAAAAGTGAATCAACGTTTTGGGAATATTACAATTGAAGTATTATTGCGGAATGATAAGGTTTATAACTTGAAGTTTAGTGCGACTGCTTACTCTGATCATAAGTATGAGGAGGCGGATGAGTTTGGGGATTTGATGAAAGAACTGATGAATTAGAATGTGAATTAGAATTTTTTACGCGAATGTAGTGAAACGCGTTAGAAGAGAAATTCTAATTCACATTCTAATTCCAACTGACATTCTAATTCACCCACCCCTTTATCTCCTGCTCCACATGATTCAACACCACCTCTACTCCATATTTTTCCTCCAAATGCTTCTTCATATTATCTGCGGAATAAACCGATCGATGTTGTCCACCAGTACATCCAAAACTTACCATCAAATGTGCAAAGTCACGGCTTAAATAATTCTCCACCGCTTCGTCTACTATGAAGTAAGCCTTACTCAAGAAGTCATCAATATTACTATGTGCTTGCAGGAATTCGATAACGGATTCATCTCTCCCAGTAATTTTTTTGTACGGCTCGTAACGACCTGGGTTATTAAGAAACCGACAGTCAAAAACAAAACCACCACCATTACCAGATAGATCTTCAGGAATCCCTCTTTTATAGGAAAAGCTACTAACTGTTATTTTTAGCTTTGCATCTTTTTTGGCGACAGCCGGATCAAACTCTCCAGAAGATTTAATCGCAGAAATTACTCTTTTCAACTCTGGTAAATCAACAGGTAAGTTTCCATTGTCAAAAACCCATTGGATATGATCTAATGCAGTTGGAATGCTACTTAAAAAATGGGTGTACCGCTCATGAATTCCTCGGAATCCATAAGTTCCCAAAGCCTGAAAACGACGGATCAAAACATAGCCATAGAAAAAGCTTAAAAAAGACTCTCGATCAATCGGAATAATATCACCAACTACCTTGAGGTAATGGTCCAACAATTCTCTTCGGCTAGCCTCCGACATTTTTGCACTGGGTTGATAAAGTAGAGAAGCAACATCATATTGCAAAGCTCCACGTCGTCCTCCCTGATAGTCGATAAACCATGGCTCACCCATATCACTCACCATGATGTTGCGCGACTGAAAATCACGAAACATAAAATGTGAACAATCGGCTTTAAGCAAATAAGTAATAAGTGTTTGGAAATCATTTTCCAGCGCCTGCTCATCAAAGTTTATTCCCGTCAAACGAAGGAAAAAATATTTGAAGTAATTCAGATCCCAGGACATCGCCTGCTCATCAAAATCAGCGCGTGGATAAGATAAGTTATAATCTATTCCCTTGCCTCCTTTCGTTTGGAGAACAGCGAGATTTGTCAAAATATCTTTGTACAATTCTTTTAGATCATCGGTAAAACCAGCTTCTTCTTTTGGCAAAAGTTGATACAAAGTTTGCCCACCCAAATCTTCCTGTAGGTAAACGCCTTCCGCTAAGTCTTCTGCAAATATTTCTGGAACAGCTAAACCTCTCGCACGAAAATGTTTGCTAAACGAGACAAAAGCCTTATTCTCAGCCGCATCAGTTCCATAGGTTCCAATCACTGAATCACCTTTACCTGCCATCCGAAAATAGGAGCGTCCCGATGCCGTTCGCTTTAGTGCCAATATCATGTCAGGTGCTTCACCTTTCCATGATTCATATAGTTTACTTAATTTTTTTTCTATTTCAGACATGAGGTACTTTTACAAAATTAAAATGAAAAGTAAAAGCTGCCTTTACGGGCAGGCAGATAAAAATTGACTCAATACTACGAATAGGGCCTTCGCAGTTTTTCTTTAATTGAGTTTAATTTTGATTTAATGCAGGTATTCTTCCACACTAGCGGTATTCCTCAAATAAGTAGATGCTTATCGACCGAGCAATTTCAGAAAAGATACTTACGTTAGCCGAAAAGTTCCTATCCCTTATTCTAACTCGCTTCCCTTCTCCTCTTTATCATCCTCATTCAAAAGCTTCCAAAGTTCATCTTTCAATTCTGTAAGACCAAGGCTAGCTATCGAAGAAATAAACACAGTAGGCAGATCTTTAGGCAACTCCGCTTGAATCATTTCTTTTAATTCATCATCAATCAAATCTGATTTTGTGATGGCTAGGATACGGGATTTGTGTAGCAACTCCTCATTGTACATTTTCAACTCATTGAGGAGAATCTCGTATTCCTTTTGTATATTTTCGCTATCGCAGGGAATCATGAAAAGCAGGGTTGCATTTCGTTCAATGTGACGCAAGAAGCGATGACCCAATCCCTTTCCTTCATGTGCTTTTTCGATAATTCCAGGAATATCAGCCATGACAAAAGATCTTGCATCTCTATATTTAACGATACCAAGGTTTGGCACCAAAGTGGTGAATGCGTAGTTCGCAATCTTTGGCTTAGCAGCGGTAATTACAGAAAGTAAGGTTGATTTTCCAGAGTTTGGGAAACCCACTAAACCTACATCTGCCAGAACTTTTAGTTCCAGAATTTTCCATTCTTCTTTTCCATCTTCACCGGGCTGGGCGAAGCGGGGAGTTTGATTAGTTGAAGATTTGAAATTAGCATTTCCAAGTCCTCCTCTTCCTCCGTGAAGTAGTATACGAGTTTCTCCGTCTTTTGTCATTTCGAAGAGCACCTCGCCTGTTTCCGCATCTTTTGCAACAGTACCCAAAGGAACTTCCACAATCACGTCTTCACCATATGCACCAGAGGAATGGCTCTTTGTTCCAGATCCACCGTGACCAGCCATTAGGTGTCTACGATATTTGAGTGCCAGTAGCGTCCATACGTTACGACTACCTTTTAAAATGACATGACCTCCACGCCCTCCATCACCACCGTCAGGACCACCATAAGCGTTCCTTTTGTCCCGAAAAAAGTGTGCTGAACCTGCACCACCTGCTCCGGTACGGCAGCAAATTCTTACATAATCTACAAAATTTTGCTCTGCCATTTTATATTAAGATTGCACAAAAATTTAATTCTGTGAATTACTTACAAACTAGTTAAAATAAGAGGGTACTTAAAGTAGCCCGTCAATCGTCTGAGTGAGACGTCCATAAATTTCTTCAATACCGCCTACACCTTCAATTTTGAATGCTCTATCAGCTTCATAATAAAAATCGAAAACTGGTGAGGTTTCATTATTGTAAACTTCGATACGATTTCGGATGATAACCTCATCATTATCATCTGCACGGCCAGAAGTTTTACCTCTGTTGAGCAAACGACTAACGATTTCTTCATCATCAACATCTAAGGCGATCAGGGCCGTGATATCATCTTCTTTCTCTGTGAGAAAGGCGTCTAAGGCTTTTGCTTGAGCAATCGTTCTTGGAAAACCATCAAAAATATAACCTCCCACATCGGGATTAGCGTTTACTTTATTTTTGAGCATTCCTATAGTAACTTCATCTGGCACCAATTCTCCCTTCGAGATATAGCTTTTAGCGAGTTGCCCCAATTCTGTGTCATTTCCCATTTCATAGCGAAACAAATCACCCGTAGAAATGTGGAGTAAACCATATTTCTCCACTAATTTAGAAGCTTGAGTTCCTTTACCAGAACCAGGAGGGCCAAAAAGAATTAAATTCGTCATTTCGTAAGTCTGTTTAAATATACAACCTAATGTGAAGCTACTTGTTCAGGAGCTATCTCATTAAGTGTGCGAAAATAAGATTTTTAAGGGAATATTGCGGCACAGAGGTACGCTAATTAAATTGACTACTTGCCATTTTAATTTAGTTGCCTGCTATTTTTATGATGCAAACATTCCGAAAAGGTCACTAACTAGGTTGTAATAAGGAACAAAAGTAAGGATTTACTCTCATTTTTTCAATACATCACGAGCAAAAAGGATTTTGGGTTTCCAATATGATGACTTGTTGATATTTTCTATTATAACACCTTTACTGCTGGTACTGTGGATGACTTCCACCCCAGACGATGAGTTATTCACGACCATGGCAACATGGTTAACTTTACCTCTTTTGCCAAAAAACACCAGATCTCCTGGCTTCGTTTGCCTTAGGCTAATTCGCTTGCCAACTTTTGCTTGATTGTAAGAGCCTCTGGGTAAACCAATTTTGTATTTATTAAATACGTAATAAGTTAAACCCGAACAATCAAAGCCCTTCGGACTAGTACCGCCATACTGATATTTTGTACCTTTAAATTCACCAGCATAGGATGTAATTGATTTTCTGAGTTTGCTGGTTTTCCCAACCGAACTTTTTGATGAAGGTGACTTAATAGTTCCTTGGCTGGTTTTTGCTGATCGTGGAGTACCACAAGCACTGACCAATAAGACAAGCCCTATTAACATTACCAATACTTTAAGCCCTTTTTTAAAATACATATTTCAATTGTGTTAAGAAGGTAGTTTACCGAAAAGTCCTTAAGACCGAATAAGAATTATAGCGTGTATACCCCCATTTAGCTAATTCGACTACCTCAGCTTTACTTAAGGTAAAGTCAGCAGACGAATAGATGATTACGCTGCTCGTTACCAAAAGGTTAGTTTAATAAGGTTATAAATGTTACATATTTTTTAAACCTCAACGAGCATAAGCGGTCTGGCATTTTTGTCGGACCGTTTTTATTTCCAGAAGCTGTTTAAAAAGGCAAGGCACCCAACTCAATGGAAACGCTGATTCTCAGATAAATATTATGAATTATTGCTATTTGAGGATTCGAATTAAGATTTGAATTTATTAACGATTAGCAATCCAATTCCTCAGAGGACCACTTTATCACGATCAGCCAGAAAGTTCAACTTAGAGCGAAATTTATGCAGCTCTTCGTAGTTCAATTCACTGGTAAAAACACCTTCTTCTCCACTCAACTCAAAATAATTCTTCCCATTATAATCAATGATTGTAGAGTCCCCAGAATAAACCAATCCATTCTCATCCTCTCCTACCCGATTAACACCAGCAAGATAACATTGGTTTTCAATCGCTCGAGCTATTAGCAGAGACTTCCAATGATTCGCACGAGTTTGTGGCCAATTTGCAATATAAAACAGCAAATCATAGTCTTCCATATTCCTACTCCAAGCGGGGAAACGAAGATCGTAGCAAACCATGGGGCAAATTTTCCAGCCCTTACATTCAATAATTAACTTCTTTTGACCTGGAGTATAAACTTTATGCTCTCCTGCTAGCGTAAAAAGATGATGCTTATCATAAAGCTCATAAGTACCATCAGGGCGCATCCAGATCAATCGATTGTAATACTTCCCTTCATCCTTAGCGATAAAACTTCCAGTGATTACTGCCTGACGTTCAGCCGCCTGTTTAGATAGCCATTGCATTGTCAATCCGTCCATCGGTTCAGCAAGCTGCTCAGCGTTCATACTGAAGCCAGTAGTAAATGTTTCTGGTAAAATAATAAGGTCAGTGGGGTCTAGCGTTCGAAGTTTAAGATCGAAGGCTTCAAGGTTAGCTTCTACATTTTCCCAGTGGAGGCTGCTTTGGATAGTGGTAATACGAAGGTTATTCATAATTCAAAAATAAACAAATAGCTTAGAAGCTGTTTAGAATTAGCTCCTAAAGACGAATGTAAGTGCTTGTTTCTATTAGAAAAGCCCATCCATCTAGACCAAGTGGGCTCATTTTTCTTTTCGTATTCATATCTACGGAAAGTAAAATAGTTGAAGATTTTGGGATTCCTATCTAATTGATTGTCAAACTCCGGCAGGAATAATTTCAAACCCCTTATTAATACAAAAAAAGAGATGCCAGGCAGTATGCCGACATCTCTTTTTTTTATTAATAAAGCTTGTTAAAGCCTTCTTTATTCATTTGAAACGCTATTAGCTAGCAGGCGCATCCGCAGCAGGTGCATCTGCAGCATCTTCATCAGCAGCATCAGCACTCTTCATTGCACGTGGTACTTCTACCGTTGCAATTGGAATACCGCTAGAGCTCATCATTTCCATACCTTCTGCCAATACGATGTCCTTTACTCGTACAGAGTCGCTAAGGTTAAGACTTGAAATATCAACGGTAAGTTCTCCTACCAAAGATTCTGGATTTGTTTTTACCTTAACAGCACGTAGTTTCTGGTTCAAACGACCACCACCTACAACTCCAGGAGAAGTACCTGTACAACGTACTGGAATATGTACCTTCAGCGTGTTACCAGGAACCAACTTAAGAAAATCCATGTGTAACAACTCATCTGATACTGGGTGAAATTGAAGGTCCTTCAAAATACACTTGTGTGTTGCTCCATCAACAGTGATGTCTACCTGCTTAAAATCAGGAGAGTAAATCAAAGCCTTTACCTCTTTAGGCGTAACGGAAAAGTGAGTAACCTCACCACCTCCATAAATAACACAAGGTACTCTGCCCTCATTACGAGTAGCTTTAGTAGCCTTTTTTCCTGTGTCTGTTCTTGTAACTCCTGTTAAGCTTATTGAATCCATGACAATTTGTTTTATTTAATTTTATTGATACCCATTTGGAATTTGCCAAAAAGGCACGCAAAGATAGTCATTTTTCTTAAAAGTTGCTTCTCTGATTTGAATAAAGTTCGATTTTACGGAGCTGGTCCGTATTTCTTGACTCGCA
>CAKZUK010000086.1 GCA_937921775.1 uncultured Saprospiraceae bacterium
CCTTTTTCTTAGGAGCAGCTTTCTTTGCTACCGCCTTTTTAGCAACTGCCTTTTTCTTAGGAGCAGCTTTCTTTGCTACCGCCTTTTTAGCAACCGCCTTTTTCTTAGGAGCAGCTTTAGCTTTTTTAGCAACTGTTGCTTTCTTTGCAGGAGCTTTCTTTGCAGCAGCTTCTGTTTTTGGCTTTCGCTTGATAGAATTGATTTTTCCGTCGTCACCGTAAAGTTCTTTCGACTTTTTGTTGTAAGCTTTTGCGGCTTCTTCAGGAGTGTCAAACATTCCGATATGAACAGACTTTCTATTAATAGAAATTACTGCACGATAGCGATTGTTTTCTTTGTAAACGCCTGTGTAACCCGTCTTAGAACTGGTTTTTCGCTGACGACTAGCAACAGATCTTGATCTCCAAACCAAGTTGTCAATTCGACAATCAAGTTTGTTTCCGTTTTTAGCACCGACAAGTTTTTTAACTCTTGTTTTTTGTTTCTTGAGAAACTTTTCGGCCACTAACTTGTGGAGATAGATTGTTTCTGTTTTGTAGCCACCCTTAGCTAAAGACCAAGTCTTTTGAAAGACTGCACATCCGCTGGAGTGTCTCCTTAAATTGTTGATTAGGTCTACCTTGACTAGGTAGGGGTCAGTAGAGAGATAGTCGAAGACTTTGTCGTCCATAACCACGTTCTCATTGGCATTTTTTAATTTTACTTTGTATAACACGCGCTCTAAATTTATAAAATGAAAAATAATTTTCAGATTTTGTTTCTTAAAGGTAATAATATTGAGCAATTCTTGTTAGTCTGAACTAAAAAAAAAATAAGTTGTTATGATTTTTTCACAAAATGATTAAAAATCAAAGCTAGAGTCGCTATAGTTTTTACTTTTACAGCTCAAAGACGTCTTGTTTTAAAGGCATAACAGGATAAATTCAATATAAAATGTCAATAAATACTCAACATAATCTTTTTATCAGCCGTTGTTTCGATCTTGCTAAATTAGGAATTAGGAATACCTCACCAAATCCAATGGTCGGAGCTGTGCTGGTTTATAAAAACAGGATAATAGGCGAAGGGTTTCATCGCCAATACGGCAGTGACCATGCAGAGGTCAATTGTATAAAAAGTGTAAAATCTGAAGATCACCCTTTTATAAAAGATGCCATTCTATATGTATCACTTGAGCCCTGTTGTATTATAGGAAACACTCCTGCTTGCACTGATTTGATCAAAAAGCTAGGTATAAAAAACGTGATTTATTCTAGCATTGACCCTACTCCGGGTGTTAATGGTAAAAGCAAATATTTACTTCAAGATAATGGTACGAATGTAACCACTGGAGTTGCGTATAAAAAAGGTGATCAAATAGTACGCTATCGTTCTGTTATTGCGCGACTTATGAGGCCTTACATCATCCTCAAATTTGCTCAATCAGTGGATGGATTTATGGGAGTAAATGATAAACAAGTTTGGCTCAGCAATAGTTATACAAAAACCCTTAGCCACAAATGGAGAAGTGAGGTAGACGCTATCATGGTTGGTACCAATACGGCATTGTTAGACAACCCCAGACTTGACACCCGACTCCACTATGGAGCATCACCATTACGCCTTGTCCTGGACCGAAAATTACGACTCAATCAAGACTTAAACATTATGGACAAATCTAGTCCAACATGGATAATTACTGAAAAGGAGAGCTCCAAATCCAAGTCGGATAATTTGAAGTATGTCAACATAGCTTTTGACAAGCAGCTTATTCCAAACGTACTAGAGGAACTATATAAAGACAATAAAGGCATTCTCTTAGTAGAAGGAGGTAGCCAACTTTTGCAATCGTTTATCGATTTAAACCTTTGGGATGAGGCTCGTGTTTTCAACACAGATGTACTCCTTAAAAACGGAATAAATGCTCCCAAAATAAACCGTCTGGTCCATAAAACTTGGAAATTGAGGAACAATGAATTGCAACAGTTTTTCAATCCTATGTAATTATTCTGTTATTCGTCATAAATAAAACCTTTCTGCTCAAACTACATGGATATGTATCTATTTTCATCTTAGAAGTTGTAATTTCCGCATTAATGCTTCATGAAATGTGAAGAAAACATTAATAAAGCCAGTTGCAACCTTAATAAAATAGTCTTGTCTTTAAGCTTACCCATTGGTATGTCTCGATAAAGGTTAATCTTTTCCTAAAGTGCTTTATTGGTAAGTCTCTTTCCTTGATTATTAAGTTTAATAGTCGGTAATTTGTTCTAAGTATTTGTTCTCAATTGATCTCAAGTACTTATGCGTTTAAGACTTTCAAATAACATAAAAATGAGCAGGGTATTACTCCTTTCCATAAGTTTATTTTCCTTCCTATTGCTTGGATTTACTTCTATGCCTACTAAAGTAGATGAGAAGGAATCAAGCATAAAAACTGAGCTTCAGGACGATCAATCTTTAATTAAGTGGTTGTCTTGGGAAGAAGTTATTGAACTTCAAAAGCTTGAAAAGCGAAAAATATTAGTGGACATTTATACCGATTGGTGTGGTTGGTGCAAGCGAATGGATAAAACTACTTTTTCAGATGATAGTATTGCTACCTACATCAACAAGAACTATTACGCCGTCAAATTCAATGCTGAATATAAGGAACCAATTAAGTTAGGTGACAAGGTTTATAATTTTGTAAAAAAGGCTAACCAAAAAGGACGAGGTCATCATGAACTAGCTTTGGCCTTAACTATGGGCCGGCTTAGCTACCCTTCTACTGTTTTTTTAAATGAGGAAACACAAGTCATTCAATCAATCCCTGGCTACAAAGATCCGAATGACTTTGAAGTCATAATGACCTATTTTGGTAAAAACCACCATCTGACTACGCCTTGGCAGAAATATCAAGATAACTACAAGCCATTAAAAAAGAGAGAATAAGCTAGCGAAATTAAAGTGGTAGTTCCCTTACAATAATGGGCAAGCTGAAACGACCATTCACTCTTTGATTAACTCTTATTTACTAAGTAATCTCTTAGCTTCCTTTTTTAAGTCCAGACCGTTAAATGTTCCACTACTCATCATAAGCAATTGCTTATCCTTCCATTTGAAACGCTCTAAAGCTTTCAGAAGCTTTTGATTATCCGTAAAAACTTCAATGTTTGGATGCTTAAAAGCAGCTTTAACTTCATCTGTAGATAAAAGGGGCAATTTTTTCATCTTCAAGGTATGCTCGCTAAAGTAAACAATCGCCTTATCCGCCTTTGCCATACTTCCGCTGTACTCTTTCAAAAATTTTCGATTCAAACTACTAAAGGTGTGTAATTCAAGACAGGCTACCAGTTTCTGTTTAGCTTGCTTTGACTTTAAAGCCGCTACAGTCGCCGCCACTTTAGAGGGCGCATGTGCAAAGTCCAAATAAGCGGAACAATCATTTTTCTTACATAACAATTGTAAGCGCTTCGCCGCTCCTTTAAATGTCTTAATTGCTTTAAAGAAATCTTTATCCTCGATATCTAGTTCTTTACAAACCAAATAAGCTGCTTTAAGATTTTCCAGATTATGTTTTCCAAAAATACTAAGTTGGTGTTTCTTACCATCATCGTCCATCAAGCTAGTTTTGCCAGAAGCTATTTCAAAATCAAAAACTTCATAGTCTGACAGCTCTGCTTTTCCTTTATAGTTTTTAACCAGCTTCTTAAGTACCTTATCGTGCTTGTAGTAAAACAAACGTCCTCCTTTTTTCATTGTTTTGATGAACAAGTCAAACTGCTCAACATAGTTTTTAAAAGTAGGAAAGACATTGATGTGGTCCCATGCTACGCCTGTAATGATTGCCAAATCAGGCTTGTAATGCAAAAATTTAGGCCGTCTATCAATTGGAGAAGAAAGGTATTCATCACCTTCAATAACCATCAAAGGTGCATCAGAAAGCCTAACCATGGTATCAAAGCCTTCTAATTGAGCACCAACCATATAATCGTAGTCAACTTTGAGGTATTTGAGTACATGCATGATCATGGAAGTGGTAGTCGTCTTTCCATGACTTCCGGCCACCACTACCCTCTTTTTATCTTTAGAGTGGGCATAAAGATATTCGGGATATGACATTATTTTCAATCCAAGCTTCTTGGCTTTTTTTAATTCAGGATTGTCAATTCTCGCATGCATACCAAGGATCACGATGTCGATATCCGTTTGAATTCTATTTTCATCCCATCCCATTTTAGCCGGTAGAAGTCCATGTTTTGCTAGTCTTTCCTTGGCAGGGTTATATACTTCATCATCAGAACCTGTAACCGTATGATGGTTGGAATGTAGTGCTATCGCCAAGTTATGCATGGCCGAACCTCCGATAGCGATCAAATGAATTCTCATAAGTGGTACTTTTTTTGGTTATGTAAGGTAAGCCCCCTGAATTATAAACTCGGCAAAGATAAAAAAATAGGCAAACGATAAAAGATTGAGCTATTTCAATTCGTTTAAAGTTTGGCTTATAAGAGACCTTCACGTTAAAAAAGAACAATATATTAGCGTATCGGCTCTTAATTTGCTATTTTTGTGTACGAAACATATTATAAAACTCTATTGATGATGAAACTACTAAGTATTAAAAAATTAATTCCTGCTATTGCTTTAGCAGCTATTCTTGTCGCTCTTTCTTCTTGTAACCGAGGAATGGGATGTCCGACTTTTTCAATTGACGAAACGCCAGTAGAAACGGTTGAATAATTAATGCCCACCCCCCAGTTATTCGAGACAGAAGATGGGTCTCACAGTTTGTTTTCCGATCTTTATAAGGTTAGCTACCATAGCAAATATGGTGCTGTTCAAGAAACAGCCCATGTGTTTATTGACGCTGGTTTGAATTTTCAAAGACAGCGACTTGATTCTATTGCAGTATTGGAAGTTGGTTTTGGCTCTGGCCTAAATGCACTCATGACGCTCCAAGCTGCTCAAAAATGGAATCTTAAAATCCTTTACCACACCATTGAGTCTAATCCGATCTCACCGCCTGTAGCCAATCAACTCAATTATACTGATATTCTTGATGTAAGTTATTTGCAGGATACATTTATACAAATGCATTCCTTAGCGGAAAACAAAACTCATCAACTAAGTGATCAATTTCAATTCTGTAAATGGATTGGAAAATTGGAGGAGTTCAAAACGACTGAACTGTTTGATGTGATTTACTTTGATGCCTTTGCTCCTGATTCACAACCTGAATTGTGGACTGAAGCCGTTTTTCAAAGCTTGTACGACTGTTTGAAGCCGCAAGGTGTATTGGTTACCTATTGTGCAAAAGGTGTTGTCAAGCGCACGTTAAAGTCTGTTGGTTTTGAAATAGATGCGATACCTGGTCCTCTTGGTAAACGGGAGATGACGAGGGCGAAGAAAAATTAGGCTTGAAGCTTAATCCATCTAAAAACTAAAAATCCCGAAATCTGTTTTAAGCAAATTTCGGGATTTCTTATTAGTAGAATTAAAATCTCTATCCTCGATTAGGCTTTACTATTTCCTCATCATCTGCCTGAGGAATATAAGCTTTACGCCAAGTATAAATATCATCTCGACCTTTTCCACCTTCTCTAGAAGAAGTAAAAAAGCCTTCCTGTCCATTACTATAAATCGTAAAACCGAAGTCATCCTTTTCAGAATTGAAAGGGCCTCCAACGTTAGATATTTCTCCCCATATTTCGTTTTCGGCGTCGGCATAAACCGTTTTGAAAATGTCTAAACCACCTTTACCTCCATGTCCATCAGATGAGAAATACAATTCATCTAGATCATCGACAAAAGGAAAGGTTTCATTCCCACTACTGTTTACTTCCTCACCAAGGTTTTCAGGATATTGCCATTCTCCGTCAACAAAATGACTGACGTAAATGTCCATACCACCATAGCCTCCATTCCTATTAGAAGCAAAGTATAGTCGTTTTCCATCTTTAGAAATCGATGGATGGCAAGTTGAATGACGATCGTTATTGAAAGGTAAATCTTTGATCTCTTTCCAAAAACCATTTACATTCTTAGCCATAAAAATCTTTAAGTTGATTTTGCCAAAACTGTTTTTACCCTCTGAAGTATTTCTGGTAAAGAACATTAATGTTCCCTCCTTATTAAAAGAGGCAGCTCCTTCGTGATATCTACCATTAATTTTACCTTTTAAGGGGTGTGGTGTTCTGAAATCACCACGCTTATTTCTTTTTGCAAAAAAGAGATAAGAAAATTCTTTTTTCCATTTGGTAAACATCTGCTTCTTTTTTCCTTCATATTTACGTGTCGAAGTAAAGACAATTCCATCCTGAAAAAGGATTGGGCTGTAATCCATATCAGATGAATTCAGCATGTCTAGATTACTAATCACCACAGATCCCAACAAGGTAGTACCCTTTACATCTTTAGAAATAGCGGCAGAATTGCTGACGTTAACAGCTTTTTGGGCGCTCAGAGTAGAGCAAAACAGGAGGATAAAAAAAATGGTATTGTTAAATTTCATAATGTGCAATCCTTTTGAATACGTCTTTTATCTATGGTTATTAATGCAAATCGTATTCCAAGTAGGCTCTTTCTTAATTGTAATTCGTTTCTAAATATAAAAGCAAGATACAGTGATATTACATTAGTAACATCAGCGTATCTTGCTATTTAGTGACAAAGGATTGCAAAGGTATTAAAACTAATCTTTATAAACCACCACAAAGTTAGAATCTTTAACTTCCGTCACAGTAATTTCTGTAATTCGCCCTTTATGCGTAGAATTGGCTATTCCCTCGCCTTTTGCTTTAAATCTTGTGGTTGGAATGCCTCTTTTACTTAGATAATCAGCTACAGTCCGCGCTCTTCTATGTGACAATTCTTCATTGTATACTGCGTTACCAGAACTGTCGGTATAGGCATTTATTTCAATTTTTATGGAAGGATGTTGAATCATTTGTTCTGCTAAACTATTTAAAGATTCTTTTGCTGCATCGTTTAAAGCAGACTCATTCTTATTGTAATGAATATTTGCGATGGTAATAACCTTCTTATCATCCAGTACAGAGGAGCTTCTTGCGTCCTGAATAGGCTCATTTGCTTCATTGTCATTATTCAGTTTAGTCCATCCATCATACTGAATGACTTTAAACTCGGTTCGTCTATTTTCCTTGTGTTGATTTTCGCTACAAGCCACACCATCAAGGCAATGATTCACAGGTTTTGACTCTCCATATCCTCGTGGTTTGATTTGTTTACGATCCACACCTTTCAAAACCAAGTAATTCACTACTGCCAATGCTCTCTTTTCTGAAAGGTCAAAATTATAAGCAACTGGTCCACTGGCGTCTGTGTGTGAATTTAATTCAATAATCATTGAAGGGTTAGCGATTAAAAGAATTACTAAATTATTTAGTTCAACTTTTGATTCTTCCTTCAAATTAAAATCGTTGAAATCGTAATAAATTCGTTCTAGTCGGATGGTGGATTCAGGGGTTATAGTATTCCCGTTAAAAGATACTTTCGAATTGGTTGGTTCATTTGGGATGGCCGCTTGATTAAGATTCAAAGATATTTTTTCGTTTTTATAGTTTTCACAATTTTTCTTAAAAAGAGGAATATCCATAATAACAGAAGTAAATCCATCTTTTACAGCAGTGATAATGTAATCACAACCACAATCAAGTTCAAGATTAAAATTTCCATCAGCGTCTATTCGCACAGACTCCTGGCGCTCAATACAATTGTCAAATATTAATACTTCTGCTTCATTTTTATTGACATTACCAGAGACAATTATTGTTTTTGTTTTAAAGAAATCAATATCGTCAAACTCTGACTTCTTCACTTTTGCTCCTTCCATCATAAAAGTCCCTTTGTGACTAATCTCTTCAGCGGAAAGCTTCATCTCTACATTATCATAACCTGACTTCTCAGCTCGTAAGAAGTATTTAGATGCTGCATCCCATTCGATAGAAGCTGCACCATTTTCATTAGTTGTATAAGTTGTAACCAAACCATGTCTTTCTGAATCTGAAATTTTAACTTTTGCTCCTGCAATTGGTTGACCGGTCCATTTGTCTTTGAATATTATATTCTTTTTAGTTGAGTTCATATGATCATTATCGGAACTCATGTTTAGAGACGGAGTATTATTATTGTTAATTTTAGAAATTTCATCAACTGGAGTTGCTTTTGTTTCAGGCTTTACCGACCAACAATAAATATCATCACCTCCTTCACTTCCGTTCTTGTTGGTTGAATAATAACCTTGAGTTAAATCTTCATTCGCTTCAAAGCCGAAATCATCCCTTCTAGTGTTAAACGCATTACCTAGTGACGAAACCTTCCAATTGACACCATCTTGACTTTGCGCTTGAAATAAATCTAAGCCTCCTTTTCCTTTCCGACCATTGCTAGAATAAAACAAAGTTCCACTTAAATGCATCGTTGGAAATAGTTCATTTCCCTTGGTGTTGACAGAAGGTCCTAAGTTGATGGGGTCTTGCCATTCGCCATTTTCAAAATTTGATTTATACAAATCCATTCCTCCTTGACCACCAGGCCGATCAGATGCAAAGTACATGACGTTACCATCTTTTGAGAAAGAAGGATGACAGGTCGAGTGTCTCTTCTTATTAATATTGAGTTCCTTTACATTCCCCCAATCACCATTTTCTTTAGTGGCCGAGTATAAACTTAGATCGAGAACAATCCCATTGTTGGTGCGTCTTTTTTTCTTATTTCTGGTAAAAAAGATGGCATTGTGTTGCGGGTTATAACGGCATATACCATCGTGCGCCTTAGAATTGATTTTCCCCTTTAGTTTGACTGGAGTTTTAAATGATTTTATATCAATTCTCTCTGCAAAGTACAAATCAGTAAAAGCTTTTTTACTGCTCTTTCTTTTTACGTTTTTCGCTTTTCGAGTACTGGTAAAGAGAAAACCATTTTCATAAAAGGATGGGCTAAAGTCTAAGCCATCAGAGTTTACGCCTGCTATCGGTGCAACTTCTACATTGCCAAAGACAGATTGCCCACTTGTAATTTTCCCTTTTTTTGCAGCAGATTTTTGTCCGAACAAAAAAGGATTAATGGAAAATAAGAACACGAGAGTTAGTCCGAATATAGGTTTCATAAATAACAATTACAATTATTAAATTAATCAAGTAAACTCCTACTTGTCAGAACAAATAATATTCCAATAAATCATAATGTGACATATTATTGACATATATCATTCTACCTATTGTGCTGACAAAAAGTTACAAGTCACTTAAAATGAATGGATAAGAGCTAATTTTTCCTATTTTGCGTATTCTAAAACAAAAACTCAACATGAAGAAGTTAGCACTGCACTGGAAAATATTAATTGGAATGGCACTTGGGGTTGCCTTTGGTTTTGTAGCCAATAATCTTAGCTGGAATCAATTTGTGATTGACTGGATAAAACCTTTCGGTACTATATTTATCAATTCCCTCAAATTAATTGCTGTTCCATTGATCATAGCCTCCTTAATCAAGGGTGTTTCTGATCTGAAGGATATTTCCAAACTTTCTCAAATGGGAGGTCGAACCATTGGCATTTACATTCTTTCGACTGTGTTTGCTGTTTCGCTTGGTCTTATTGTAGTAAATGTCGTTCAACCTGGTAATACCATCAACGAAGACACTAGAAACGAACTGATGACTAAATACTCAAGCGATGCGGAAAAAAGGCAAAAAGCTGCGAAAAGTCAGGAAGAGGTTGGACCACTTCAAGCCTTAGTTGATATCGTACCAGGAAACATTTTTGCCGCTGCATCCAATAACGGAAACATGCTTCAAGTAATATTCTTCGTAATCTTCTTTGGTATTGGGATGATATTAATTCCAGAGGAGAAAGCTAGGCCCGTCAAAGCATTCTTTGATGGACTCAACGAAGTCATTCTCAAGCTCATCGATCTAATCATGTTAGCTGCACCTTACGGAGTCTTTGCCTTATTGGCTGCTCTTGTGGTTGAATCACCCAGTGCAGACTTGTTTGTTGCTTTATTCTACTACGCACTTTCTGTTGTATTTGGCTTGGCAATCCTAATCTTCGTTCTCTATCCTCTTTTAGTAAAAACATTTACCGGAATTGGTTATAAACAATTTTTCCAAGGCATTTTACCTGCTCAATTATTGGCTTTTTCTACCAGTTCTAGTGCTGCAACTTTACCAGTTACCATGGAGCGTGTTGAAGAACACCTAGGTGTTGAAAAGGAAGTCGCCAGTTTTGTCCTTCCAATTGGTGCAACCATAAATATGGACGGTACCAGTTTGTATCAGGCAGTTGCTGCGATATTTATCGCCCAATGTTTCGGAATGGACTTATCGCTAAGCGCACAACTTGGGATCATCGTTACTGCAACTCTAGCTTCTATAGGTTCTGCTGCGGTGCCAGGAGCTGGAATGGTGATGCTAATCATTGTTCTCGGACAGGCAGGAATCCCCGAAGCTGGCCTAGCACTAATATTTGCAGTAGATCGCCCATTAGATATGTGTCGTACAGTCGCGAATGTAACTGGCGATGCAACAGTTGCATTACTCGTTGGAAAAAGTGTTGGAAAACTCAAAGATCCTTCGGTAAAGAATTGGGATGACCATTATGGCAAATAGAATATGATTAGGAATTAGAATGCTCATCTAAGGCAAGTTTTACACCTAGGGGAACATTCTAATTCCTATTCTAATTCTAATTTTCATCCCTCTATCCTCTTCCTATTTGCTCACCCCGCCTCTCCCATTCGCTGATTAATGCCAACCACATAATCATGACTAAAACGTATAAAATCACCGCGTTCTAATCCATCTATCAAAACAGGTTGATCCATCAACTTACCATAATACAAGCCTTCTTCAAAACCTGTGATTCGGCACCAAAGCTTTTCAACACTAATACAACTATTGGTTCCATTATTACTTCGAAATACCAGTTGTACAAAGTTATCCTTCTTCATATTTCCAGAAATTTCAGATTCCCTTGGTGGTAAATAATGACTACCATACTTTGTGAGATACTTTATTGGGAGTATCGCCCAACTTTGGTGTTTCATGGATATGAATTAGAGTGTAAATGTCAAATAGAATTTCCTTCAAATGAGGAGTTTATGATAGAAGAACATTCTAATTCTTCTAGTTTAATTCGACACAATATAAAAACAATTTGTTTTAAAATTGAAATTATAAAACATTTTATTTTAAAATATTGCCATTAAACAGACTTTGCCATCTATTTCAGTGCCCCAAAAGCTAAAAAGCATACGTTTTAGACTAAACTTTGCGTTTAATAGTTGCTTAATTTTTTAAACTATTAGACCTTTAGCGAGTCAAAAAGAAAGGACTTGTTAGCAACTCAAATTAAATACCAGCACATATTATGACATACCGTTCAACTGTTTTATTATTCCTACTCTTCATTACTTCGATTGGCTCTAGCCAAAACCTTCAAGAACTCGACGTCTTAGATGTTTTTGATGAAAAAATTGGAGAACAAAAAATTGGAATTTTTGCAGAAAACAAAGCCCATTGCGCCATCACTGTTTTTATCGACTTTCCCAAAAAGCAAAATGTGACAATTAGTGAGCAACTCCCCTTTACCTATGTTGTTCCAGCCAATACGGAAAAGCAATTGATTATGACTGTTACTACTAAAAAAGGATTAAAGTCTAGCTTCCAATACGGCTACACTTTCTTTTTGGGGGACACAAAAAATGCTGCACATAATGACGAATTTGTTTATTCCCTTCCCTTTGAAAAAGATACCGAGATATTATTAGGCCAAGGATATCGTGGCAAATTTTCGCATCATAATATTATGGCATTAGATTTCAATCTGAATAAAGGCTCTAATGTTTATGCTGCTCGAGGTGGTGTTGTCGCCTTTGTTAAATCGGATTCCAATAGAGGATGTACCAATGAATCGTGTCGAGATGCAGCTAACTACATTATCATTCAACATGACGATGGTAGTTTTGGACAGTATGTGCATTTAAAACTAAATGGAAGTAAGGTGAAACCAGGTCAAAAAGTAAAGAAAGGTGATTTGATTGGTTATAGTGGAAATACTGGCTGGTCCTCAGGGCCTCATTTACACTTTGAGGTATTTGTGCCACAAAACAATTTTTATATGACGGTACCTACTAGATTCCAGACGGGAAAAGATACGATTGAGTACTTGGAAGAAGGTAAAGCTTATATGGCTTTTTGAAAAAACAAACATCCTTTTATCGTATTTACTAGACCAATAATATAGGGCTCACGCCTCTTGTATTAAGCCCTGAAAAGGTTACATTTTTCCGATGAAAAATGTAACCTTTTTTCTTTTAATAACAGCTTCATCTATTGAAACAGAACAAGGCATTTCTCGTAAAAAAGTCAATCACATATTTTATTAATTAATTTTAAATTTTATTCAATATGGAAATTGCCACCCAAATATTAGGTGTTGGTTCCAGGGTAAACCATCCAGCTCATGGCCAAGGTGTTGTCATAAGACTACATGGAGCAGCTTATGAAGTTTGTTTCATGACCTATGGAGTCAAAATGGTTGGAAAGGATTACGATGGTTGGGAAATCATCGAAGCAATCCCTACAGAGGAAACCATTACCTATACAGATGCTGAGCGCTCACTTATGCGTATTTTAAAAAATTGGTCAGATATCAGCTCAAAAGTTGAGCTAGGTGATCGTTGGAATAATGGAGTAATGATCCTAAAGCCCTCTGATCCTTCCATGAAGGCGAAAGAAATCCCACTCGATTCATTCTTTCACAAAATCGTCATGGTACGTGATCGTTTACGTGTAATGGAGCAACGCATCAATAGTAGCAAAAGCTTAAACGCTGAAGAAAAAGTAAATCTTCAACAATACATAACTCGAGTATATGGTAGCTTAACCACTTTTAACGTGTTTTTTAAGTATAAAGCAGACCATTTCGTAGGAGAAAAGTCCTAGGACCCAAGCCTCCATATTAATTGACATCCTACAGCCATTTTATAGCATTCTCTTGCCGGAAGACCGAAATCCTAATCTACAGGATCATCTATTTAACAAAGCTCAAAACTTCGGTCTTCCGGCTTCAACTAAGCCCCATTGAATTAAGCCCTAGATAGGCCTCCCTCCTTCCTTGTTTTTCGTAGAATATGTTTAACTTTAAGCTTTTAAATATTCAAAATAATCATTATGCCTAAAAGGCTCAGTATATTTCTCTTTACATTATTGATAATCAGCGTTTTACTTAATTCATGCCTTGTGATGGAGAATAGTTTTAACTCGGTTGCACCTGGTATATGGAGAGCGACCTTAGAACTAGAACCCAAAGAAAGTGTATCCAATAAAAAAGGAGAGCCACTTCCAGAGTTATTAGACTACCAATTTGAAGAAGTTACCGGTGGTGAACTTCCGTTCAACTTTGAAATAAAATACAAGGATGATAAAACGGTGTTTCTTGAAATAATCAATGGAGAAGAACGAATTGTAGTAGACGATGTGAAAATATTTCATGATAAAACAAATGGTAAGGACTCTATCATTATAAACTTCCCCATTTACGAATCCGTTATTAAAGCAGCTTTTGAAGAGCGAATTATGGCTGGGATTTGGCAAGTTAACAATCGTGGAAGTTACTATGCAATTCCTTTTATTGCCAGATTTGGTCAAGCACACCGTTTTACCACACTAAAGAAAAAGCCAATAATGAATGTAAGTGGTCAATGGTCAACAACTTTTGGAGTAGAAAGTGATGATCCATATACTGCGATTGGTGACTTCAAACAGGATGGGAATAAACTTTCAGGAACCTTTCTTACCGAAACTGGTGACTACCGCTTCTTGGATGGTACGATTCAGCAAAATAAAGTCTACTTGTCTTGTTTTGATGGCTCTCATGCCTTTTTATTTGAAGGAAAAATTAAAGAAGATTCTACCATCATTGGGTCATTCCGTTCTGGGAAGCATTACAAAACAATTTGGGAAGCAAAGAAAAATGATGCCGCATCATTAGCTAGTCCATATGAACTCACCTTTTTAAAAGAAGGTTATGAATCATTAGATTTTTCGTTTGAGAATCCGAAAGGAGAAATGGTTTCTATAAATGATGAAGCCTACAAAGGAAAGGTTAAGCTGGTGCAAATATTAGGTACTTGGTGTCCTAATTGTCGAGACGAAACAAGCTTTCTAGCCAACTACATAAAAAACAATAAGAACAAAGATCTAGCGGTCATTGCTCTTGCCTTTGAAAAATATAGGGAAAAGGAAAAAGGAAATGCTGCGATTAATCGTTACATCAAAAAATTTGATCTGCCTTATGAGATGTTGTATGCAGGATACTACAACAAAAAAGAGGCTGCAGAAGCATTACCAATGTTGAATCATATCCTCTCCTACCCCACACTTAT
>CAKZUK010000087.1 GCA_937921775.1 uncultured Saprospiraceae bacterium
TTTGTCATTGAGCAGACCTTCAATATTCATTTTTCTCACTACAATGGTGGCTATAAAACGATTTTAGCGCCTAGGACTTTGAACAGAGCTAAATTTTATTTATTTTATATAATCAAATAGGTTTTGAGTTTAATTACTTACATTTGTTTATACCGTTTTTAAAAACCGTTTGCCCAAAACCTTTCTAAAAGTTGAGCCTGTATTTCTAGGCAACCATTAACTGCTGTAATAATATTTGGTCCTAATCGATTTTCATTAGGAGATTCCCAAAACTTAAATATTCTTAGATAAACACATTTTTTATTGTCTATTTTATAGCCTAGCTATAAAGTATTTGTTTCATCAGATCCCCCTGTTATGAACATGATAAATGCTTTTGTACTCTTTAGAGTATGGTTAATTAGTTTCCTCTTGCTGTTGTTTAGCTATTCTGATAGCAATGCACAGGCTTTTCTTAATGCCTCTGACAATCTTCCTGATGATGGAGCATCTGGTCAGTCTGTCGATGTCATGTCGGTCGATATTGATCAGGATGGCGATAAGGATATTATTCTTGCCAACGAATATCAAGTCAACTCAATTCTTTACAATAATGGACAAGCTCAGTTTGAGTACAATCCCAATACATTGTTAGCAACTTTGCATGATAGCGAAGATATTGCTGTTGCCGATTTTGATCTAGACGGTGATCTTGATATTTTATTTGTTAGCGAAGATGATTTTGAGCACGAGTTCTTTCTTAATAATGGATCAGGGAACTTTGATTTGGTACCAATTGAACCTTTCTCAGCGAGCAACACTGTCTGCGTTGAAGATTTTAACGGTGATGGCGCTCCCGATTTATTTATTGGGAATCTTGGACAAAATTACATCCTTATGAATGATGGATTAGCTTCCTTCACAAACGAAACGCTTACTCGTCTGCCCTCCATTTGGGATGTTACCTACGATGCTAAAATAATAGATGTTGACAATGATGGAGACAATGATATCATGGTCGCCAATCAAAATGGTAGTCGCTTGTTGATTAATCAAGGTGGGGGCTATTTTAATGATGAAACGGATGCCAGACTACCACAAGGTATTGTGATGGATACCAGGAAGATAGTTCCTGGAGATACAAATCAAGATGGATTTGTTGATTTTATATTATGCAATGTTGAATTTGTAGAAGGAAATGATCCACAGAATCGAATTTACATTAATGATGGAACAGGTGTTTTTTCTGATGAGACTGAAAGTCAAATTCCTGAGTTTAATGATCAAACAATGGATGGTATTTTTATGGATTTTGATGAGGATGGCGATGAGGATATTTTATTGACAAATGTATTGCACTCACCTTTATTAGTTTATAAAAATGATGGTTTCGGAAAGTATAGTGATGCAAATACAATTGCGATAGGAGATTTAGAATTTACCTTGGAAGGCTTAGGCATTGTAAAAGACGATTTTAATGGAGACTCACTCTGTGACATCTATATCTGTAATAGAACTGGAAAAGATCTTCTGTTACTTCGCGACCCAGAAATAGAAATTACCTCTACATCAGAACCTGAGGTTTATCAAGGTAAGCTTTGGCCAAATCCAGTTGAGTCTTCCTTCGCCATTGAAAAAGGAGATTGGACAGATACACCAGCGTTTAGATTAGTTGATATTTTAGGACGAGAAGTTGTGAAGTTGACGATTGAATTTGAAACTTCTATGGCTTATCACTTTCAGTTATCTGATAGGAGTATGACAGGGATTTACTTTTTAGAAATTCGAGAAAAGGATGCTGTATTTTTGAAAGAGTTGTTTTTGAAATAGCTTGCAAAGATTTAGTTTGGTGTACAATATGGTAATTCCTTCCAAGGCAGTTTACCATATAGTCACACAGCATAACCGATCGGTTGGGAAATCTATGTGGCCTATGTGACTATATGGTTTTAAAAAAAATAGAGGATAAAACAGAAGTTTAGCCTACTTAACTAACTGCAATAGGCGCTACCAAACATTCCTTCGGTATAGCAAATGCCTCTACTAAATATTTCGCATCATTCCGTACCTCCTTAGATAGCTTGTTGACCATTCTTCTAATTGCCTTTGTTTTTGAACCCTCCATATAGCCACTTTCCAAGTACCAACCTTTATTTTCCTCTATTGTTGAAAGTGCATAAAGGTTACACAAAGTGCTAAGTATAGGTTTAAGATTTTCGTCAGCTTTATCTATCGCTGCTACAAACTGTTTTAAAACGACATGCTCTACATAAGCATTTGCCAATTCGACCATATGCGTTTGACATCTTAAAAAGGCAGCATTTGAGTCTCTCGTCTTTCCCAAAATACTTCGCATCCGCTGCGTTAGCGAGAGCAATATATTACGTTCCCGATAGTGAAAAGCAGCTAACTGGAATTCACTGTCGAGCAAATGATCGGTATCCGTTTTACGGACTATGTATGAATTCTTCTCAGTGATAGATGTTGTGATTTTATCGGTAATTATTTTGGTAATAGCCTTGAAACCATTGTCATGAAAAGAAGCCTTGAAGGTAGATATCAATCCTTTTGCAACCAATTGCATCAACACTGTATTATCACCTTCAAAGGTGGTAAAGATATCGGTGTCTGCTTTTAGTTCTGCTAAACGGTTTTCCGCAAGGTAGCCCTTACCTCCACAGGCTTCTCTGCATTCCTGCAAGGTGCTTGTAGTAAACCAGGTAGCGTATGATTTGAGACCAGCCGCCAATGTTTCTATTTCGCGAATATCATCTTCTGTTCGATTGACATACCGCTTTGTCAAATAAGTAAGCGCTATGTCAAGTGCGTATGCTTTTGCTAAGCGTGGCATCAAACGACGTTGGTGTGTCGGGTAATCTAACAATAAAGTTTCGGGTTGCTCGTCACTTGGAGCAAACTGCCGACGTTCGAGTGCATATTTAATGGCAATGGTGAGTCCTGACTTGGCAGCACTCAAGCCTGCTTGTGGTACGCAGACACGGCCGCCTACTAGTGTGCCCAACATAGTGAAAAAGCGCCTAGAGGGATTGCTTATTGGACTGATGTATTCACCATTGGGATCAATATCACCAAAACGATTAAGTAAGTTTTCGGCAGGTACAGATACTTGATCAAACCAGATACGTCCATTGTCTACTCCATTCAATCCGAGCTTGTAACCACAGTCTTCAATGCGAACACCGGGCATGCTAGCTGTAGTTTCTGCATTACGTATTGGGACGAGTATCGCATGAACGCCGTGCTGAACTCCATTGACGATTAGTTGTGCAAAAACAGTAGCCATGATTCCGTGATTCGCTGCATTACCAATGTAATCTTTACCCGCAGTAGGAGTGGGGCTATTGATGACGATTGTTTTGGTATCATGATGATAAGTAGCTGTTGTCTCTAATGCTCTTACATTTGATCCGTGGCCCAGTTCGGTCATAGCAAAACAACCCGGTAATGCCATCGTACCAATATCCTTCAAGTACTTTTTGTGATGTTTTTCAGTCCCCAACCATTGTACACTTCCACCAAAGAGACCAAACTGCACTCCAAATTTTATAGTCAAACTAAGGTCGTGATAACCGAGCATTTCAAAGACAGCTGCGTAGCTTCCCATGTCATTCTTGCCTCCGTAATCTTCCTCAAATGCCATAGCTCCCAATCCTTGTTCTGCTAATGCTTTGCACCATTGTAGTACATGTGCTCTATGTGCGTCTTTGTCTTTGTGTAGGGTAATTTTAAATTCATGATCAGAGAGTAGAGTCCTCATTTTATTTCTGGTATCATGAAAGTCATCATCAAGTAACTTAGTGAGTGCATTGACATCAAAAGGAGGAAGGTTTTCTTCTTTTTTTGGATTGGAGAAAATACTATCGATAGTATCAGATGCTGGGCCTCCTAATGCTGTTTCGAGTTTCTCTAAAGCTGCTTTGGTTTGCTCGGAAGACCAGAGTAGTGTTTTATCACCAACCGCACTTTGCTTAGCCATTTCAATTCCGAGATTTGCCATTGATCGGGAAGTGTTATGAGGAAGTTTGTCTGCTGCTGTTTTTAGTAAGCTTACCCAATGTCTGAAAAGTTCCTTGGATGGAGGATTAGTCGGATCGCTCCAAGCGTCTAGCAATATTAAATCTTCCTTTTCTAGAAAAGGGAGCTGTGCTACTTTATTTTTAATGAGTTTTACTTCAGAAGGGCTTAGTAAGGAATCAGCCCAACCAATATAATATAGTGGGAGTAAGCTGAGTACTCCGGGGGAATAGGCAGAAAAAGAGGTCGTGTTATTTGTCATTATTATATTCTTTATGCCATGAAATTAGTAATAATATAACTGATGAGTCCTTATTTTGTTGGAGATTTTTGCTCATTGTTAAACATAAAAAAATCCTGAAACCTTTTCCGGGGCTTCAGGATGAATAAGTGTTTGTTCGTTTTCTCTATATGTTTAGAAATCTATTCGGCTTAAATAAGCAAAACGATCTTTTGGGAATTGAGTGCTTCATGGTGTTTTGAGTCCATGACAAATTTTCGGAATCTCCTTTTGTAGTTATTAGATTTTGACTAATAAATAATTTTGAACATTACTTATTAGTCAAAAGCCAATAAAGCCATCATTTGCAGCAAAGCTGCATGGGTTTTCTCGTATGTGTTGGGAATTCTCAAAAGGCAAGGCTTGTGTAGATGGTAAACGGTTTTGAGCTAGTGCCTTAGCTTGGTAGATGATCGTGTAAAGAACATCTGTTTTTTTGTTTCGAGTGTGTGAGGAGTCTTTTATATAATTTGTATAGAGGAGTGAACTCTATATTTATGTATTTAGCAAATAAAATGCCAAAAAGGTCTTGACAGCCAGTTAATTAAAAATTATATTTTAGATATATGTGTTGAATGCCACCTCGGTTTTGGCTTTTATCTTTTCGCTAAGTAGAAATGAAAAAAATAAAGGTCATCCGGGGGGATGACCTTTTGCTGTGGGGGGATTATTATGAATCCGGGGGGATGAAAATAATCTCCTAAAATTGAACTGATTGCCACTAAGAGTGGGCGTGTGTTTTATCTTAATAGCTTTCTATGAATGCTGCTGCTCCCGGAGATAGGATTAAAGAATCCTTGCTTATTTCTTCTATCTCAAAAAGCATGTATTCAAGGTTGTTATCTTGTGGAAATTGTATTTCTTCTTCCTCAAAAATGGTTTCTGTTTCCAGTAACCGATTAGGGAATGGGCTTTTGAACATCAGGAACAAAAGTCCTAAAAATACTATTGCTAGTATGTGTTCTTTCATGGTGGAGAGTTTGATTTTGTATTTATTGATTTAACATATAGTTATATCAATATATTTATTAATTATATTATATAAAAAACTGTACCAAAAATAAAAAAGACCACCCGAAGGTGGTCTTGAAAACAGACTATGAGAGAACCGCTATTATAGGAAAACGTTAGGTAAGTGTGTAGTTATCAGAACCTTATGTATTTTTAGTGCCAGTTGAATTAGGTTCAGATACAGATATGTTAAAATTATAAATATTTTTAATATGTATAAGGAGTGACAGATACTAGTGAGTTTTTGTAATTAAACAGCTGATAATTGCTTGATTCGGAATTTGGGACTTTTATATTAGCCTGAGGCGAATGAAAATTATTTTCCGACTTTATTTCATTCTTTTCTTCAAGAACATCTTCAGGGGCCTCTTCAGTAACTTCTTCAGAAATGGTTCGCTCTGAGTGTACTTCTATGCCCTCCAGTATCGGGATAGGATGTTGGAGTAAAGCTGCTAGGACAAGAATAAAGAGTCCCGCAAGTAGATATTTGAGCATGGTGTTTTAGTTTTTTGTCGTTAAGCTAATATGTTCCATTACTATATAATTAGGTCAAACAGCTTAGAAGTTGTTTAAAAACTATTTTTATCGTTTGTCTAGTTTGTCCAGCTGGTATTTTTTAATGACAGAAATGAGCTTCTTATCGTAATTTTTGTCAGTGGCATAGCCTGCTTTTCTCAAACCAACAGCCCATTTTTTGTAATCTCTACCATAGCTTTTTAATTTCTTGTATCGGCCAGCTGTTAGTATTTGACTGTGATGTGTCCAACTTCCTTTAGCGCTAGTATATTTTCTGAAAAAATCTTTGTGATGGTCATCTGTTGCATTGGTACAATGGCCTTTTTTACAATTTTTGCTAAAGCATTTTATGCCAAATAAATTATTATTATTAACTGCTAGTTTGCTAGTACCTGCGCGGCTTTCTACTAGTGCCTGAGCAATTTTGATACTGGCAGGAACACCAGACTTGTGCATATCTTCGATTGCAAGAGGAGCGTATTCTCGAATAAAATCATGCGTGCGTTTATCGCGTAAATCAGCAGCTCCTACTGGTGCATAGGGGTTCCCATTTGTAGAGGAGCCAGGTCGGTATGCAACCGTTTGTGCTACAGCTTTACCTAGATTCTGTTGGTCATTATCATCCGATACGGTTGAAAGTGGTGCCTTAAGTGCGATATTGAACTTCATATCTTTTTTCAATAAAACAAAAGCAGCCAGTGCTAGAATTCCGATTTTCAACCAAGGGAATGTTTTCAACTTAGGGAATTGATCCGTAAGATCCGAGGCTCGTTGCTTTATAGTTAAAGCCGTTTTATGGAGCACAAGCACCATTTGGTTAAACAATAATTCAAGTAAAGGACCTAAACTCTCTTCGCGCTCCTGTGGAGTAGGTATCGGATTTTCTTGAATAATGGCCCTTTGAACGTACTTCTTGCGGGTATCCACTACGGTCATCGGTATGTTGTTGTATTTTGAAGCACCCATAATATTAATGTTTAATAACCTTCTAATTAAATGTAATCTGTAGCAAGTTTATTTAATTTTCAACATTTAGATTTATTTCTTACTCATAATAATCATGTTGTTGACACAAATATAAAACAATTTGTTTATTAAGTCCAAATTATAAAACAAATTTTTTGTTTTATTTTTTTACTCGCTTTTGCTGTCATTGAATTTGTCAAAGAACGTTTTTTTACAAAGCCTAATTTTGACTGCTCTTCAAGTCCTTAGGATGTTTGGTACTTCTTTTGTAATTAGCAGGTATCCCTCCCATTATTTTAGTAAGAAACTAAAAGGCAATTTGTTCGAATGTAAGTTCGTTTAAGCTACATTCTGATAAAGAGCTACGACATGGCAAGAGTACCTACAAAAGAGACTTTTGGGCTATTTTGGATTTCTGGACTCCAATCAGAACCTGAAATGCCTCCTTTATTGCTAACAGTTTTAATATGTCATTCATGAAAAAATCAAATTTAATATTGGCTCTTACTCTATTTGCATTAGGATCGATGTTTACTTCTTGCTCAATGGGTAAAGGATGTAAAGGAGGAGGTTGGTACGGAGATCGTAATTTATCTAGTATAACACCAGAGACTGAAGCAGCTCAACAATCTGTTGAATTCTATTCAGAAACAATTTGTGCAGACTAAGAACTCAGAAAATAAAAGTTCAAAGAATCAAATGTCAAGCTCGGTTAACCCTGAGTTTGACATTTGATTTTTTAAGCCTTTACTTTGGTTCACCTCATTGGTTTTGTTTATCTTGCTCGCTGAAATAAAACCAATATCACTATGAGTTTATTAAAAGATAAAGTAGCCTTAATTACTGGTGGATCCCGAGGAATCGGAGAGGCCATCGTTCGCAGGTATGTTGAAGAAGGTGCAGCGGTAGCGTTTACCTATGTTTCATCTTCAGAGCGTGCTGAAAAAATTTGTGAAGAGCTAAACGCAAATGGGGCTAAGGTAAAAGCATATAAATCAGACGCCAGCTCTTATGATGAAGCAGAAGCTCTCGTCAAGTCGGTTCTCGAAGATTTCGGAAAGGTTGATGTGCTGATAAATAACGCAGGCATCACTCGCGACACCTTACTCATGCGAATGAGCGAAGAACAATGGGATCAGGTCATTACGGTCAACCTAAAATCAGTCTTCAACCTCACCAAACATATGCTACGCCCGATGTTGAAAAACAGAAGTGGCTCTATTATCAACATGAGTTCTGTCGTTGGTGTATTTGGGAATGCGGGTCAGGCCAACTACGCTGCTTCAAAAGCTGGGATTTTTGGTTTTACCAAATCAATGGCTAAAGAGGTGGGTAGTCGATCTATCCGTTGCAACGCAATTGCTCCTGGTTTTATCGAAACAGATATGACAGACGAGTTGGATGAAGAAACCAAAAAAGCATTTCTTTCGGGTATCCCTTTGAAGCGATTGGGCAAAGGGACTGAAGTTGCTGACGCTTGTGTTTTTCTTGGATCAGATATGTCGCAGTATATTTCTGGTCAGGTGCTGAGTGTTTGCGGTGCTTTGAATTGTTAGTCCTTTGACTCATAAACTCGCTCAGGATGGCAACTGAATTTAATAGAAAGATTATCATCTCGAGCGAGTTTACGAGCCAAGGAATTCATCCCTAACAAAAATATTCCTATATTTATTTTACAATAAAAACTGCTTCTTTGACAGATCCCGTCGTAGAATCCAATGTTAAAATAAAACCGACATTTCCTTCGATCACTTTTGCTTTCATTTTAACATTGGTCACCTTATTTGTCAAAGAACGTAAAAACTCAAAAAAAGAAGTCGTTTTCAACTTCAAACATATCATATCTCAGATGAAAGAAAGATTAGGAAGACAAACCATGCTCGAACTCTACGGATGTAAAAACGAGTACCTCAACGATATTGAATTTATTAAAATAGCATTGTTAAAAGCAGCAGAGATTGCTAAAGCAACGATCGTTCAACAATACTTCCACCAATTTTCTCCTTACGGAATATCCGGCACCGTAGTCATCACTGAAAGCCATATTAATATTCATACTTGGCCAGAGCATGACTTTGCAGCCATTGACTTTTTTACCTGCAATGATGAGATGGAAGTTGAAAAATCTTGTAAGTATTTACAAGAAGTGTTTGAAGCAGTAGAGTATAAGTTGAACAGCCACGACAGAGGTAGCATGGCTATTATTCAAAGATTAGGTGGGGCACAAACTCTGAATCATCATCAATAATCAAATCATCTCTTCTTCTGAAGCATAGGCAACTTGGACGACCATTGGCAACAAATAAACTACCTTGGTAAATATCGCCATCTTCATCTGCATACATTTCTGCAAACTCCTGATAGATTTTTGAGAACTTAGCAAAGTCACCATGAGTCTTGCTAATCACGCTGCCTTCTGAATCAATCACTGAAATATTTTCGCCAAGGCGACCGAAGTTTACTTTGCATACATGTTGTTTACCTTGTAATGCTGTCTTCTCATCTGACGTTGGAAGTAAGTAAGGATTGTCTGGGAAGAGTTCGTAAAGGATGGTCAGCATGTGCTTGGCCTGATAAGCAATCGTGTAAGCAGGGTTGAATACAAGGACCTCATCTTTGAGTGAAAGGTCAACAATCAATTCCATCAACTCAGGTTCTTCAAACATCATAAACTCCCAAGGAACCATCTTGTACATAAAGAAGTATTGTACGTAGCCTTCTTCTGTTTCCAGGAAAACACCTTCGTCAGAAAATACCACATCTTCCAAGTCCGCATAATCAACTTCAAAGCCAGCAGCTTCTGCCGCTTCACGAATCACGTTTAAGTTGAGTCGATCCTCTTCATAGCCTAGTGAGCAGAGTAGGAGGGTGGCTGTCTTCTCTTCAAATTGATTTTTGAGATCTCTAAAACTTTTGGTGAGGTCGTGCACGAGATAGTTGAACTGACCTTTATAATCCAATCGAATCGGTTCGTGCATCCAGGATTGGAAGTAAGCGGACTCCGGCATGAGTGAGCTGGTGTCTGCGTTAAATTCGATTAACTTAATGGGGATGCCATCGACACCTCCAGAAAGATCGAACCTGCCACAAATGTGCGGCAGGTCTCTAATCATATCATATTTTATTAGTGGGATGATTTCGCTTGGTATGCCTAGACGTGACCATAAATTATTGTCAGACACATGAGCTAATCCTTTTTTGAATAATTCATAACAGGCTTCAGCAGCTTCATTGAAAGCAGTGACTTCGTTTTTTGATACCATAATAGCATCGGGAGCCATGTACTCTTCGTTGTCGCCTTCCAAAAACCAAGCATATCCCTCTTGTTGGATAATGTCTTTAGCGCCTTCGTCAGGCACATCCATCAGTCTATCCACCATAAGAACGAGAAGATTTACTTGAACCAAAACCTTTCTTAGGAGTTTTTACTGTTCGTTTAGTAGCAGTTGATTTTAGCTTACTGCTATTAGTCGTGCTACTTTTGTTGTAGGCACCATCGTTTGCGTAAGCAGCTCTTGATACAGGCTGGCTCATACTCTTACCCATCATGTATCCCATCATACCTCCCATCAAGATACCATTCATACCTCTACTACGGCCAGGGTTGTCAGCATCAACTAATCTTGCTTCTTCAAGTGTAAAAGTATCTCTTACACCATCCATATATTCTGCAATAATTCGTGAATCGTCTTTAGAGGTAACAACTTCTTCATTCGTAATTTTGAATAAATCTTTTTGCATTTCTTTTACTTCGGTAACGATACCATTGTTGGGGTCCATCACTACTTCTGAAGTATATTCTGTATTATCTCCACAAGAAATAAAGCCAGTCATTAATAAGGCAGTTCCAAAAACAAGACCGGCCTTTTTGATTTTTTTCGCCGATTTGACGATTGAGGATGATTTTATTTTTACCATTGTGTAAGTAGTTTATAAAATTGATTAAAATCTTTAGAAAAAAACTCAGAAATGAGCGTCCTTTGAGAATAATTAAACAAATCGTGAAAAGTAAAGAAAAATGGATTATTATTAACCGCAATATAATAGTCTCATAAAACATAAAGAAATAAAACCATGGATATTCTATGTTAAATAAAAAATCCTTTCTCATCTTCATCACTTTTCTGGTTGGGATGTGTTCGATCGTATATGAGTTACTAATATCAACAGCGAGTTCTTACTTCTTAGGTAATAGCGTCAAACAGTTTTCGCTCATCATTGGATTCTATATGGCCTTTATGGGAGTAGGGGCTTATTTGTCAAAAATATTTAAGCGCGATCTGATTTACCACTTCATTGTGATAGAAATCTTACTTGGTTTGGTTGGTGCGTTTTCAGTACCACTTTGCTATACTTATTTTCTGTATGCTGACTTTGGTGGTTTCAATATGTTTGTTTTTTTTCTGATATCAACAATTGGAATACTTACAGGTTTAGAGGTGCCCTTACTTACACGAATACTAGAAGATGATTTTTCATTGAAAGACAATATCTCCACGATTCTCACCTTTGATTATTTGGGAGCCTTGATTGCAACTATTGCCTTCCCGTTTTTTTTAGTGCCTTTTGTAGGGATTTATAAATCGTCTTTATTTTTCGGTCTTTTGAATATTGTGGCAGGTTTTGCGACCTATATCTTTTTTCGAAATGAGATTAGCTTGACAAAGCTAAAGCGCCGAATTCTTTTATTGGTGACGGCCAGTATTGTCGGAGTCATAATTTTCAGTATTGCAGCTAGCCAGTCGTTTATGAAGCGTTGGCACAATGGCATTTTTAAGCACTCCGTTATTTATAATAATCAAAGTCCTTATCAGGATATCACCATGACGAAAAACAATGCAGAGTTTCGTCTCTATCTAAATGGAGCCATCCAGTTTTCGTCACGTGATGAATATCGTTATCATGAAGCATTAGTACATGTGGCGATGATGCAACACGAAGCACCTCGTAGAGTGCTGTTGTTGGGTGGGGGAGAAGGACTTGCTGCACGCGAGGTGTTGAAGTATGATGTCTCAAAAATTGATTTGGTAGATATTGATCCCGCCATTACAGATTTGTCCTCAAAGATGGATCTAATGCGAAAACTAAATGGAGACGCATTACTCTCATCAAAAGTAAATGTGGTGAATGATGATGCGTTCAAATTTTTGCTCGAGAACAGGACACCATATGACATCATCGTTTGTGATTTGCCAGATCCCAATAGTGAAAGTATTAGCAAATTATACAGTAATGCTTTTTATAAACTAGCCCGAAAAAATCTTACCAAAGATGGTTTGTTAGTCACACAAGCAACCAGTCCTACGCTAACACCTAACGCATTTTGGTGTATCGAAAAAACGCTTGAAACGAGTGGTTTTGCTCATCGCTATCCTTTTCATGTTAATGTACCTAGTTTTGGCAACTGGGGATTTATTTTGGCGGCAGCCAATCCAATCAATTTTAAATATGATGAATCTATATCAACACGTTTCCTCGATCAGGAAATGTTGAGCCATATGTTTTACTTTCCCAAAGATACCCGTGTTCCTAACATCCTTTCTAATTATCTCGATCAACCTATTTTGTTAAGCTATTACCTCGAACATTGGCAGTTGCTTAACCATGAGTCGAAGTAGGTAGTTCTGCTAACTAAGATCTGCCTCTGCCATCCTATGTCTACGCTATAAAATACTGCGAGTAAGAGAAAATTAAAATAATTAGACTAAGCTATTTTATTGTAATTAAAAAATGAATCAAGTATTAATTCCTCTTAGTCAGTTGCTTATATGTACAACTTGTAGTGCTTTATAGAATGGAGTATGTCGGATGTTCATATTTATTAGTTTAGCCCTTAATCTTTGTTGATATGTCACTTATTTGGCAAAATAGTTGCAGCAATAAAACCGTGTTTCCTCCCTCTTTCTAGCTTTAACTAGATACCCCCGTATTTCGTACGTTGCACACTAAGAAAATTAACAGATGAAGAAGAAATCTCTACCACTCAGTCTTTTATTCCTTGGCCTCTTTTTTACTAACTATTCCTATGCTGCTACCTTTCATGCGCAAGCAAATGGTTTTTGGCAAGATGCCTCAACCTGGCTTGAGGGTGCTGTACCTTCTGTAGGAGATGACGTGATTATAGATGGGTATACCGTTACGTTTTGTGAGGCTTCTGGAGATGTTACTATTAATAAACTTAATTTGAGTAACACAAAAGGGACTGCGTCTGGTCTTATCCTTACAGGTAGTAGAACGCTTGAAGTTACTACAGATGTATTGGCTCTGTCAACCGCATTTAATGATATTGCGTTGAAGCTTGCAGATCAAAGTGTTCTTAGTGTATTGGGTAGCCTAACTTTTGAGAGAGAGAATGGAAGTTCTTCGGGAGAAGAAGTGTACCTAAATATAGCAGGTCAATCTAGACTAACTGTAGGGGGGGAATTTAATTTCAATTATGATGATGCTTCGCTATCGGAGCTTATGTATGAAATTAAGATTGAAAATGATGGAAAATTATTTGTTTTAGGGAATATGAATTTGATGGGCAGAGGAGGTCACTCTTTTGAAATGAATATATGGAATAATGGAGAGTTGACGGTGAATGGTAACTTAGTGATAGAAATGTTAGGAGGTGAAAATATGGATGTTGACTTATATGAAGTTGGAACCAAGATACAAATTAATGGAGATTTAAATCTAGTCAACCATGCTGGTCAAGGTGGGCTTTTGTTCGGAGAATCATCTAGTGATGGAAAAGTCACCATTAATGGAAATGCGAATATTGAATCTAAAGGAGTTTATTATAAGACAAGTCTTAGGAGTGCAGGCGTTTCAGCTAGTTTAGAAATCAAAAAGGATATAAACTTAAAGGCAGTAAGCGATGCTAGTACAACTGTCAAAGTTGGAAATAATGCTAGTTTGAAATTAGGAGGAACGATTAATCGAGATGGAAATGGTTATGGGGTTTTGAAAATGGATGAAACTAGTATGTTGGAGTTGAATGGAACAGGACCGCAAGTTGTGCCTCCTTCAAGGGTTCTAAGCACAGCAGTGGATTCACTTTACATTTCAAATTTAAAGTTCAACAATACTTCTGGTCAAGCCATTACAATATTAGGTGTAATGTATGTACATGAACACCTTGATTTGACCGGTGGTATTCTTCAAACAACTTCAAAGAATTTGCTTGTTTTGGGTGAAAACGCAACTATTGACCCAGGGAGTGAGACTTCATATATCGACGGGCCGATTCAAAAAATTGGTGGGACAAAAGGACTTCCTTTCGTTTTTCCTACAGGACATGGTGATGTATATGCGCCAATTGAAATTTCTGCAATAACTGGTTCTACCACTTTTGGAGGTGCGACTTCTGTTTATACCGCTGAGTATAGAAGAGGAGATCCACCACCTTTTGGAGAGCTTGCCCAAGGAATTGAATCAATAACTGAGAATCAATATTGGACGCTTAACAACGATGGAGGAACCGAACAAGTGAGTGTAACTTTGCATTGGTCTGATCCAGCATCACTAGGAATTACAGATGTAGCTTCATTGTTAGTAGTGAGTTATAATCCTACAACAAGTACTTGGACGAATCATGGAAAAGCAGCGACTTCAGGTGTTGTTACTGCTGCTGATACGCCAGGTTATGTAATGGGGATGGAAGGAGATCCACCACCTTTTGGTGAAAACCTATCATTCACAATTGGTTCTACGGATATAGGAACATTACCTGTGGAATTGATACGATTTGAAGCAGTACAAGAAGTAGATGAAGTTTATTTGCAATGGGCAACAGCTAGTGAAATTAATGCAAGTCATTTTATTGTAGAACATTCCTTTGATGGGCTCACGTTTGAGCCATTGACAAGCGTTCATTGTAATGGAGGTGAAGAAATGATGAGTACTTATTCTGCTAAAGATGCTAAGCCATATTACGGTTCTAATTTCTACCGACTTAAGATCGTAGACAAAGATGATTCTTTTGAATACTCTGAGATAGAGGTGGCGAATTTCGAATTGATACCTGTAGTAAGTCTTTATCCAAATCCAGTCACAGAGTCGATCAATCTGGAAGTAGGAGGGGAGACTTATGGAGAAGGAATGATGGAAGTATTTGATAGAAACGGAAGGTTGATTTATCAAGGTGAAGTTTCTTTTGAAAACGGTAGTTTCCAAATTTATTCTTCAGAAATGAACGCAAATACACCGGGGACTTATATTATTCGGATTGTAATAGAACAACAGGAACAGGTGATTAAATTTATAAAACTTAAATAGTTTTAAACACAGTTCTTGTTGAATAAAAAATGGCCCAGATTCTAAAATCTGGGCCATTTTTTTATTTGAAGTTGTTTTAAGTTATTCTTCAGAGAGCTTAGCACTTACCTTCACTTCTGAACAATAACTTTAAACAACTTCTTTAGCAAAAGCTATAGCTTCATCCTCATTTCTTAACAAAATACTTCTGATAATAAGCATTATAACTTTTTTTCCATTCCTTCGCAGCCTTAGTATACAAGCGAGCCAACTGCGGTTTCTTATCCGACAAAGATATAGCGTCATTAGTATTAAAGGACTTCGTAGGTAAGAAATAGGTATACAAATCATCAATCTCTTCGAAGTTAGGTTCTTTATATCGAGCAGTCGAAAAATCTTTCTCTTCTAATGAAGCCAGGAAAATTAAATTTCGAGTTGATTCAATTCCTGGGGTTGCAAGAACTTCTGTTTTAAAACCAACATCTGATAAAGTTTTGAAAACAGATCGTGCGGCTTTTCCCCTTTCCCCTTTTATAAATCCGTAGAAATTAATCATAACCATTCCACCTGGATTTAAAATCTTTTTCGTGTCTTCAAATCCTTCTACAGTAATCAAATGCTCCGGCACTGCTTCACTTAGAAAGGTGTCAAAAATTACGATGTCGTATTTTTTATCGGTGGTTCGGACATAATGCCTCGCATCATCAATGACCACATTTGTAGAGCGATCAAGGTTGAAATAGTCGAAGGAAATATCTCTGATCCGTTTATCGATTTCCACGACATCTGTTTCAAAGCCTAGCCGTTGTAATTGTTTGACCAAAGTCCCGCCACCAAGTCCGAGTAAAAGTACGTTTGATTTTTCTGGAAAGATAGAAGCTGCCGTTGGAAAATAATGTGCCCAACTCCATATGCTATATTGTAGATCATTTTCGAGACCAACAAAAGTTTGTAAAGTGTTGTTCACAATCAGGCCTCTTCCTATTCTACTGTCCGGAGTAATGTCATAAGATGGGTGATCAACTACTTTTACTTGGCCGAGAATACCTTCGGATTGATAAAGTACTTTGTACTCTTCAACATATCTTTCATTGGGACTAAGGCTTAGAAAAGCACTTAATCCAATTAAGAGCATGGATGCAAACACTTTCTTATTTTTAGAATAGAGTAAAGATAAGATTGGTAAAATCGCTAGAACGATTCCTGTTATTACAGCAGGAACTGTTAAGCCAAAATTAGGGATAATATAAAAGCCCATCAGGAAGGTCATGAGAATTCCTCCCAAGGTAGAAATGGCGTAAACGTTTCCTGCATTATTTCCTGCAGAGGTGATTTCCTGAGTAAGTAAATTGATGATGATCGGAGAAACCATTCCCATAAACATAAGTGGTGGTAGCATGAAAATACTTAATGAGCTGATGGCCCCTGCTTCAAGCGAAAAATTAATGGTACGATTCATAATTAACTCACTGGTGAATGGCATCAGCACAAGTAATAGTCCAGCGGCGATCAGTACCCAATATAGCAACGACTTGCTACCTGCGTACTTTTTGGATAGTTTTCCACCAATGAAATATCCAAGTGTCAGGCCACCCAAGGTCAGGGCCAAAGCTGCAGCCCAGACATATAAAGAAGTACCAAAAAATGGAGCTAATAGTTTTGCACCGATTAATTCGCAAGCCATCACGGCACCACCTTCGAGAAAGGAGAGTAAGAAAAGGTATCGTTTGTCAGTTGCTGTCATAGTCTGTTTTTAAAAGTGGAAGCGGTTAGGCTAGCTTCAATGAAAAAAGGCGGACCATTAGGTCCGCCTTACAAAGATTGTATTTTATTTTTAAATTATTCTATTAATGGTGTGCAATATCATCTGCATTTCCATCAGGATCACCATTTACTGTCCCATCAGAAGTAATACCTCCGATCAATAAAATTCCACAAACGTGTGGAGCAGCCATTGAAGTACCACTAATGGTATTGTAACCACCACTCTTCCAAGTAGAATTAATACTTGAACCAGGAGCACAATAGTCAACTGGTGGGTTGCCATAGTTAGAAAAACTTGACCAGTTATCAGTTGAAGTCATTGATGATACGGTGTAAATATTATTACCATTAGCTCTTGCAGGTGAAGAGTTGTTGGCATTAGTTGATTCATTACCTGCCGCTAAAACGAATGGGCAAGAAGATGAAGCCGCTATTACAGCGTTATCTAAAGCAGATGATACACCACCACCTAAGCTCATATTTGCAGCATCTCCACTCGAAGCATTAGCTCCTACGTAGTCAACACCAGCAATTACTCCTGAGTTAGAACCACTACCTCTTCTGTCCAATACACGAACTGAAACAACTGTTGCTCCTGCAGCAACACCAATAACACCTACGCCATTGTCTATTGCACCAACTGTTCCTGCAACGTGAGTTCCATGACCATTCTGATCATCAGGATTATCAGATTGACCTCCACTTAAGAAAGATTGGCTTCTAGTTACATCAACATTTAGATCTTCATGATCCAAGTCAATTCCAGAATCAATGATCCAAGCTGTACCTGCATTAGTTCCGTCGATAGCACCACCAACTCTAGTTACACCCCAAGGTGTTGTTTGGCCACCGCCACCACCGCCTCCTCCTGGAGGTCCGCCCATGGTAACATGGAACATTTGATCTTGCTCGATGTAGTCTACCTTACTGTCTGCTCTTAGCTGCTCAACTTCTTCAGCGGTTAATTCTAAGGCAATACCTTTGATTGTTTTTACAAAACTTTGCTTAATCTCTTTGGATTGGATACTGTTGGTTTCCAAAACTCTGAGGGCCTCTGTTTCTAGTTTTTGCTTATTAACCTTGTAGTTATTCGAATTGATAGATCGACTTTCTAAGTTAGCAAAAGCATCTTCTTTGAAAACCACGATATATTGGCCTTCGATTACTTCAGCCTGAGGGTAGGTTATAAGCTCAGCTTGTTCGTCGATTTCCAAAGCCACCGTTGGTGCTATTTCGACAGAAGAGTCTTGAGTACAGCTGTAGATCACAAGAGTGAGTGTCAGTAGCATCATTGAGAGAGCAGTAATTCTTTTCATAAAATAGGATAATTTTGATTAAATGAATGTAATAAATGTGTATCAATAATTAATTGAAATTTTCTTGAAAGGGGGGCTTGAAAGTTTTTATTTTAGGCGTCAACGTTTAAATTTAAAGGTTCATTTGACAAATCCCGTGGTAGAACCAAATGATAAAATAACGAGCTTAAATAACTTCGTTACTTTAGATTTGACGTGAATATTCAAACTTATTTAGTCGTTTTGGGGAATTGAAACGTACAGCTTATATTTGGTATTCTTGAGGTAAGAAAGAATGAAGTTAAGAAAAAAAAATTATTATTGCTTGTTTTGTGTGGATATTTTAGCTGATGGCAGTATAAATATTGGTGAGAACTTTAAGCGCGGTGCTTTTTCCTGTTTTTAGAATTGATTTCTGTGCTTAACGTTTTTGTGTTTTTACTCTTAGATTCTTTGAAATCAACTCATTTTAGCTGTTACCGTAGAGGCTAGTGGGAGTTTACTCTTTATAATGGCGAACTAATCATGAGGCTACATGTTAATGTACGCTTATGAAAAAAAAGACGCAGAGGAAAACCCTCTGCGCCGAATAAATGCAACATTCCATAATTTTTAAGTTCTTTCGAGTATCAGAGTTTTTGGTTTAATAAAACCTAACTGATCTGATAAATTTCTTTTTTATTAGCCCCGACTAAATCGTCGGGGCCAATAAACTCTAACGTCCTCCCTAGCACGGTCGAGTTTTTGCTTTATATTTTTTGAAGTTCTTTATTGCAATCCTGTGGAAGATACCCGTCTGACTAAAAATCAGACAAGTACCAACCTAATTCAGCCTGACATTCGATTCTTTTACCGAATATCAAGTAGCCAAACCTTTGTCCGGCTACCTTTTTTCCTCGGATTATAATTTAATGAGCTTCTGAATCAATAAATCATTTTCCGCTTGAATACTAATAATATATGTTCCTACAGGATTATTTTTCATATCTATCTTACGGTAGTGTTCGCCAGCAGACTCGCGAGTCGGGCTTGCTTTGTAAATAACTTTCCCGGTCAATATTTCTTTAATTTCGTAACGCACTTCTGTCGCATTCTCTAATGTGTAATGCAAATACAGCTCATCATTTACCGGATTAGGGTAGAGGCTGAAGCCTGTCAAGGTTTCATTATCTTCAAGCCCAGAAGTCATGATCATAATGTTTGTCGTAACCATACTATCGCAGCTGTTGAATGAAGGATAAGTTTGGGTAAACGTTGTATCCTGATCATAAATAACACCTTCATAAGGAATGCCAGTCAATAGGACGGTATCGATGGTCGTGTATGCATTTGGCAACACTTCAATTCCTGCAATCTCCCAAAGGTCATATGAACCGAATGAAATAGTATCCAAAATTACCGTATCATTTTGCAAAATGAATTGATCGTTGTAAAGAGTACCTGTACATAGTTCCAAAAGAAATGGTTGGTATATAATTTCTTTTTCTACTGTATGTAATACCATGTTGCTCACCAAGTCTTTTCCATCAGCATGTAGGCTGAGCTGATTGATAATTTCAGTCTCCGCTTCCAAGTCTTCTTTTTGACTGACTCTGAATTTTACAAAGAGGTGCGATAGATCTTCGTTCTCCAAGCTATCAAGTAATTGCAAGTTGTTGAATCTAAATCGCAAGATACCCTCACCTACTATTTCGAAATCATAATCATGACTGGACGAACCAGGCTGTATTGTTGTGATGTCCAGCTCAGTTGGAATTCTATTTTCAATAATGACTTGCTGAACAGTATCGCCACAAGTATTTTGGAAACGAATGAGGTATTCAATATCCTGATTCGGTTTAATGTAGTTTTCAATATGATGCCCTTTTGGGAAAGCGCGTAGCATTGGCGGTAAGCCTGATTCGACACTTTCTTGCTTGTCGTCAGAGCGATGTGCATTCGCGTCATCTTCTGCGAATTGATTGACATATCCAAGGCTAATTCCACCAGACATGTTCGTTGAGCATCCTTCCACTGTTACGCTTGGTGCACTACGTCCCGGATGATTATCCGACTGTTGTGCTTCAAGTCTTAGGGTATTGCCTTCAGCTAGATGTGTGACGGTGAGTACATCACCAGAAGGCAGATCGACGGGGCCAGCTAACTCAACAAGGTCATCAATAATGATAATATAATGTTGAAGACTGGTCATGTCAGAACCTTCATTCGTCACCGTGAATTTTACAGAGTCACCAATACATTCAGCATCCACGCTAAGGGAAGAATTGTCCCAGCCAGAGCTTGGTATGCAGAAAAGGTTAGGAACCATGTTGAGCTCAAGCCCATGTGTTTGTCCAGCGATTGGCGCAAGGCAGTCGAGGTTGACATTGATCTGAAAACTATCGCAGGCGCCTGGAGGAACCGTTCCAATTCCTACCGTCAATAAATTGCCTGTAAGTGTGTAAGGTTGGGAAACAGAATTTAAAACGAAATCGTCGTCTAATTCAATTTCTGCGAAAGTGCCAAAGCCAGAAACTGTTCCTGTATTGCAATAGCGAACGGTGTAAACCGCATCTTCACAAGCTTGTAAGAATGGTGTTGAAATGTCTGCTTCTAAGTAGTAGCAGTTGGTTTCAGCTTCCGCTGAAAAGTCAACATTGAGTGTATCGTAATAAGAAGTGACGTTTAAGTTTTGTTCTAAACCACAGCCGATTGTACCTGTCCAGTAATTGTTAGGTGCAATTACCGAAATATCATAATTACCTGTGTCTAGTAAAACAGCGTAATCTCCATTGATATCTGTGGTGGCATAAAAAGTTCGATCATCGCTTTTCAGCACAACTAGCCAATCGTTCAAGCCATCTTCCCCCATGTCTTCTTGACAATTACCATCTGTGTCCCAAAAGACCGAACCTTCAATGTTGGTGGTTAATGTTTCACCATTAGGGCCTGTTTTGAGTATGTATATATTGCTGGTAGCTTCTGGAAAATTATCCAAGCTTCTATCTTGCGCAGCAATAAGGAAGCCACCATCAGAGTGCTTGCTCATGTGGTTGACATTGTCTAGGTTGGAACCACCTTCGTAAACTTTTTGATTCAGGGAGTCACCGTTCACGTCCGTAAATATCATAATGATGTCAAGCGAATCACTTCCCCAGCTTCTAGTAGAACCAGCTAAGGCATAGCCCCCTGTTTGAGTCTGTACGGCGTAGCTACCCCATTCTCCAAGGGTGCCTCCAATTTGATTGCTCCAAGCGAAACTACCATTCGCATTTACTTTTAGGAGGTACATATCAGAGTCACCAGTAGGTTTGAAAGTTGCTCCGGATATGATAAATCCATCGTCATTGGTTGGTTCAATGCTGAATCCTTGGTTTTCTACGTCAGTTTGGCCAAATTCATTGTCCCAAAGGATAGTGCCATCTGCATCTAACTTTACAACGCGAACGTTGGATACGTTTGGACCACCAGCATTGTATGAAGTACCGACAGCAACAAAGCCGCCGTCTGTAGAATTAGTAATGTCATAACATTTATCATCAAAGGCTCCACCAATTCTACGGTCCCATTGTATATTACCAGTCGCGTTTACTTTTACAATCCAGTAATCGTCTTCTCCAAAACTAGCTTCACTTACATCTCCACTTATATCTGAGTTAATCCAACCACCAAATACATATCCTCCATCGTTACTAGTAGTGACACAGTGGATTCGGTCAAAACCGTCTCCGCCATATTCCTGTTCCCATTCTACTGCTCCCTCAGAGCTTACTTTTATTAGATAACATTCAGCATTGCCAGAACCTGCCATTTCATAGGTGAAGCCACCAAGGATGAAACCACCGTCAGAAGTGAGTGCCATGGTGCGCACTTCATCGTAGGTGTTTGTACCAAGAGTGTTTTCCCAAATCAGATTACCGAATGGGTCGAGTTTAGTAATATAAATTTCATCCGAGCTTGCTCCATCTCCAATGTGGCCAGCTACAACGATATCGCCTTCTAGCGTTTCTAAAATGCTATTCGCATAGTTGGTGGTATCACTTATGGTGATGAATTTCTCCCATTGTTGGGCATGTAGGGTAGTGCTTTGGAAGCTAGTTGTTAAAAACAACAATACGAGGACAGCTATACTTTTGTGCAGTATAGATGGTAGGATTCGTCCTTTAGTTTGTTGTTTTTGTCTAATCACGATTTTGTTTGTTTTACTGGACTGTTTAGTTGATGTCCTTTTCTGTATACAAATATTCGGCTATTTCGTGCCTGAAACAACAACAGAAAAGAGAGTTTGCCAATCGGTTAGTTGAAAATTAATTTTTATTATACCTTGATAATCAGTTGTTTTTGATTATTTTGGTTCAAATATTGCCAATAAATACTCTTATGAATAATAGCCAATTAATTGAAGTTTTTAAGGTTTTAAAACCAAAAGAGCGCAAATTGCTGGGAAAATATGTTAGATCTCCCTTATTTAATACCCGTCCTGATGTTGTCAAGCTGTATGAATACCTTAATGAGCTATATCCTTTTAGCAAAATGGAGCGGCTGACTAAGTCGCTTGCGTATAAATGGGTTTTCCCAAAGACGGATTACGATGAGAAGAAGATTCGTTATACGATGTCTTTTTTGTTTAAAGCGATGAAAGGCTTTTTGGCTTATCAAGAATTTTTGCAAGAGCCATTGAATGAGCAGTTGTATTTGACCCGTTTTTTTAAAAACAGAGGCCTAGAGCGATCATTCAATAGTGAGGTCAAAAACATGAGTGAATTGTTGGAAGTACAGCCATTTAGAAGCTCCAGCTATCATTACAAAAATTATCAATTGCATTATGAAAAGTTTGATTTCTCTATCAACCAGAAGAGAGAAGCAACCGATAGTGCTCAGATTTTATCTGATGAGATGACTACTTTTTTTATTGTTAATAAATTGAAATTGAGCTGTTCGACTGTTCTGCTATCCAAGGTTTCACAAAGTGAATATCAACAAGATTTGATTGAAGAGGTGTTGCACCATGTAGAGGCAAATGACTATTCTGATATCCCGGCAATTGAAGTTTATTATTATGCTTATAAAACGCTGACAAGTTCCTCGCCTGAATCATATTATCGAAGCCTTCGGGAAGTCATGAATAAGTACCATGCCTTTTTTCCAAAGGCAGATTTGATTGATATTTATTTGATTGCTACTAATTTTTGTATCAAACAATATAGTAATGGTAAACGTGAATATTTTACGGAACTTTTTAATTTATACAAAAAAGGTTTGGAACTAGATATTTATATTGAGAGTGGTGTCATTCCAAGGTTTATGTACAAAAATATTGTTACTGCTGGATTAATTGAAAGAGACTTTGATTGGGTGGAGGCATTTATTTATAACTACAAAGATAAGTTGGAAGAGAAGTATCGTGAAGCCACTTTTGTATTCAATTTGGCTAATATGCATTATTACAAACTTGAGTACAGGAAGGCGATGGAGCTTTTGCGAGAAGTTGTTTTTGATGATATATTAACGGACCTTGCTGCTCGACGTGTATTGCTGAAAATATATTATGAGTTGAATGAATTTGAAGTGTTGGGGTCTTTTTTAGATGCTTTAAAAAACTTTCTCTACCGTCATAAAGAAATCAATTATCACAAGCAAAATTATTTAAATTTAGTGAAGTTTACTCGACGTTTGATTAATGTAAATCCCTACGACAAAGATGCGGTGAAAAAGTTGAAATCAGAGATCGAACAGGAACCTAAGCTTCATGAGAAAAATTGGCTTGGTGTACAAGTGGGGAAGCTGTAGTAATTAGAATAGCTGTCTATCGTAAGTACTGTGTTTGATCCCTGTCAGAGGGCCTTCTGATTTTAAGTCATATCTTGGCTGGAGGCTGATTTGGCTAGCTATCAGATAGACTCGATAGGTTCTAAGTCAAATTTCTCTTTTACTTTGAAGTCATTTTATTAATCTCAATAAAGTACTTGCGTAAATTGATAAAACGCCGCGCAATCTCTCGCTGCGACTGATAAGCAACACCTCGCTTATGATTTGCTTGACTGATCTGGAAAATCGTACGCCAATACCAAATGATTTCTTTCAGGGCACCAAAATAACTAATCTTGCTAGCATCGTAAATATGTGTTGGTTCAGAACAAGTACCATTGAGTTCGATAATCTTGATGTTTTTTCCTTTTTTTAAATCATCCAAGTTTGGGCATTTGATGTCGAATCTACCATAGTAAAAACCATCAATGCGTTTACTGATTTTGTCAAAAGTATTAATCAGCTCATCATCAATTAAGTGACTGCCATTGATGAACATAGTTCCTTTAGAATGATTGCCAATGACACCAAGTGCTATGCGTTTTCCTTTTGCAGGGACTTTTTTCAATAAATCGGAATTACTTTGTTGTAACGTTTTTAGTTGGAGTATCGCTCTTGATTTTTCTTTCATCAATTCTTCTACAGTGGAGTGATTGTCGCCAATCACTGAAAGAAACTCTTTTAAGGTAAATGAAGTAATGGTCCCTTTCTCCTCATCAGGGTGTCGAATATAAAAAACACCGAACTCTTGCATATCTTCTATTAATTCTTGTATGATAAAATCCAGTTTATATTGAAGAAGAAATTCCTGTAATTGTATTGGAGTATGAATTTTTTTAACCAGAAGGCCTCGATATCCTAGGTCAGGTTTGACGATTAGTGGATAGCTGATATTTTGATCGTGTAGCCTTTCATTTAGATTAGTTATTTCGTCATTCTTTTTGAAAAGAATAGAACGGGGACACATCTCATTTGGATACAATTGCATTGCTTCAAATTTCGATTCAAGTCCAATGCCACCAGTATCAATGCCTGGATTTGCAGCAGTAAAAAATACTAGATTGCGAGCTCTAAACTGATACCATGGAATGTAAAAATACATCGGCCAATAAAATAGCTTAGAAGGCCAGTACTCCCATTGAGTAAGACGAATGTATCGACTACTTTTTTTATAGTTCTGCCAGAAGCTCATTGGAAAGATTGATTTGTCTAGCTTTAGTTTTTCCATGTATGAGATCATGAAACTGCATGTTGATTTGTCCGTCGGTTTTTCCAATAGAAGTAATGCTGGTAGTGCATACAATATTTTGACGATTCATAACAAGGTCATTGGCTGGATCACCATCACCCGCATTTTTATGAAAACCGAGTACGTCGTTCATACTGGTAGTCGATTGTTGGGCTAACCATTGTTGAAACCATTTTTGCCGCTTTTGTTGTATGGCAGGAGGATATAGTGTAGAGGAAGCCCACAGATGAGCTTTAGCAGGATCTAAGGTTTTAATGTGTTTGTTTTTTTCGTCCCAACGAAATTCATATAAAGTTCCATCTTCGAAGATAATCATGGTAAATGGTTCCATTCCTTCCAATGCATATTGCTGGAAGAATTGTGTTGCCTTTGCAAAAGCGAAAACATCCAGAACCATGAGTCCTCTGCTTCTTCGATAGGGGGGGAGATGCTTGTGTTTTTCAAAGGCACCATTTAGTAAGGCAACAACCTTGTTTTTGTCAGATGCAGAAATCCAGGTCCCCCCAGCTCCACTGTCTTGAGGAAATAAGAGTTGATGTTGGTTGACTTGTTGATTCAGTATTCCGGCAGCCGACCGTTTGGGACTTTCATCGCGATTTTGAGTGAGTAGGTAGTCGCCGTTTTGAGATGGAATGTAAGTAAGTGTGCACATTAGGGCAGTAAATTTACAAAGAAGTTATTAAACAATTTTAAAAGTATTTGATTAGAACTTCTGGAGTCTTTGTTAAAGATTAAATGCGAGATATATTATGTCACAAAAATACTCCTTAATTAGAACCCTAAACTATTTTATTGAGCAGGCAATTATTTTAAAAACATGTAAACAATCACAATGAAGTTAGGCAAAAGCCTCTATTATTGTTAAGTTTCTCCCGATTCAGGATAGGAACTAAGTATAACTTTTTTTTGTGATGGCATAAATGTTGATTATGTGATATTAGAATTAGTTTCTCCCCTTCCCTCCCTCTTTTTTAATAAAAATACTCCCACTTTATTTTATTGAATTCTATTCGTATTGCAATGAATAGTGATGCCCGAACTTTAGCTATTAATACCTAATCACCTACTAAGAACGTTATCCCAAATAAAATAAATAAAACTAACTAGTTTACTTATTTATTAATTCAGCTAAAGTATTTAATGTGATGAGATTTTTCTACCCAAGATTCGAAACCATTTTATGGAACAAAAAAATTCCTCAAATTTTCTTTTTTCTCCTATTCCTTTTTCCTGTTTGTAAGGCACAGATACAAGTAAAAAATATTCACCCAACGCTTCAATCAATTCCTGATAATATGATTGAAATGGGAGGCTTCGTTTATTTTTCTGCCGATAATGGTTCCATTGGTTCCGAACTATGGCGCTCAGATGGAACCAAAAACGGTACTACTTTGGTAATGGATATTAATTCTGGATCAACAGGATCTGCAATTACAAACATGGTAAAGATGAACAATGCCATTTACTTTACGGCGAATAATGGCTTTAGCTCAAACGGTACTGAACTTTGGATGAGCGATGGTACAACTACGCAGATGGTAAAAGATATCAATAGCGGAACTGGTTCATCGTCTCCATCAGAATTGTATGTATTCGACAATACGCTTTACTTCTCGGCTTATAGTGGTACAAGCTATGGTCGTGAATTATGGAAGAGTGATGGTACTGCTAATAACGCAAGCCAAGTAATGGATATTTATCCAAATGGTTCGGGCTCTGATCCTGCTAACCTATATGGCTTCAATGATTACGTTTACTTTTCAGCAAAAAATGCCGATGGTAATGAGCTTTGGAAAACGGATGGTACTACTACCACTCAAGTTCTTGATATTTATACAGGGAGTTCTAACTCTGATCCAAAAGAATTTCAAGCCTTTGATGGTGATTTATACTTCTCAGCAAAAGATGCCACATACAATCGAGAACTTTGGAAAGTAGAAGGAACTACTGGAAACGCTGCGCTTTTTGCAGATATTTATGATGGATCTTCTGGTTCGTTTCCACAAAGCTTGATGGAATTTAATGGACACCTTTACTTTATAGCAAGCAATGCAGCTAACGGACAAGAGATTTTTAAAACAGATGGTACAGCTGTAAGTATCGGTGCTGAAATAAGAATAGGTACAGGCTCAAGTTACCCAATGAACCTAACAGTGATGGACTCTAACCTTTACTTTGTAGGGTATAAGTCAGCACAGTATGGTCGTGAGCTATATCAGCATAATGGAACAACATCTATTTTGCTAAAAGATGTCAATGCCACAGGTTCGTCAGGAACAGATGATGCTTTTAGCGGTGTAGCTAGCTCAAACTCTTTTCAAGTATACAATGATCGTTTGTTTTTTGGCGCAGACAATGGTGTAAACGGTTACGAACTATGGATGAGTGATGGTACTACAGCAGGTACCATGCTGTTGAGAGATGTAAATGATGATGGCTCTAGTCCAGGACCTGATTCAAGCCCAGGCAATTTTGTAGTAGCTAACGGATACTTGTTTTTTAGTGCAAATGTAGGAATTGATGGTACAAATGATAGGGAGTTAATGCAAATTGGAAACTGTGCCATGGGAGAAGATTTACCTTATGTAACAACTTCAGGCCTGCACCAATCATTATATGAAAAAACGGAAGGTGACTGGACGCATTATTGCGATTGTCAAAACAACATCTTGCTCTCTGTTGAGAAAGATCCGGTTGTTGTCATTCCAACAGAAAATGTAAGTATAAAAATAGGAGCAACAGCAGCGACCTATCACGAACAAGGGTGTATCACAAGTGACTGTTTTATTACCAATGCGCAAGGTGGAGTAGTCTTTAATCGCTCTTGGGATGTAAACCCGACGGTACAACCGGGAGCTGATGTGGCAGTGCGTTTTTACTTTACTGATGATGAATACAATGCTTTGAATACGGTATTAACAACTGAAAGTCTACCAAGCTTATCAACGGTTAGTGATATGAGTTTCTTTAAGGTTACTGACGGAGGAGTTGGAGCACACGCAGCGGTAGAGGATATTCCCGCAGGTTCTGCAACTGTTTTGACAAATGCTGGTTCAGCTTCGACAAGTAATTGGTTGACAGGTAGCTATGGGGCAGATCACTTTGCTGAAATGATGGTAAGTTCATTCTCCGGTGGTGGAGGTGGAGGTGGACCTGGAGGGACATCACTTCCGGTGGAATTGATGTATTTCAAAGCTCGACCACAACAAGAAAACGTTTATCTCGAGTGGTCGACTGCTAGCGAATTAAATAATGCGGGTTTCATTATAGAGCGTAGTGCAAATGGAAACGATTGGGACCAAATTGATTTCGTTGTTGCACTTGATCCCGGTACGGCACCAAACCTTTATACATATATCGATACTGATCCTTATGTAGGAACAAGTTATTATCGATTGCGTCAGAGAGATCACGATGGTACAGAATCATATTCCAATATCGCTCAGGTTTATATGGAAATGCTTGTCCTTGGTGAGCCATCTCCGAATCCTGTTTTGGAATCAGGTTCAGTATTCGTGGATGTCTTGCTTGAAAATGCACAAAATGTAGAAGTACTGTTAATTGATGGCAGTGGCTCTGTTGCTAAACGTGAAATAGTAGATATGACAAGTGGAGCACATCGATTGGAAATTGATTGTCAGAACTTGACACGAGGTCTCTATCATTTACGATTAACAATCAACAAGGAATCATACCACCGTACTTTTGTAATCGAAAGTATAAAATAATAATAATCAGAACATATCAAATAAAAAGCCCGGATTCAATATTTTGAATTCGGGCTTTTGAGTTTTAAATGTCGATGTCAATTTCAATGAAATTACAAACTCATTGCACTGGGGTTTAAATTTTAGTATTAGTTCTTATCCGATTATGGATATTGATATTTCTATTAGCATTTAGGCTGTTATTTAATCGCCATTTTACTTCAGGTGGTATTTAGATTGTAAGTGAATAAACGGCAACTGATATTGTGTTTTTAACTGTCATTACTCCCGTAGTAAACCACCACATCCTCTTTCGCCTTGCGTGCAATATCTGGTACCTCTACATCCGCCGCAGGGTAGCCAACCGGTAGCAATAAAAAAGGGCGTTCATTTTTTGGTCGGTTCAATATCTTTTGCAAAAAATCCATTGGACTTGGGGTATGTGTTAGTGTAACCAGCCCCGCATTGTGAATCGCAGAGATTAGGAAACCTGTAGCTAAACCAACTGATTCATTCACGTAATAATTTTTTCGTTTGCCGCCATCGGCATCAAGGTCATACGCTTTTTTGAAAACGATGATGAGGTAGGGGGCAATCTCTAAAAATGGTTTTTGCCAGTCGGTACCAAGAGGTGCAAGGTCGCGCAACCATTCTTCGCTCATGCGTTTGGTGTAGCTTTCATGTTCTTCTTTTTCTGCAGCAATTCGAATTTCTTTTTTGATAGTTGGATCAGAAACCACACAAAAAGTCCAAGGTTGTTTGTGCGCACCAGATGGAGCGGATGAGCCCGTCATTATTATATTGTCAATCACTTCCTTTGGAACAGCTGTGTCAGCAAAGTGGCGCACACTACGTCGTTGATCAAGTAACTCGTAGTAAGCTTTACTTCGTTCTATACTTTCTTCTGTAGAAAAGCGAAGTGGTTCGTATTTGATGAATTGATGCGCTTCCATGGTATGGCAATTTTAAGTTTTGGTTGTCAGAAATCTAGAATAAATGTAAAACGTAAAGCCGCAAAAGTCAAAATGTAAAAGTAGTCCAATACCGTAGTCCTCGCTAGAAGCGAACTTTTACATTTTAAATGTATCATACTTCGACTCTACCTGGCTGCGCCGAGTAGATAGCTTCGCTAAGTACAGCGTTTTGCGGTTTTACATTTACTAGAGGTCCCCCAATTGAGGGCGAATAATAATTTCTTCAACTACAGCAGATGGTCCCATTTTCCAGGCACCGACTACGGAGTTGGCAATGTCAGTAGCTTGCATCAATCGACTTTCGGGCAAGTCAACACCCGCCCAGGAAGCAGACCACGTTGCGCCCGGAAGAATGGCAGTTACTTTTATTCCTTGTTCTTTTAGTTCTTCTCGAAGTACTTTGGAGAAACCTAGTAGTGCAAATTTAGAAATACTATAAGATCCACCATTTGGGTAGGCAATGACAGAAGCTACAGAGCACATATTAAAGATGTGTCCTTTCGCAGTCATGGCAGGTAATATGGCTCGCGTTAAATAGTATGCGCTGTACAAGTTGGTTTCGATCATTTTTTCCAGTGAACCATCTTCCTCCTTGGTGACTTCTCCTGGAATGAAAAGGCCAGCGTTATTAACTAATACATCAATTTGTCCCCATTTCGATTTTACGTCAGCTGCAAATTGAAGAACTGCAGCTTTATCGCTCATATCTACACTTTGGGTGAAAACTTCAATATTTGGAAATTTTGTATTAAAATCAGTTTTAAAAGCATCCAAATCTGCTGCTGTACGAGCACAAATAGCCAAATCAGCTCCTTCATTGGCAAAAGCCTCAGCAATTGCTCGTCCAATACCTTTTGTTGCTCCAGTTATTATAACTTTCATGAGAATTAGTCGTTAAATGGGTTAAAAGTTGCGCATTCGGTACTTTTCCATATTTTTGCGCCCGAAAGACTTTGTGAGAATACCTCGAATAAGGAAGGCTTTTCATTAAAGTGGGCTAAATTACTAAGTAATTACCTAGTATTTCAACAATCCTTAAAGAATCAGAATAGAAAAAATTAAGTCGTTTTCTAATATAACTATGAATTTAAATTTCTTGTATCATTTTGGCCGGTATCTTATTTTACTTCGTTCTGCGTTGACGCGTCCGGAGAAGTTTTCTATGTATTGGAAGGAGACCATGCGCCAGATGAATGATATTGGAATCGGTTCATTGGTGATTGTAGGTTTGATTGCGGTCTTTATTGGCGCAGTGACCGCTACGCAGTTTGCTTATCAATTGCAGGATAGTTTTGTTCCAGCTTATTATATTGGATACATTGTTAGAGATAGTACCATTATAGAGTTGGCTCCAACGATTACTTGTTTGGTCCTTGCCGGAAAAGTAGGTTCCAATATAGCAGCAGAAATAGGAGGAATGAGACAGAAAGAGCATATTGATGCCATGGAGATCATGGGAGTGAATACGGCTTCTTATTTGATTTTGCCAAAAGTAATTGCTGCGATGGTAGTGATTCCGATGTTGGTTTGTTTGGCAGCTGCTATTTCGATTTGGGGAGGATATACAGCGAGTGTTGCTACAGGATTAATTACGGATGTAGAATATATACAAGGAGTTCGTTCATTCTTTGAACCTTATTATGTTTTTATGATGTTTGTCAAAGCACTAGTTTTTGCATATATATTGACTAGTGTTTCAGCTTATCAAGGATATCACGTTAAGGGTGGAAGTATTGAATTGGGGCAGGCGAGTACGCAAGCGGTGGTGTATAGTGATATTTTGATCTTGTTGTCAGATTATGTGATTGCGATTATTCTTACGATGTAGGAGGATCAATTAGAATTGGAATTAGTACGTAATGCTAATAAGGAAAAATATTGTACTGATTCACGTTAGCGAATTCTAATTCACATTCTAATTCCAAATTTTTATGATTAGAGCAGTAAATATAAAAAAATCGTTTGGAGGCACTGAGGTGTTGAAAGGACTGACGACCACTTTCGAGAAAGGGAAGACCAACCTGATCATAGGGCGAAGTGGTGCTGGTAAAACGGTTTTGCTCAAGTTATGTGTTGGACTTTTGGCGCCAACTAGCGGCGAGATTATGTACGGAGATACTAACTTTTCTCAGCTTAGTAAACGAGATATGCGTGCGATCCGTATGGAAATTGGAATGCTATTTCAAGGTTCTGCATTATTTGATTCTATGACGGTGGAGGAGAATATCCGTTTTCCACTTGATATGTTTACTAATAAAACAAAGAAGGAAAAACTGGATCGAGTTAATTACTGCCTTGAACGTGTGCAATTGGAAGGTAATAATAGTAAGTTTCCTGGAGAAGTCAGTGGTGGTATGCAAAAGCGTGTTGGTATAGCCCGATCCATTGTGCTTGAACCCAAATATCTTTTCTGTGATGAGCCGAACTCTGGGCTTGATCCTAAAACATCCCTACTCATTGACGAACTTATTCACGATATTACTATCGAACAAAATATAACAACGGTCATCAATACACATGATATGAACTCTGTAATGGAGATTGGTGATAATATTGCTTTGCTACATCAAGGTCGCTTGGCCTGGCAAGGGAATAAGGATATGGTGATGGATAGTGATAATGAGCTTCTCGAAGAGTTTATTTTTGCGTCCCCATTTTTGCAGCGATTGCGTAAGGCAGCTGTAGGTAAATAATTCCTTTATTTGCTGGAGAATAAGATTCTTTTATTTCCGTTTTCCAATTTTGTAAACCACAGCTTTTGCATCTGGAGCTTTAGGCTTTACTAGTTGTTCAACGTAATTTTTAAGTGCTTTTTTATTGGAAAATTTAACAAGAAGGACATAAGCGTAGCCGCCTTTGTCTAGCTTTTCGTAATGTACGTTACCGAATTGTTGAAAAAGGTGGTAGTCTCTTTTTAGCGGAAGCTCAGATCTAGTTAACTCAATTCCGAACCCGGAGTAGGTAGCGGGAAGTTTTTTGTGGTGGCGAAAATAAGAGGGCGTGGTTTTTCCAGCCTTACTTAACTTTTCTTCCTTTGTTTTTGTTGGAAGTTCATCAGTGCTTTGTTGCGGAAGCTCTGAAGGAATCGTATCATTAATCTGTGCCATTAAACCAGTGCCAAAAAATAGTACTGAAATAGTAAGAATAATAATTTTGCTGTAGGGTGTCATAAACCAGTTGCTTTAATAATACTAAATAGTCTGGCTGTCTTCTTCTGCGCTAGCAGAAGGAGATGGGTCAATTGCAGACTCACTAGCAGTAGGAACGGATTCCTGCTCTGATTCATTGTATAGATTGTTAGCTTGATTAGGTTTTAAAACCGCTGCTTCATTGTCTGAGCCATGTTGTGCCATAGGCAAAACTTTAGGTGAGGCCATAACGATGGAGAAGAAGGCAACGATGGTGAGCCCCATTGCGTAGAGTAAGAATAATTCCATATGTTCAGTGTGTTATAAGCGTTTTTAATAATCAAACAGCTTTTTAGGGGATTATAGGCTTTGTTTACTATTATGCTTAATTCTCAGATCGTGATTCAAATATATGATTAATATAAATAAGTATTGTGGATATGCTAAAACAACTGTGACGATGATTAATATAAATAAAAATGTGTAATTAGCTGTTTATAAGCTAAAATAGAGCCAGTTATAGTTAAAGCAAAGGTCTATGTAGGAGGGAGACTGAGCGATTATAGTTATTGAACGGTCGCAAAGCCTAAGGCTATAATATGCTTCTTTTCTTTAAAGAACAAATCGAAAATATAAGTTTTGTGACAGAGAATTTTGTAAAAAGAATAAAATAAAATAACAATTTTATCCTTGTTATTTAGGCTGATTTTTTTTGCCACGTAAAAGGCATTAAACCTTGTCTGATTCTGTGAAGGTTTCAAAATTATAAAGAATATTTTAGTGAAAGATTGGAAGGGGTAAAACAAAAGGCTTTCCAAGAGGAAAGCCTTTGTGCCCGGAGCGGGACTCGAACCCGCACGCCCATAAGGACACATGCCCCTCAAGCATGCCTGTCTACCAATTTCAGCACCCGGGCGGGTGTTTTTCTTAAGGGATTGCAAATTTAGGTTAAACTTATGAGATAATGTAACTCTGTTGAAAAATAATTGAGGTTTCATAAAAATGCTAGTTAGTGGCCAACTGGTTTTGACTTAAGTCTTTTCTCTTTCTTTCCTAATTCTTTTTATTTTTGAGAAAAATAGAACGAACAATGCATTTAAACTGCCCATCCTGTCGATTTCCCATTGTTGCTGATGATGTCAACTTGACTAAGACCATTGCAAAATGCAAAAGTTGTAATGATATCTTTGATTTTGGCAACGACTTAAAAGGTAAAGAACTTCCGGGGCGTTATCGGAAGGAAATTATAATTCCACCTGGAGTTGAAGTTTTGCATTTGATGAATGAATTGGAGATTATGATAAAATGGAGAAAATCGGCTAATCGCTTTACTTTCTTTTTTGCTTTAGTTTGGAACGTATTCCTTTCTTTTTTTGTACTTGGAATTAGTGGAACTGGAAACTTTGGGGCGATGTTATTTATAATACCATTTATTTTGGTGGGTATCTATTTATTGTATTCGAGTGTTGGGTATTTGGTTAATAACACTTTTATTACCGTAGATGAAGAGCGAATATCAATTGAACATAAGCCTATTAATTTTTTGATTCAGAAAGATCAGCATTTTGCTCCTGAAGAAGTAGACCAATTATTTGTTCGACGATATGAGGTTGGTAAAGCCAACGATCGACCTGTTTATGCCTTCGCAGTTGATTTGGTTTTGAAAAATGCTAAGAAGCATAAATTGGTAGATGGTTTACATGCGCTTGATTATGCACGCTATATTGAACAAGAGGTTGAGCATTATTTGAATATTAAAGATCGGCCGGTACCGGGAGAGTGGGAGGCCGGCTTATAAAATTGGAATCACAAGCACTTGAATCAAGCTCAAAATTTCCCCACTAAAAAACAATGCATTCAAATTCTTAACATAGCTTATGTTACAGAGTTCTTAGTTTCTAAGACTTTAAATAAAAAATCGATGTCCAACATATTTCCAATCCTAACATCAGACCGACTTCGTTTACGACGGTTCAATGATAATGACCTTGACAATGTATTTAAAGGTCTGTCGCATCCTGAGGTGATTCCTTATTATGGGATTAGTTTCAAAAGTAAAGAGGCGACCAAAGAACAAATGATTTGGTTTGCCGATCTCGAAAAAAATAAAACAGGAATCTGGTGGGCCGTTTGCTCGAAAGAGGATAATTCCTTTTTAGGTGCTGGTGGATTAAACGATTGGAGCCACGAACATAAAAAAGCAGAGATTGGATTTTGGTTATTACCAGAATTTTGGGGAAAAGGTTATATGAAAGAAGGAATGCCATTAATCGTTGACCACGCTTTTACTGAGATGGGATTACACCGAATCGAAGGCTTCGTAGAATCAGAAAATAGTAATTGCAAAAATGCCATGGCTAAACTCAACTTTCAACACGAAGGTACGATGCGCGATTGTGAGATTAAAAATGGGAACTTTATTAGTGTGGATGTTTTTGCGGCTTTGAAGGAAGGGTGAGACGGAAGTCCGATGCTAATTCAGTTGTCTTTATATTCGGGAGAATCGCTATTGGCAAAGTCTTTAAATGTAAAACCGCAAAACGCTGTGCTGAGTGAACCTGTCTACTCGGCGCAGTCAGATAGAGTAGAAGTATGATACATTCAAAATGTAAAAGTAGTCTAAAGCCGTAGAAAAATCGGCGTATTTGACGTTCGCGAGCAACTTTTACATTTTAAATTTTGCGGTTTTACATTTTACATCCAGCCTGGCGGGCCTGTCTAGTTAGCCAGATAGATTCGGCAGGTTTAAACCTTGCTCCGGATGCCAAAATCAATTAACGGCTAGCCTGCGAAGACCGAAGTCGGAAGTTTCCTGCAAACGCGGAAGTCCACCCTTGAATGCGTTTACTGAAAACTAAAAAAGCCCACTATCGCATATCCGCGATAATGGGCTTTTTGATGCTTGGAAATGGGATGTTAAAGTTGCTTACAAACGCCGCGAACCTCTCGGTCGAGTGATCTTTCACATCCAGCCTATCCTACGACTCAATCTCCGCATCGTCAATCAAAGAATCCCCGTCGCCATCTACATCCTCAAAACCAGGAATGGTAGCACTAGGATCATGATTGGCAAAAAGATCATCGTCGTTTGCTTCTGGATTTTGAATGATTTTTACATCGTCATTTTTATTACCATCACCATTGTAATCGCCATCTGCATATTTCTGAGCTTTATCGAAGAAGCTGTCATGGCCATCAAGTAAGCCATCATCATTTTTGATTGGTTCGTTTGGAAACATTTTATTGGCGCGATCAGCAGCTGTTTCAATTTTATCACCAAGGTTTTTAGCAGCGTCTACTGTTCCGTCCATGTCTTGACTGTTGACGATGTCGGAAGCTTTGTCTACCATTTCTCCTTTCAAGTCACTAGCTTCTTTAGTTGCATCTTCCTGAGCAGCGTTATAGAAGTCACTGAATTTGTCACCAGCTTTACCAGCAGCATCTTTGAAAGTGCTTGCCATGTCATTTCCTACATCCATGACTTTGCCACCAACGTCTTCTGCCACCACTTTTCCTTTCTCAACCAAAGGAGCAGCTTTGTCCAAGATTTTGCCACCTACATCTTCAGCTACTGTTTTTGCTTTATCTAGCGCATCGCCACCCACATGAAGTACTTTACCACCTACATCTTCTGCAAGTGTTTTTCCTTGGTCAACCAAAGGAGCGGATTTGTCTATCACCTTAGCACCCACACCTTCAGCAAGATCTTTTGCTTTATCAAAGATATCACTGCCAGTATCCATCACTTTACCACCAATATTTTCGGCAGCACCTTTTGCCTTATCCATCAAGGAACCTGGTTCATCCATAATAGAACCTGTGGCATCAGAAGCCATGTCCTTCGCTTTATCAAAAAGATCGCTTGCTTTTTCAAATACCTTTCCACCTACATCGCCGGCAGTTTCCATTCCTTTCTCTACTAGATCTCCAGCAGATTCCATTCCTTTCTCAACTAGGTCGCCAGTTGAGTCAAGTACTTTACCGCCCATTTCTGTACCAGCATCTACCGCCTTATCGCCAGCAGATTTGGCAATTGATTTAGCTCCAAATACTAGTTTCTTTAAATCTCCAAATAGTCCCATGATTTTAATTTTTAAACAAATCTTAGATTGAATTAATGTGGTTCGATGTTTAGACGTACAAACCATACCTAATTGTCACACCTAAAATTATAGAAAAATCAGGAGAATCCCACCAATCTATAGACTGAGGCTAGCTTTTTTTAGCCCAAGCGGATAAAAACTCCCCTCCAAAGACCCTGTAGTAGCTGAAAATACTACGTAACTAGTACACAAGTCGAGTCTTTAGGCTTAGTGCAATTATGGAAGGACATCAATTTTCCTATCTTAGCCCATCACAAAACGAAAAAAATTTAATCAAAACCTAGTACTTGAAAAAATGAAAAATAACAATTACACTAAAGCATTTATAGTTGTCACCACGCTCTTCTTTATGTGGGGATTCATCACCGTATTAGTTGACTCACTGATCCCACGATTGAAAGAGATTTTTGAACTCAGTAACTTTCAGGCAGTATTGGTGCAATTTGCATTCTTTATGGCCTATGGTCTGATTTCCATTCCTGCAGGTTATCTCTTATCAAAAATTGGATATAAAAAAGGAATGTTGATTGGTTTGGCAACCATGGGAGTTGGCTGCCTCTTGTTTTGGCCCGCAGCCTCCATGCGTATCTTTCCACTCTTTTTGTTGGGATATTTTGTCTTAGCAGGAGGGATGACGATTTTGCAGGTAGCTGCAAATCCATACGTCTCTGTTTTGGGGCCTGAAAAAACGGCATCCAGTCGTTTGATTCTTTCACAAGCCTTCAATTCATTGGGAACTGCAATAGCACCAGTCATGGGAGCTATCTTGATATTGAGTGATAATATTAAAACGACCGATGAAATAAAAGCTTTAGCTGAGCCAGATAAGTTGTCCTATTATGCTGCAGAAGCATCTGCCGTTCAGACACCTTTTTTGATTCTAGCTTCTAGTCTCTTGCTACTGGCAGGATTCATCTTTTTCTTCAAGCTACCCAACGTATTGGACAAGGCCGTTACTGGAGGTTACAAAAAAGCATTTGAGAATAAGAAACTAGTGATGGGTGCATTAGGGATTTTTGTTTATGTAGGGGCTGAGGTTTCCATTGGATCTTTTTTAGTGAACTATTTCCTAGATATGGGAATGGCAGATATGATTAAAGGAAATGAATTTATGGGGAATATCTCATCATCATTGTTAGGTAAAGATTTATCAACTGTTGATCAGAAAGGTATCGTTGGAGCTTTCGTTGTGTTCTACTGGACAGGTGCGATGGTTGGTCGATTCCTAGGGGCTTACCTTACTCGAGTTTTAGCGCCAGGTAAAGTGCTCGCTTTCTTTGGTTTGGGAGCTATTGCCATGATTTTGATATCTATGTCGACTACTGGGTTTGTTGCCATGTGGAGTATTCTTGCAGTTGGATTATTCAATTCTATCATGTTCCCAACCATCTTTACAATAGCTATTGAAGAACTGGGTGATTATAAACCACAGGGTTCTGGTATCTTATGTACAGCAATCGTGGGAGGTGCGTTTATTCCACCATTATATGGATTCTTCACCGATCAGATTGGATTTAAATTGGCCTTTTGTATCGTGATTCTTTGCTATGCTTATATCTTTTATTATGGTTGGCTTTCGCGAAAAGGAGTGGAGGCTTGATCAATTAAGTGCAATCAAAATTACAATGCGTCATAGTTTGGTTTCCAAAAAGACCAAGCTATGACATCATTGAAATGACCACTGCCATTGAAATTGGCATTTAATAAGGTTTCGAATTAAAAAAAAGCGCAAAGTCTTATAAAAGGCTTTGCGTTTTTCATTTTAAGCAATTGTACACCTACTAATTTCATTCCTCCCAATATTTCATTATTTTAGAGCCATGATTGATTGCTCGCTCCATACATTTTTGCAAAAGCATTACCTTGTATTTCTACTTGTTTCAATGCTGTTGGTCTTAAGTAGCTGCTCACAAGAAGAAAGTAATAATATTGAATCCGTCTCTATTTCAAGAACAAATGTCGTTCCCGACCAAGTAGATTTTAACTACCACGTTCGGCCCATCCTTTCAGACCGTTGCTATACCTGTCATGGCCCTGATGAAGCGGCTCGGCAAGGTGAGCTTCGACTTGATATAGAAGAAGAAGCATTTATCGCTTTGGGTGAAAGCCAAGACCATCATGCCATCGTAAAAGGGGATCCAGAGAATAGTACTTTAGTTTATCGCATCTATACTGATAACAAGCGAGAGCTCATGCCACCACCAGAATCTAACCTCGTTTTGGAAGCACACGAAAAGGCAATTCTAAAACGATGGATCGAACAAGGTGCTCAGTGGAAAACACATTGGTCTTTTATCTCACCAGCAAAAAGTGAACTACCAGAAGTCGCAGACGAGACTTGGCCAATCAATGAAATAGATCACTTTGTATTAGGTAAATTGGAATCGCAGAATTTAGTGCCTAGAGAAAGGGCAAGCAAAGAACAACTCATTCGTCGACTGACATTTGACCTCACTGGTCTCTCTCCAACCTTAGAAGAAATGGATAGCTTCTTAGGAGACGAGAGTCCTGATGCTTATGACAAAGTCGTGGACCGTTTATTGGCTTCCAATGCATACGCGGAACACATGACCGTGCAGTGGCTAGATATTGCGCGCTACGCTGACACGCATGGTTATCAAGACGATTTGGAACGGACGATGTGGCCTTGGCGAGATTGGGTAATCCATGCATTTAAAGAAAATATGCCTTACGATCAGTTTGTCAAATGGCAATTAGCAGGCGATCTTTTGCCAGAGGCGACCAAAGAACAAATTTTGGCAACAGCTTTCAACCGCAATCATAAAATAACGCAAGAGGGTGGTGTCATTCATGAAGAGTATCGGGTTGAATATGTAGCCGATCGGACGCAAACTTTTGCCACCGCTTTTTTAGGGCTTACTGTTGAATGCGCACGTTGTCACGATCATAAATACGATCCGATTGCACAGAAAGATTATTATTCGCTTTTTGGTTTTTTCAATAGTGTTCCAGAAAAAGGGGTGATTGGTTATGGCGAAATTCCAGATCCTAAGGTCAAGCTTTCGCAAAAAGAGATGGAGGAAATTTTGACTTTCATCAACAATGTAGATACGCTAGAAGAGATTGAAGTGATGGTGATGGCAGATAGTGTGGTGCAACGTCAAGCATACATTTTAAGTCGTGGCGCCTATGACAAGCCAACGGTGGCAGTAGCTACAGAAACACCGCCTGCCGTTTTACCTTTTCCAGAAAATTTTCCAGCTAACCGTTTGGGTTTAGCTGATTGGTTGACTTTAAAAGAAAACCCTTTGACTTCTCGTGTTGCAGTAAATCGTTTTTGGCAACAGCTTTTTGGAAACGGAATAGTAGGAACTTCTAATGACTTTGGTAACCAAGGTGCACTTCCAACACATCCTGAATTGTTGGATTGGCTGGCGATAAGATTCGTTGAAGAAAATTGGGATGTCAGTGCGATCCTGAAGTATATAGTGAGTTCTGCGACCTACCGTCAAAGTACAAAGCTTAGTCCTGAAATGTTGGAATTAGATCCACAAAACAATTACCTCGCACGTGCTCCTCGTTTGCGACTTTCAGCAGAGATGGTGCGCGATCATTTTTTGAATATTAGTGGTTTGCTGGTGAAGGATATTGGAGGCCCATCGGTGAAGCCTTACCAGCCACCAGGACTATGGTATGAAACGACTGGAGGCGGAGGAGGTAGCACCGCCAAATATGTGGAAGGGCAAGGTAGCGCTTTATACCGAAGGAGTTTGTATACCTTTTGGAAACGTACGGTTCCGCCGCCATCGATGATCACCTTTGATGCTGCTTCTCGCGACAACTGTACGGTGAAGCGTCAACGAACGAGTACGCCATTACAAGCTTTGGTTTTGATGAATGATCCCCAGATTATTGAAGCAGCGCGGGTGATTGCCTATCGCTCCATTGAGGAAGCAAAACCTGATTTAAATGCTAGGATTGATTTTATTTTCAGATTAGCGACCTCCCGTTTTCCAGCTGAAGATGAGCAGGCTGCTTTGCGTGAATATTTTGAAGTAGAATTACTTCGTTTCGAAAAAGATGAGGATTCAGCAAAGCAATTATTGAGCAATGGTGTCTACCCACAAAAAGATCTATTGAACGTAGCTGAGATGGCAGCCTATACGATTTTAGCTAGTACGATTTTTAATTTGGATGAGGCGATTACGAAAGGCTAGAGGACTTGCAATCACAGGGACAACTTGAGCTGCGGTTAGCCACAGTTCGTGAATACTTCGTCTTGGGATTATAGCTGTTATTGAGTTTTCATTCCAATTGGGATCATACTACCATTCCAATTGAGCTTAGGTATTACTATCCAAATTTTTATTATCTTTATATATAAGAACGTTTAATGTTAATGTATTAAACGATGCTAGCCCAGTAAACGCAAATAAAACAAATGAAACAACTCAAACTTCGTCTAGCGATAGCGCAAATGCTATTGCTATGTCTTCTTCCAATCTGGCTCAGTACTATTTCTGCTCAAACTTCCTCTTCTGAATCCATCATTCAGCAAGCCAATTTATATTTAACTCAAAAGAAATTTGATACGGCTATCCAAATATTAGAGCCGCATAGGGAGGAGCTATCTGTTGCTCGATTATTAGCCCAAACCTATTATTGGAATGGAAATACCGCTGCCGCAAAAAAGGTTTATTTAAATGCGATTCAACAAAATCCAGCTCATCAGTTAGTCCAATTAGAATTTGGGCGAATGCTATTTGAACTAGGCAAAGGGTCTGAAGCAAAGCCAATTCTCTTAAAGCTTTTGGAAGTAGATCCGGAACAAGTAGAAGCGAATATGTACATGGGGTATCTGAGCTTTCAGGAAGGAGATATGAAGCTCGCAGACAGTTATTTTCAAAAGATAAAACAAAGATATCCTGAGCACCTTGAGTCTACACAAATGTTACAGGCGATTCAGGAAAAGAAAGGATGGCAATTGGAATTAGGTACTGCTTATCAATGGGACAATCAGCCACTCAATACCTTACAACCTAATTTAAAACTAAGTCGATTTAAAAATAATTATTGGGATCCAAGTATCAGTCTAAACGCTAATTTTTTTGATTTAGATACTTCTAGTCAAAAGTCTCAGCAGATTGGATTTGCTAATAATATTATTTTTTCGAAGGTGGGTTTGCAGTTGAATCTCAAGCTAGGTATGTATTTAGACCATGTGGATGAAGGGGCTAATTGGACTGGAGCTGTTGAGCTCAACCAAAAATTGTCAAAAGCCTTTTCTTTGAAGGGAGCCTGGGAGCATCGACCTGATTTGTATGCCTTGGCAAGTCTTCGTCAGGTCCTTATGGTTGATGCCTATTCAGTGTCACTCAACTTATTAAATGGTGATTCATGGATGGGGCAGATGGCTTATCATTATACGGATTATTTTGATGACAATGCTATTCAAACAGCTTATCTATGGTTGTTAAGCCCAGCACTAAAATGGAAATCATCAAAATGGAGATTAGGTTATTCGGGAAGCTATTTTCATGCTAATGAAAGTCGCTATGTTAGTGTCTATAGTTTAGAAAATCTTCTAGATAATTACGAAGAAGGTATAGCGGTCGAAGGTATTTATGATCCTTATTTTACACCAAATGGACAAACCATTCATGCGGCATTAGGGATGCTTGAATTGCAATTGTCAAAAGCCGTTTACTTGAAGTTAAACGCAAATATTGGATTGGCGGCTAGCACGGATTTGCCTTATCTGTATTTGGATAGTTTGTCAACAGGACTTGGTTTTAGCCGCGAGTATTTTAAAGAAAAAACAACTACGTATGACTTGAATGCTGAGGTGCAACTGAGCTTGTCGGATCATGCAACAATAACAGGGAGTTATCAATATTTTGAAAATTTCTTTTATAATTTCCATGCTGTGCGCATCAAATTAAATTGCTTGTTGGTCAATGAAAAATAAGGAACAGAATAACTTATGGCTTTTTCGAAGAGTCAAACCGGTGCGGGACATTGATCGCTTTGTCTTGAAGATATTGGTGGTCGCAGGTGTGATTGCCATAGTTCGATTAGCAGACTGGTGGTTTAGGGAGGAGCATGTTGGGGCACTGCCTTTATATGTTTTATTGTCTTTTGTTTTTTGGTATGGTTTATTGCGACTAATTTTGATTTGGATTAATTATTTGGGAATAAAAAGACCAGAAACACCTGTGCCTGAAGAGGGCTTAAGGGTTGCAATTTTTACGACAAGTACCCCCGGGGAACCTTTGTCAATGTTTGAAAAAACACTGGAAGCTTGTGCCAATATTTCATATCCACATACTACCTATTTGTTGGATGATACAAGAGATCCTTTGTTTAGGAAAGCAGCTGAAAGGCATGGTGCAGTTTGTTTGGAATTACTTGATGTTCCAGGTGCCAAGGCCGGTAAAATCAATAAAGCGCTTGAGCAAACGACAGAAGACTTTATTTTAATATTAGATCCGGACCACATTCCTTTTCCTGAATTTTTAGAGCATACGCTTGGTTTTTTTCAAGATGAGGAAGTAGGTTTTGTTCAAGTATCTCAAGCTTATTACAATCAATATCGGTCGTTTACAGCGAAAGCAGCAGCAGAGCAAACCTATGCTTTCTATGGCCCAGTTTCGATGGGAATGTTTGGCTATGGTTCAAGTGTTGCAATTGGTGCCAACTGTACCTTCCGTCGGAAAGCCTTGGAATCAATCGGTGGTCATGGCATTGGTTTGGCGGAAGATTTAGTAACTTCTATTCGCATTCATGCAGCGGGTTGGCGATCCATTTTTAATCCGGTGATTGTAAGTCGGGGTTTGGTGCCAGAAGATTTTGGTTCATTTTGTAAACAGCAATTGAAGTGGGCGCGTGGTGTTCATGAAGTCTTGTTTTCTGAAGTACCTCCTTTGTTTTCTAAATTGAGATTTTGGCAAAAATTATCTTATGTCATAATTGGTACTTACTATTTGGTAGGAGCCAGTTCGTTTTTTTATTTCATCATTCCCTATTTGTTTTTTTGGACGGGCTTGTTGCCAGCTAAGATGCATTTTTCAGAGTTCATTATACAGGTAGCCCCAATAGGACTTATTGCGGTGGCAATTTATTTGTATGCACAAAGATGGCTGTGTCACCCGGTGACGGAATGGGGGATTCATTGGCGAGGTATGGTATTGAAATTTGCTTGTTGGCCTGTTTTTTTTATGGGCTTTTTATTATCCTTACTCAATGTAGATATCCCTTATATTCCTACTGCAAAGAAAGCACAAATTGGATCGGTTAGTCCTTTTGCTAAGCCCTTGTATTTACAGTTATTTCTTTTTGTAATAACCTTTATAGTGGTCGTTTATCGGCGGAGATATGTGATGCCTGAGAGTGGTTTGCTGTTGAGTAGTGAACTGGTTTGGGGAATGATGTTTTTTGCATTTATTGCCCTGTTATTGGTGATTGGAGGATTGGTGGCAGCTTGGGAGTCGAAGCGTCTGAAATCGGAAGAGCCCTGGGAAAAGATATCTATTGAAAATATTAAAGCAAAACGGTCATGAGTAAAATATATCGAATAGGAATTACAGTTGCAGCAATCATTATAGGGATTTTATTGATCAAGTTTTTGACAAATATTGGTAATCAATCAAAGGGGCCATTGGAGGACCTTTTTGTGAAAACAGGTTCCTATGTGTCAGACCTTGAGCAATATTTGATGGATGAGAAGTCGGCGCGTTATAAAGAGTTGGATTGGTTTGTGAGTCATAGTAATTTAGCTAAACTAAAATCACCCACTAAAATAATATTTGGAGCTTTTGACAATAAAAGCACTTATGACTATCAGAGTATCATCGCTTTGGAAAAATCATTGAATACGACTTTTCCGATGATCCATTTTTATACAGCATGGGGAAGTGAATTAGGACAACGTTTTCCGTTGACACAAGTAAAAGCGGTTCATGATTTAGGCTCCATTCCGATGATCACCTGGGAACCTTGGTTGATTGATTTTGATCAGGAAGCACATCCTGAGTTGAGAGATGTCGAAACACGGGATAAAGGAGGCTTGCGAGATATTGCCAATGGTGTCTATGATTTTTATCTTGAAAAGTGGATGTTAGATTTAAAACAATTTAAGCATCCTGTATTTGTACGTATGGGACATGAGATGAACGACCCATATCGTTATACTTGGGGGCCTCAAAATAATAAGCCTGAAGATTTTGTAGCTGCCTGGCAGCATGTGGTCAATTATTTCAAAAAATCGGGTATCGATAATATCATCTGGGTTTGGTCGCCCCATATTGCTTATGGCTCCTTTGATGCTTATTATCCGGGCGACGAATATGTGGACTGGGTAGGAGTGGGAACTTTGAACTATGGGACTGTTGCGACCTGGTCGAATTGGTGGACGTTTGAAGAAATATTTGGGCGTTATTATCCGGGGCTTGATAAGTTTAACAAACCAATTATGCTCTCTGAGTTTGGAAGCCTTGCTGTTGGAGGAGATAGGGA
>CAKZUK010000088.1 GCA_937921775.1 uncultured Saprospiraceae bacterium
TTAATTGAATACTTAGGGCCAATGGCAGGTCAGGTAAATAGATCGTTGGACGGATTAATCGTTGCTTTTAAAAGAGAGTTTGGAGATAAATTTACCGCTTCATTTTCCGAGGCCGTGGAAGCGAACATAAATAACTGTAAAAAATCTTTTTCTGAATCTCACCATAAGGTGCTTAATAGAATTGATGAAATCAGGGCCGAGGTCACGGAAAGTAAAAGTGATAGGAAGAGTGATCAACAAATGGATGATGAGGAGCAAGGTCATCAGCAAAGGCACAAGCCAAGCAGCACAAAAGTCCCTGAAGCAGAGCCTTACGAAGATTAAATTATGAGTGACATTACCCCAGAGTCAAACCCCAATTTATTTAAACCCGAAATACTTAAAAAGATTGAAAGGTATGAAAACAATCTTGTTAGTATTTTTGATAAGTGCTTAAAAGTACTGCTTCCCAGAGAAAGGGTTCATTTATCTGAATGGATGGATACGTATTATACTAAGCCTGCGGAAGAGGGGGTTGGAGACCCATGGATTACAAAGAATATACAGAAAGGAATATTAACAGCTATATGTCACGAAAACACCACCAATGTATATTTCTCTAAGTTCGCCCAGTTTGGCGGCTCGACCATGGCGGTCGCGGCACAAAATTATTTCAACATAGAATACGATTACAATACTTGCTACTACTTGCCAAGTGACCCAGAGGCAAAAGAGCACTCCAAGCTTAAATGGGCCACTATGATTAGAGACATACCAAAATTAAATGATGCGTTACTGGCTAAAGATGTTGAAGCAAAGCATCCTAAGAACGTTCATGATTTTAAATTATTTACGACCTCTGCGGCCTATTGCCGTGGAGCGATATCAACATCAAGATTCCAGAGAATTACACTTCACTTTATTGTTCTTGATGAAATAGACAGAATGGACAGAAACGTCGGTGGAGCAAAGAAGGGTGAGGGTTCTCCGCTTAAGCTTGCGGAAGGTAGATTTCAAGAGAAGGGATACGGAAAGATATTTGTTCTGGGTACGCCAACACAATATGGAGACAGTCCAATTTATGAGGTATGTCAAAAATGTGAAGATCTTTATGAATGGCATGCGCCTTGTCCGCTATGCAGCGAAAAGCAAGTCATCACATGGGGCGGTCCAAATTCTAAATATGGTTTCAAATGGGATAATAGTTTAGCGACTGATAAACAAAAAGTTGCCAGTTCTCATTATGTTTGTAAGCATTGCCAAGGATCCTTCGGTGACATTGAATTTAAGAAGGTTATGGATCAAGGCGTTTGGGTAAATAAGTACAATCAAGATTGGATAGACATAAAAGATAAAGTATTCAGAAATAAGGATAATGAAATACTAGAAGTGGCACCAAGAGAGATTGCTTTTGTGGCTTCTCCGGATTGCTCTGGCCTCCTCTCCAACAAACCATGGAATGATGCCTTAATGAGTTTCCTTGGCGCTGTGAAAAATGCTAAGGGAGGGAAATCTCAAGACTTGGTCACTTGGTTTAATACCTATGCAGGAGTGCCTTTCAGGGAAGAGTCTCAAAAAGAGGCGGATCCAGAAGATCTTATTATAAGGCGTGAAGATTATTTTGGAACGATACCCAATGGAGTTGAGAGATTGACTATGGGTGTGGATTTTCAGGACAAGTTTTGCAAGTATCAGATTGATGGGCATGGCTTTGATGGAGAGCAGTGGGCATTAATTTGTGAAAGGGTTGAGGGCAGAACCGATGATATTGAGTCGGAAATGTGGGATGAGTTGCATGCCATTGCTAACGACACTTATTATAGGCAAGATGGCAAACATTTAAAAATAGATGTGGTTATTGCGGATGCGAGACATAATGGTCAGAACGTTTTTAAATGGTGTGGAAGGCATAGAAATCAGAGGTTTGCGGTAGCGGGTGATGGTAAGGATCTGAATAGAGACCTTTTTGATGTGGATTGGAAGAAGGATTTCATAGCGGATTACAATTGTTGGTATGTGACGATTAATTCGAATCAGGCATCGACATTACTTTATGCGAAATTATCTACCGCTCGTGCGGAAAAAGGGAATGTGCATCCAAATTATTATCATTTCCCGTTGTCTGATAAGTTTGGACCGGATTATTTTTCTGAGTTGACGGCTGATAAAGAGAGCTGGGATGCGGCGCCCGGCGGGGGTCAATGGGTCAAGCGCTACAAAAAAGCCAACAGAAACATCCCCAACGAGGCCCACGATATCGCCAAATACCAATTCATCGCTCTGCAAGTCCTCGAGATGACCAATCGAAACGTCTACTCCGCCAAGAATGTCGACTATTACGATAAGCTATCACAAGACGCCAAGCCTACCAGCAACAGTGAGACTGACGCCACGCAAAAAGAAGAAGAACTAACCACTCTCCAACAATACGATTATTTAAAAAGATTGTATGGCCTAACGGATATTGAGCTGCAAAGGCAAATAAAACAATTAGAGAGTTCTGGTATTGTCTAATAATTTAAATTATATCAACCATGGCCATGAAAACATAAATTATGGCCCAGATACAATATTAATAAGCGCCAACCATTTAAAAAAAATAAAGAGCAGCTATAATAATGATATCGATGAAATATCAGTTCATATACTTAATATAATTAGAGAAAATAATATCTCTTTATTTATCCCAATTGATTCAATCGATCATGCGTATCAATCATTTGAAAGTATGATTAATTACGATTCTTCAAAAATAATTAAAAGAAACAAATCAAAAAACTTAAATCACATCAAGTTTTACGCTTCAGAGAAGAAACTATCAAACGCCTCAAGCAACCATTTTCATGAGCAAGATAGAATTAACTCAGTGTTAAAAGGCAAAATTTCCACCCAGTCCGCCTACGATTCAAATAGCCACTTACTACAAGTACTAAAAGAGATTTTGTGTCAAATAAAAGACACTCAGCCCATTTCTAGAAGAACATTAAAGGACTATACAGAGAAGCTTTACCCTGCCATACCTCAATTTCCACCCCTCACTGCCAAATACATCATAGATAACCACACCACCATTGGTGGTCGGGTATTAGATATCAATTGCTTATGGGGCGATAAATTGTCTGGTTTTCTCGCTTCAGAAAAGGCTGAGTCTTATGTGGGTATGTCCAGCTGTTTGTCTGAGGGCACAGTGGAAAATTATATCAATCAAATAGATCAGTTTTCTTTAAATGATGAAAAAGAAGTCAGTATAATATTTGACAAATGTGAAAGTTATGATTATTCATCATTTTATGATGAGGGCGGTTTCGATCTGGTTTTTTCTAGTCCGGAGAGATTTGATTATCAATCTCACGATTATTCAAGGCTTAGCGCAGAAAGATACAATAAATTTGATGATTGGAAGAATAAGTATCTAAAAAGAACTTTAGTAAGAGCTTGGAATGCACTTAATGTCAATGGATACATGGTGATTCATACTAGTAATTATAGAAAGGATATAGACATCACGGGATTCCTGATGTCTTCTATAAAAAATCAATTACGACCAATGGAGATGCCGACCATTGGTATAGAGGTAAGTCATGGCGAGCGAAAAACAATAGAGCCGATGTTCGTTTGGAAAAAAATAACAAAATAAAAAATAAAAAACTATAAAATATATATGAGCGACAACAAGAAAAACCCCAGAGACAACGATCAGCATTATTATAATGATTACGATGATCAAAAGGATCCTTATGATCATTATCATGATAATGATGAATATAATGGCTATGATGAATATGATCAGTATTATAATTATGACAACGAGGCCGAAGGATTTCAAAAAATAATCTCTAAAAATAGAAAATCAGAGATAAATGAGCCAGACAGTGTCAAATTACAAAAAATTAGAGAAAACCCTAAGAGGAAGTCAAAGCCCAGAGGTCAAAAAATCTTTAATCAGACCCACCCATTAAGAAGCAACAGAAGAACCAAGGGTTAAAGCCTAATTAACAGGCTAAGCACGAACTTTTAAATGAATAAAAGTTCCTATAGTGTAGAAATTATGCACTTTATGCGCTTTTATATAGGGACAGAAAATTGTCAACACCATGTTTGTCTGTGATTGCAGAGAACGTAGATCCAATCAATATTAATCAGATATTCAACTCTCCGGACAAGAATGTCGGTCATTTACCCAAAGGGGCTCTCATTGAGACAGTGGCGCTGGAAAACTTTGGCCTAGATCAAGGCGAGTACTGTGCTGACCCAGCTTGCCTTTCTGATGTTACCTCTGCAAATGAAATTTGCGGACTGATTCTTCATGAATGCTCTACTGGAAAAATGATCGATTATCAAATCCCTGCGCATGGCATTAGCTGCGATGATAATGGAAAGATAATTGTCACTTTGGATTGCTGGAAAGTTGATGAGCAGTGTAGTGATAACGAGGAAAGTGATCTACTTCCTTTTCTTCATCTTCAAGACAATCCATGCGAAGCGCTTAAGTTAGTAGAGGCAATGATATTGCAAGTCGCCACAAAGCAGCAAGTGGTTTCTTGGGCTTTCGGCGGCAAGTCAGTTACTATAAGGCAGCCCAAGTCAGATGATTTATATAAATTAAGATGTCTTTATGAAAGTAGATGTAGAGAGCAGGTCTCGAGAGAGACGGGTTGTCCTATGCCAGTGAATGCTTTTAAGTTTACGCCAAGCTGTTAGTTCAGATCAAATTATTAATAAACATAAAATATACAGAAGTAATATATGAGCTTTGAGCGATCAAGTAAGATTGTAAATGCTAGAGGCAATAGCTTCATGAGTACTCTGTGTGGCTGCCCGTCTACGGGACATATAAAGAGTTGTTCTTTAAGGGATGATTATAATAAGGCCGCTTATAATAGTGCGGCTTTTGATAATACTTACCTAGGAGAGTGGCGACCGCCTTATGCGAGTCACGATGAGGCGTACATTCCAGAGCGCGAGATGATGGTTGCTCGTGTGTTGGATATGGTGCGCAACTCGGGCATTGCTGCTGGAGCGGTGCATTTGTGGACGGATCATTTGGTTGGCTCGTTTACGCCGGACCCGATGCCTCACTATGAGTGTCTGGGTTGGGATGAGGACTCTGCCATGGAGTGGTGCTCAACGGTGTTGGACTTTATGGAGAAGTATCTTCTTAATGATGCTTATATAGATGCATCGGGGGAGTGTAACTTCTTAGAGTTGCTTCGTTTGGCGGCAAGGATGGAGTTTATTTATGGGGAGGTGACGGCGACGGTAGAGTGGATTCCTAAGAGTGAATCGACGGGGCCGTTGCAGACGGTGTTTAACTTTATCGACCCCGGCCTCGTGCGCACGCCCACCGAATACGTCGGTCAAGTCGAAGAGGGCGACTTAAAAAGAGTCGTTGTTGACGGCTTTCTTAAAGATAAGCGAGGCAGAAAGCACGGCGCCTACATTTACAAAAATCTTTGCGATGATTGGGGTGCCGAAGGGGATGAGGACTACACCTTCGTTCCTATGAAGGGAAGAAATGAAACTGCTCATAGAGAATTGCTTATTCATATTTTCGATAAAGAGCTGCCGCATCAAACCAGAGGTGTGTCCAAATTTGCTCCTATCCTTGAAGGCATGAAAATGGATAAGCAGTTAAAACGAGAGATATTGCTTGCTGCTCAGGGTAGAAATAAAATAATGGGATTTCTTAAGTCGACGAGAGATGTTTCCTCGACCTCGAGAGACTTCGGAATGAATCAAGCGTTCGCGCCATCATTTGGTTCCGATGGTTCTCCGATGCCGAATGACTTTAATCCGATATCCCCCGTTGGTGGTCAGGGAGGATTGCAATATGATGATGAGAAGGGACGATATGAGGGTCTTTCTCCGGATGCTAAGTTGGCCGCCAAGATTAGGCTGCATCACCAAGTGATGGATACATCGGGGACGGCGGATGGGGTGAGGTTTGTGCAAGGCTGGCCCGGCGAGGACATCGAGGTCTTCCAACCCAACAATGCCTCTCTCGGCACCACCGCGCTCAGCAACCAAATCGCTCAAGACCAATCAGCCGGCACCTCCATTCCAAAAAACATGCTTCTAATGGACAACTCCGGAGGCACCTACTCAGGCCTAAGAACAGGTCGCCTAGATTTCTTCCAAGCCATTAAGTCCGCCAAACCAAGAATGGATGAGCTAGCTAACTGCATTCTACGTCATGCCATGGATGAAGCCATAGCAAAAGGACTCGTTAAGTTCCCTCGTAAAATTCGAGCCCTGATAAAAAGACAAGGCCTTAAGCCTCACGAGTATTACGCACAAAACATTCCCATGATCATGGCCACTCGATGGTTAGGCCCGCCAGAGAAATTGATCGATCCTAATAAAGAGATTATGGGATACAGAAATGGCGAGCTTTATGATTACCTTGATCCAAGTGACATCGTTGGAAGGCTCAATGGTATTAGTTACCATCAATTCTTAGCTAAGAACAATAGGAGTAAGAAGCTTAAAATAGCGGCGCAAGTTTCTTGTGATGATTATGAAGCAAGAAAAAGAATAGAAGCTAATAATAAACTTATTGAAGAGGGATTAATTCCTGACCCAAATAAGCCTGAGCCAGACCAGCCTGACAATAACGATACCGCTTCACCACAAATTTCGAATGAAGAATCTAATGAGGAATCCAGTGAAACCATTACCAGTGAAATACCACAAAGTGAACCAATAAGCGCTAGAAATGACCAAATCATTGAAAACGCTCCAAAATTTAATACGAATAATAATCAGGATTCAATTAACTCTGATCGACCTAATTCTGGGATTCTAGGTATTTCCCACCCAGACAGCATCTTAATAAATAAAAATAATTTAGATGCAAAGAGCCCACCGATGGATGTGGATATGTTTGCAGAGGCGGTTCTAGAAAAATTAGAGCCATCACTAATAAATATTCTTCAAGGATTGAAATCAAGTGGCTCTGAAGAATAATTGAAAAACCTTATAGAGATGAAATTTACAACATGGCTAATAAGAATAGAGTGAAAAAGAAAAGAGCAGAAAAAAGAAAATTAGCTAAGCTATTAAAAGCGGCTGAAAAAATTAACTCATCCAATGACTTAATAAAAGAAGAAGCTCAATTGTCAGAGACAGCTTTTGCTTTCTGTAAAAGCGCCAAGAATGACTTGGTTCAACCCCCTAAAGCTAAAACAAAAAATAATAATAACTTCAACAGTATAAATAATGCTTCCTTAATGGGAATCAGCACGGCGGGGCTAATCGTTCCAGATAATTCAACTGTTGAGCATTTTGTTGATGGTGATCAAGTTCCATTCAGACCTAAAGATGTTTCTAACTCTGAAATTATTGAGCAAATTGAAGAGGGAGAAGATTTTTCAGGGGTCGATGTTCCTGAGAACAGCTTAACTAACTCGACGCCCAACTCTAACAATGATATTGGATTGGATGAAGCCCCAAGAGCAGCGCCAGCAACAGAATCATCAACAACTCAGGGCGAAATGACGCCTCAAGTCATAGAAGGCCAATTAGTGGATGATACGGCGCCAGATCCATCGGGCAAGGAGGCAAGGACTAAGCCTACGGGTATTTTTAAAGTGCCTGTGTATGGAGTCATTGTGTCTAATGATTATGACATGCCTCCATTTAATGGGGAGATAGTGACGCCGGAATCTATTATAGATGCAATTAATTGGGCTAACTCGTCGCCGTTTGTTGAGAGGATAGTGATGGACTACAACAGCCCGGGCGGCGACCTCTACCTCGGTCAAGAAGTCGTCGAGACCATAGTCAACTCAAAAAAACCCATCCTTGCCTACATCTCTCAATACGCCTGCAGCCAAGCTTATCTTTACGCCAGCGCGGCGCAGACCATCGTCGCAGGCAAAGACGCCATCGTCGGATCATTAGGCATCATGACCTCCTACATGACCCCCGAACAACTTGAAGGCTCTTCCATAAGTGCAAACGCCTCCAAGAAAAACAGTCAGGAGTCTTCAATTAAAATAGGCAATGAGCTAGAAGAGCTTTATCACAGCACCATTGCCAGAGGTAGAAAGACCACTCTATCTGACGTAAGAAGAAACTACGGTGAAGGTGAAGAGGTTATAGCCTCTCGAGCGCTCTCTGTAGGAATGATCGATGAAATAAAATCAAGAAACCAGTTCTATTTAGATCTAGCTAAAGATATAGATTTTAAATATAACGGCGAGTCAATGCTAGATGAAGCCAATGTAGGCGACGTATCTATCGACACCAATTCAAACTTTGAAATATATTCAACTGAAATAGTATCCAATGAAGAAGCATCAGCTGCATCGATGCCAACCACCAAGGAAAATAAAGAAGAAGATATTCCCAAGGCTTTGAAAGCTGAAGCAGTGGTAGGAAAAGCCAGCGCTTCATTAAATACTTTTGATAAAGATGTATTTTTGAAGGAATTTTATCATTTATATAATAAAGACTTATCAAATGATCCAAAAAGTTCAGCAAAAACACAAAATAATCAAAATAAAATTAAAAGCAATGAAACCATTGCAAATAAAACAGCTCAAAACGTAAATGTGAATACATCTCCGTTAGTGAGAGAAGATAAATCAAAGGATATAAAAATGTCAAATGATAAAAACTCCCCTACTACTGACGGGGAAAGTAATATCGAACACACCAACTTAAACACAAGCGAACAAGCCAATCTACACGAACAGGTCGCTAGAACGGCAGCTACTGCCACAGCAGAAACTATGAAAAAACTACAAGAAACTGATGATAGCGAAATCCTAAAAATCTCAAAAGATGATTTAATGGCGATGCTTGAATTAACCGCTACTAAAACTGAAGAAAATATAATTTCAACGCTTAACGCTGAAAAGAAAGCTGAAGAAGAAGCTAGAAAGGCAAAACTTCAAAGAAGAGATGCGATTCTTAAAGCCACTGCTGATTCAGTCGACTCTTCAATTGCCGAAATGATGGCTGACAACGAAGATCTAGCTGACAAGCCCGCTGAAGTTATTATTGGTCTGCTTTCTAGCATGAAAACACAGTCACCTAAAAACACTCATAAAAACACTCATAAAGAACCTTCTGAAAATCAGGTTAACCCTGAGCTGATGAATGACGTTGGTCTAGATACTGTAGCAACAAACACTTCAAACACCAGTATTGCTGAGCAAGTGGTTAACCAAGCTCAACAAGCTCAACAAGCCGCTGCTCAAGAGCAAGCTCCAACCACTGAGGAAGCGCCTTCTGAGCTATCTCTAATGGAAGCAAGATTAAAAGAAATGGAAAAGCTGCTTTTCAACAAGCAGGAAGAAGAGAAGCAAAGACAAGATGTTTTTAATCAAGAGATCGAGCATGACTCTTCAGTGACCAGCCCAATGATTGCCGCAATGGAGCAACAGCAAAATCAACCTGCTGCTGCTTATTCTGCGGGTACCGATCCATTGTCTGGCGCAAGAATGACTTACATTGATCAAACCAATGGCGCAACAGCTCAAGCGGCTCCAGTATTTGATGAAGACAAAGAATTCGCTGCATTGTTAAAAGGATTCAACAAAGATATAGATGACGCGAAAGCCTCAGCGCTTATTGCTAGTGAAAATAAATGCTCTGAAATTTTTGGATCTATGAACTCTGCTCCTGTAAGAGTAGAAACATTGCAAAGAATGGGAGTTGATTCCCACCCTTACAAGAAGGGGATATAAGCTAAAACTTATAATCACATAACATTAACAATAATAAAAATAGGAATTAAAGATGAGTGATTGTCATGGTGGCTATTGGGAATCTGAGATTTGCCTAACGCCAAAAGAAGACTTTTGTTGCGGGACGGTAGAAAATTTCATGTTGGCTCCCAAAGCCTACTACAAACATAATACGCCTTTGTTTAAATCTCCGGATATGGTTGGGGTCTATGTGCCTTGGCAGCCGGGCATGGAGCTTTGCGCAATATCAAGATGCGAAGCTGATTTAACTAATGCAACCGAGCCGTGTCCTGCCTCAGTATGTACTGGAGTTTGCTGCGGAACATTAATCGACCCGAAGGCTATTTGCTGGCCAGAAGGAACAACCAAAGAAGATATTGAGAAAGTCAGATGCGACAGTAAGTGCTGTCTGAAAATTGCTCAAGCTACGGAGTGCTGCTAATGACTGAACATAGCATATTGAGTCCTGTTCATAAAGAACACAAACAGACTTACGATCTACTTTCTCTTAGCCATAGAAGACTTTCAGTCGTTACTGAGACGCTGACAGAAGAAGGTGGTTTTCTAGAGCAATGGTCAGCGATGGATAATCCCATCATGATGAATGAAGATTATTACGATATTCTTACATTTTTTGATGACCCTGATGACAGCACTGTGCTGCCATACGTTTGCCCATGTGATCCTGCAATCCCCATTGGCGGCGAGGCAGAGAGAGCTAAAATGCAAACATTCAAGCCACCTTACTTGAAGACTACATTTCAGATCACTAATTGCGATCCTTCTTTCCACGATCCTCATCTTCAAGAAATGCTTGGTCGTCCTTATGAGTCATTGACTCCTAGAGATCGCCTAAACATGAAGATTGCTTCTAAGCTTCGTGTTGCTTCAAACAAATTTGCAGTGACAGAAAGAAAGCAATGGAGAGATTTTCTTGTTTATGGTAAAGCGCAAGTGGCAGGGCCTAACATCAAGCCAGAAGAATCTTGGATTGATCTAAGAAGAGCCCCTGAACTAACTGCGGTACTTCCTGAAGATCAAGATTGGTGTAATCCTTGTGCTGATAAGTGCGGCGCTTTCAGAAACATTGAGAATCTTGTAAGAGATTGCTCAGGTAAGTTCTCTGATGTAACGCATCACATTCTTTCACCAGAAGCGGCTACTTATCTTCTTTCCGAAGATGACAAAATCGCCAGCATCAAATGCTGTAATTCTGATGGCAGGATTAGAGAAGACATTAGAATGGATCTTCTTCAGCCAAGAGCTTTTCGTGGCGCGCGCAGAATGGAAATGCTTCTAGGCAATAGAGGTGTTCAGTTCTGGGAGCTTGATGAAACTTATTGGGTTGACAAGGTAATGGAAGATGGCACTTGTAAGAAAGTTAAAATGCCAGTTATTCCAGCAGGATCAATTCTTTCTATTGCGGCTGACGATCTAAGACCTCTTTCTATCTACGGAAGAATTGAGCATCTTAAAGCGTTTGAAGCGAGAAAGCGTTGGACCAATCGTTGGGAAGATCCTAGTGGCTCATGCATTAACTTCGAAACGCATGCATCACCTTTGCATACGCTTAGATGTACTAATAGCACAGCGCTTTGGTTCCCACTTCCATCTAAATGCCCACCTCCGGCGAATTGTCCAGCGGTAGAGTTGTCAGAGACTTCATTGGATAAAGCTGCTTGGTAAGGTTAACTTAATTAATAAGATGTAAAAAGGTTAACTTAATAAACTTAAGGCCCTCTCTGTCCTGATGCAGGAGGGCCTTAGTTGCATTAAGATATAATTAAAATAATAATTATTAAAATCAGATTCAAAAATAAGAAAATAACAAAGAAATAAATAGGAATATTATGACTACACAATCAACAAATACTTGTTTGATAAACACTGAAAATTCAAGGCTAACCGAAGGCACTCTTCTGGTTACTAGAGCACATGGTCATAGTGATTGTGTTGTTGTAGAGGCGGGTGAAGATTACGCCATGGATTGTTGTTACATTACAAAATTTAGAAAGCCTGAAAAAGAGCCTGTGAGATACAGAAAGCCATACTGTGCTTGTTCTTGCGGATCTTGCGTAAGTTGCGGTTGCGTTGATGCGGAAGGAGAGCCTGTTATTGATGAGGGGACTCAGGAGTTCGTAGATACAAAAATTAACGAAGCGATAGCGGCTGTTACTGGTGAGTTGGATGCAAAAGGCGGAACTGAAGAGCCAGCAATGACTCCAAATCGTAGAGGTTAATATAAAAATAATCCAGATAGCCATAAACGGCTATCTGGATTGAAATAAATAGTAAGAAAAAACAAAACAAAATAAGAACAACATTAAACAATTGGTGAATCATGAGTTGCAGAAACTGTAATAGATCAAGCTGTCATTGCCCATCTGGACCTACAAGTGGTCCTTCTGGGTCAGCGGGTCCTACAGGGCCGGAAGGGCCTCGAGGGGCTACTGGACACGTAGGGCCTTACGGTCCTACAGGGCCTTGCGGACCGCAAGGGGAAGAGGGGCCTCAAGGGAACGATGGGCCGCAGGGGAAGACGGGCTGCCCGGGCGCCCGTGGCCCCGCAGGCCCTAAAGGCGACCGTGGAGAGATAGGGCCAGCGGGTCCGTGCGGACCAAGAGGTCGTAAAGGCGACAAGGGTGACATGGGACCGGAAGGGCCGTGTGGACCTCAAGGATATAAAGGAGACAAAGGGGATCGTGGCTGTAAGGGCGACCCGGGCGACTCTAGCGGCGGCGTCGGGCCAGTAGGACCAGTCGGTCCAGTAGGTCCAGTCGGACCAACAGGGCCATCTGGATCTGGCACAGGCACGCCCGGTCCGGTAGGACCAGTGGGACCAGCGGGAGCTGATGGCTCTGATGGAGCTGATGGAGTAGCGGGGCCAGTCGGGCCAGCTGGAGTTCAGGGGCTGAAAGGCGATCCGGGCACGGTAGGACCAACCGGACCTCAAGGACTTCAAGGGCCACAAGGGCTAACCGGAAACGTCGGGCCAATCGGTCCTCAAGGACTCACCGGTGCAGATGGTGCTGATGGCGCAATAGGGCCAGTCGGACCTCAAGGTCTACAAGGTCTACAAGGAATCCAAGGTGATCTAGGGCCAATCGGACCAACAGGACCGCAGGGCATTCAGGGAATTAAAGGGGACCCGGGCACGGACGGTCAAATTGGACCCACTGGACCAACGGGGCCAACAGGACCAGCGGGATCAGGCACTGGTGGCGGTGACCCCGGCCCAGTCGGACCAGTCGGGCCAACAGGCGCAACTGGACCCATAGGACCTATAGGGCCTCAAGGCATTCAAGGCCAAACCGGACCAGCCGGAGCTGATGGATCCATCGGACCAGTCGGGCCAATCGGGCCTCAGGGCATTCAAGGCGACACGGGAGCAATTGGGCCAGACGGTGCTGATGGAGCAATTGGGCCAATCGGCCCTCAGGGCATACAAGGTGATGCGGGACCAATCGGACCTCAAGGCATTCAAGGTGACATTGGCTTAACCGGACCAACAGGACCGCAGGGCATTCAGGGCACTACCGGAGCAACAGGACCAACAGGGCCAACGGGTGCTGATGGACCAGTAGGACCAGTAGGGCCAGTAGGGCCAACAGGACCAGCGGGATCGGGAACTGGTGGCGGCGACCCCGGCCCAGTCGGACCAGTCGGGCCAACAGGACCAATCGGGCCATCTGGAGCAGTCGGGCCAGTCGGGCCAACAGGGCCTCAAGGAATCCAAGGGGAAGCTGGACCAATCGGACCATCTGGAGCAGTCGGGCCAACAGGGCCAATCGGGCCAATCGGGCCAATCGGACCAACAGGACAAACCGGCTTAACAGGTGACACAGGGCCTATCGGGCCATCTGGTGCAATCGGACCAGTAGGGCCAACCGGATTAACAGGACCAACAGGACCAACAGGACCAACAGGACCAACAGGACCAACAGGTCTAGCTGGAGCTGATGGAGCTGATGGAGCTGTAGGACCAACAGGACCAACAGGACTGACGGGCGATGTCGGACCAACAGGGCCTCAAGGAATCCAAGGAGTAGCAGGACCAACAGGACCAACAGGGCCAACAGGGCCAACAGGGCCATCCGGAAGCGCAGATCCAGCCGCAGTTCAGGCTATAGTCGATCAATGCTTCCAAGACTTGATCGATCAGATCAATGCTCAAAAGCCAATAGTGGTTTCTCCTACTTGTACTAATGCTGCTGACTTTCCATCAGCGACCTGTACATCAGCGGGCGTGGCTCCAGTAACTTCTGTTCTTCAGCCACTTCCTGATGATTTAACCACCACTGAACTAGATAGGGGTCAAATAGGAGACGGTATCTTTGGCGGACCATTCGATGATGCTTTTAATCAAGCGTTAAATGCAAATAACGAGCTACAGATTCCAATCCCAGCTCACTCAGACAACTGTAAGCTTTGGTTGCACCTAACTGGTGGTCAGATTACTAAGATGGGACTTCCTACTGGGCATTGGGCTCAAGGGTCAACTCTTGTTCCAACATTAGTATCTACTCAGGATGGTTCTGGTTTAGATAACTCGGATATCTTCTCGTACATTTATTGTATGGATGGTGTTGGAACGGGTGGCGGAACGCTGAATGTATCGTTTAATGATGTGGATAATACTAACCCGGGCGATCACGTCATGTGGGTATGGTCAGAGACTTGCTCTGCTTCACGTCCATTGACCACAGCTGATGTGAACCTAGGCGGAATCTTGCAGTACACTGGCCAAGATACCACTGATCCTGCTACGCCTAACACGCTATTCACAGAAGATACCTTTGCGGTAGAGTGTCAAGCGTTAGTGTTTGGTGCGGGTAGACACGTGCAGCAGCCGGGCATCGATACCGCAAGCGGCGGCACAGGTTCAACTCTAGCCGATTCATCTTGGTACAACAGCAACATTCAAGGCGCTACTGAAATTTATGATATCGTCGGTTACGACGGTTGGGAATGTCAGTCAGGTCTAGCAATGGATTTCATCCCTACCGCTGGTAACTACACTTGGGATTGGAACAGCAACGCTTCAACTGGAGCGACTGCTGGATGGCAAGATCAAGCCATGACTGCTGTTATTCCTTTCAGCTGCGATGGATCAGTTCAATCTGAAGTTATTCTTCTGAATGGTTGTACCACCTCTATAACTGCAACAGATATGTGTGAAGGCTCAGCTGCGACGGTATGTACCGCTACCGCTGATTTTAACTACAATCTGCAAGCGGGCGCAGTTCTTAATATCGTTCCAATAATCAACGGAGTTCCAGATCCTAGTCAAGCAGTACAAGTGACCGGCACAGGAACAGGCGTTGAAACTGTGACGGTAACTGAGAACGGAACCATTGTAAGAAATCAAACTGTAAGCTGTAATATAGAGTTTGAAACTTGGATTGAAGGCGGAGAAGGAAGTACTGTCTCTTCAAATGGTTATACCACCACTCTAGATATCGTATAAGTACATAGCAATTATGTACAAGGGCGATCCCAACGTAAAAGCTCCACCTCAAGATGAGGTGGAGGCTTTTAATGCGATATTGAAAAATAAACCTCCGGTGAGATCTTATAATGAGATCTCGCTAAGGACTTATACTAAGTTTTCTATAGATGGTTT
>CAKZUK010000089.1 GCA_937921775.1 uncultured Saprospiraceae bacterium
CCTTCAATTCTCATGTTCTACGTATATTATTTATTTCTATTTTAAGAGGACAATTTATGTACTGTAAAAGTATGGTTTTTGTTTTGTCTCTCTGTAAATAAAGTGATCTTTTTTCTGTCAAATTTTGGAATAAGTTATTTTTATTTTAAACTTTACTGGCATGTAGGTAAGTAAATTTTATTCTGAAAGTTGTAAAGAATTACCTATTTAGGATAGCCCATAAGGCATATGAAAATGTAACTTAATACGCAAGGAATAACTGAACACAGTGTTTTTGAAAGTTGAATTCATAATAGACTTTTAAGATGAGACATTTCATTAATTAGTCAGTATTGACAGTTCTTTTTAGAAAATGTGATTTTAATTTCTTATTAATAATTTGCTATTTTATGGTGTAATTTTTGTACCATTTGTGGATGAGTCCCATAAAGAATTTTGAATATTATTTGAGAATACCAACATGCCATTTGCAAAAATAACCAAAACAATATTACTGCTTTGTGTGATATCATTTGTCATACTGAGCCTAGTATCTCTTATTTTCGAGTTGACTGACTATAATGTATATCGAGTTCTGGATATTTCATTTCAGGATACGCTACTCATAATTCTATTCTTTGCAGTCCAATATTTTTTATTAAAACAAGTACCGTCCAATCTTCCTGTAGCCTGGCATACTGTAAAGAAAAATAAAAGTTCAATTTTTATTTTTGGTTTTATTGCTCTTCTTGGCTGTGGAGCATTTAGTCTTTTATCTTCCGGATTGTCTGCAGGGATTTTTTTTTATAATCCCTTTAGTCTTAAGTGTATTTTCATTTTTGATAAGAAAGAGGTTCAATAAATACTTTCATAAAGCAATTATTTTAGTTCTGTTTTGTGCAGGATTTAATGCCACATTTATTTTTTGGATGCATGAAGAAGCCAATGAAGGTATACACATGAAGTATGCTCAATTACTGGCAGAAAGGCGTGATACCATTGCAGAGAACCAACTCGCGGGATTGATAGATTTTGGGAAAGAAACTATTTTGGATGAGGATGATCAAAACTTCTGGGAAAAGAAATGGCTTGAGAACACTTACCTTTCTTCTAATTACAATTTTCATTTTACCAATGAACAAATAGATACGACTGTAAATTATTATCATCCGTTTTTGACTTTTGATGAAACATTAACACCTATTTACAAAATCTATTTCCCCAAAGGGTATACCTTATCTTTTCAGTTAATAAAAGATTTTAGACGAAGCGTTTATAAAGCTAATGATCCTTATAAAAATATGAAAAGATTAGGTGACTATCTTTTTGTAGTTGTCGATCAAGCGCAGGTGGTATTGGCTAATTCGCATGACTTTGATTTAAATATTTTAAATATCCCTTTACCACAAATTGGGCAAGGTGAAAAAGTAGCGTTTAATGGCTTTGATGTACTGGCATATAATCATTCGGATGATGTTTTTGTATTAATCGGTGAGCCGCTATCAGAGGTTCTGGTTTGGATTTCTAATTTTTCATTTTTCTTCAGCCTTTTTCTTTTGGTCGTGCCTGTAGTTGATCTATTTAGATTAGTTATTTCCAACAGAAAAATCTACGAACTTTGGCAAAATTACCTATTCACTTACGCATACAAGCTAGCCTAATAGCAATGACAATTTCATTATTCTTTATTATTGCTACAACCACATTTCTCTTTCTTCGACAGAATAATCTTAATATTACCTATGAAAGACAGTTGTATATTGCCGAAATAGTCAGGAAAGTAATTATAGAAGATAAAGAGTTATATAATTGGAGTTTAGCTGATTTTCCAGTTGACTTATTGGCAGAGCTGGCAACTAGAAAACATTGCGATATAGATCTTTATAATAAGGCAGGAGAATTATTGGTAAGTTCTGTTGCAATTGCAAAAAATAGCCCAGCGGTAAAGATGATCAACTCAGGTGTGATGGATAACATTCGAAATAATTCCTACGCAATTATTATTAATAAGTACAAAAGGAAGAACGAGACTTATCTTCGTTCTGTCTTCAGTATTTTTCAAAATAATGAACTGCAAGGCTTTGCGGCGATTAATGCTTATGAATCTGAAATTGGTACTGCTCAAGATATTCCGATCATTATAAGTAAGTTACTCATTGTTTACGTCTCTCTACTACTTGTTACATGGGGCGTAGGTCTGCTTCTGATTAACTTTTTGACAAAACCTTTGCAACTATTAGCCAATCGACTAAGCTTATTTAAACCGGGCAAGCTAAATGAAAAGTTAGTATGGGAAGGTGACGATGCAATTGGAGCTTTAATTGGAGAATATAACAATATGGTAGATGTAGTAGAACAAACCACAAATGATTTGATGAAATCTGAACGTCAAGGCGCTTGGCAAATAATGAGTCAATAAATTGCACACGAAATTAATAACACGCTTACGCCTTTGCGACTCAATGTTCAATACTTTACCCATGTCTTAAAGCAAGAGCAAACACCTGAACCCAAGACAGTCAGTAGGATCAGTGGTAATTTGATAGAACAAATAGATCATCTTAGTAAAGTAGCTTCTCAATTTAAGATCTTTGCTCAGATGGAAGCTCCAGCAACTGAACCTCTTGACTTAATAAGCTTTTTAGAAGAATTTATTCTACCATTCAAAACTAGAAAAGATTATCAGTTTAATTTTGTTCGTACTATAGATAAGGACATTAGACCTACGATTAATATTGATTCAGAGCACCTTCAACAAATTTTATTAAATTTAATATCTAATGCAGAAAACGCAATTGATGAAAGTCGCCAAGGTATTATTACCATTGACTTAAAGAAAAAATATGATAAAGTAGTTATTGAAGTGAGGGACAACGGTAGCGGAATTGATTCGGCGATTCAGAAGAATCTATTTGATCCCAAGTTTTCTACAAATTCTTCCCGTACAGGACTAGGCTTACCGATATGCCAACGAATTATAGATTTTTATGGCGGTAAATTGAGCTTTACGACAGGAGATGGAGTAGGGACCAGTTTTTACATTGATTTTTCAAGCATTTAGTCAATCTAGGGATTCACAATTAGCATAAAAGCAACTATTCAAATAATGAATAGTTGCCTTTACATCGAACCTTCCACAAGCTAAGTAGGTCTGTAAAACGATAGAGGTCTACCACACACAGACCTAGCATTATAAGTGGAAGCTTATCTACAAACTACTAGCCACCGGATCCCGCTCACTCAAAAACTTCTCCGTCTTTGCATTCTCCACCTTATTAATAAATCGATCCGACTCATGCTTATCTCGCACCACCTTGGCCAAGGTAAAACAGGCCGTGACACTAAACAAATAAGACATCGCCAGAAATCCTTTCATCGCTAAATCCGCTTCCATGTAAACAAGGCCTACCACCATTCCTGTAAAGGAAAGTCCAAAGGCAATAATGGCCATGTTGTAAAATGATTTCGTGTTCTGATTTTCATAAATGTAACTATTCATAACAATTTGGTTTTATTATCTCACCTCTATTATTTCCTAAATAATTCCATTACTTAGGTACTTCGATATGAGACAAATGATGAATAAATTAGAGCGCTTATAATTTGAGCAACTCAATTGATTACTTAGGACCAAAACTGTGGGTTTGAGCTGGATATCGCTTGTTAATATCGACGAGAAGCAGGAATGAGTGGACGAAAAGCTACATATTAGCGAATATTCGCTAGATAGCACAACTAAATAAACATGCTTTTAAATGTATAAATGGACAGCAGTTAAACAAAAACTAGAGCAGTTCTCCGTTCTATTTTATAGCGTCGTTAAGATAAAATAGAAAAAGCTACTGTCAATTAAGAGAGTAGCTTTTTAATCAAAATTCTTGTAATGAGAAGTAGACAATTCCATCTAGTCGGAACCATCAGATGGAATGCTAATTTTTCAGTATTTACTTTCGAAGGACCATTCTTCTTTGGACTTCCGTCATAGCTCCTAGCGAGTATGAAATTTAGTAACTACAATCTCGCCTTTATCCATAGAAATACGTCTCCAAGAAGAATCATCATTCATCGGAATATATCGACGTTCATCACTACGGTAGTGCCAGTCCTTTTCCATTTGATAGAAAATCTGTTCACCAGAAATTTCGATGAGCTTAATGATCTCATTATCGTGGTAGTTACTTTCATCAAAATCCGTATGAGCCTTCTGTGCCATTTCACTATAAAGCTCATTTAAAGTTAATAAACGCTCATTTAGTTCAGGCTCCATTTTTAATACACTGAGTCCAGCGACCTGCGCTTCCTTAAAGGTGATGGGATAGCTATGAGAAGGATAATCAGAATTGAGGTGTGTACTAATTCTTTCCGCTTTTTCCTCATCCTTCATGTGATAGGAGAGTATCTCTTTGGTCAACTTAATTGATAAAGAACTAGCTCGATCCACTGCTCCAAATACCAATGGATGTATATAATCATATAGCAAACCAAATGGGTTGGAATCCTTTGGTTGTTTCTTTTGCTCCCAAAGTTTGAGTACACGATCCAACTCGTTTTGACTTACACTAACCTTGTCATTATATTTTTCATCAATTGGTGAGAGCTCATGAGTGATCGAAGTATCAATGGCAGAGAGATAGGCTAGCGGTCCCATCTTAATGGTGTCAGCGCCAAGCGCCAACATGGTAGCAGCAGAAGCACAATCCAATGGCACCAGCGCAATGATCTCATCGTAATAGTTGCGGAGTAAATGAATAATTCTCAAAGCTCCTTTACCCGATCCACCATCGCTTTTGATAAAAAGATTAAGACATTTCGCTTTCTTTTTTTTGCTGATGATCTTGTGAAAAGCAATGACATCTTCTTGCGCTAAGCTTCCATTATCAGATATCCAATAGGTCAAAAAGTCACCTTCCAATTCTTTCTGTATTTCAGAGATGATGGCTTGTGTCTTTTCGAATAGTACCGGTGGCTTTCGTTTGACAATCTCCTTTTTCTTCTTCTCGTCCTGATTGTCTTTATTATCCTTGATTTCTTTTTGTTCCATTTTGAAAATTTAGAAAGCGAAGATACGCTTTTAAGCGTTAAGGCGGAGCTTTAGCCTTGGGAAGATTTTGGAAAAAAGGGAGGTTTTATAGCTGACTAAGAAACTATAATAAGTGGTATCAAGCTGCTGCTTTTTCTTTAGAGATAGTGGCCTAGCTAAGCAGATAAACCTGAGAATGGAACTAACACAGTGATTGGAGTAGTCTTATATAGCTTCCTATCTCAATTTCAGGTAATCAACTTTTAGCACAGCATAGGCCGCCGAGTCCATCAACTTGCCAGCAACTTGGTAGTGTTCTCGAAGAACGCCTTCTTTTACAAAGCCATAGCGTTTCATCAATTTGAGGGAAGGTACATTGTCAGGGCTAACAAAGGCTTCAATGCGATTGAGTTCCATTACTTTGAAGCCATGATCCATGATTTTGTCCATAGCCTCTGTCATGTAACCTTTATTTTTGAATTGTTCGTGACTGAGTCCGTAGCCAATTTCTGCTCTAAGATGTGGCTTATACCAACTGTGAAAACCGCAGGATCCGATCACTCGTTTGTTTGACTTAAGAATGAGATCCCATCCGTGAAAAGTAATTTTCCAGTTGTCATAGCCATTTTCAATACGTTCTATTTCTTGCTTCAGTAATTCAGGACGACCTTCGTAACCAAAGTAGCTTAGTTGGTCCTCAATGGTATAATCTTGTAATACCTTTTTGACTTCCGATTCGGATCGAAAGCGCATCATTAATCGCTCAGTTTCCAGTTGCTCTGACATTATTTATTCGAACTTACATTGCAAAATATATTCGTACTCATCAAACAAGTGAACACCACTAAACTGTATTTGATTGTTGTCCTGAGTAGATAGTTTATTAAGTTTTATAACTTTAATATCGAGTAGATCATCGTCTCCCAATAGTAATTGTAACGCTGTTCTATTGGCTGATATTCCATTAAGTAAACGAAAGTTTGACTGAAAGATACGATCCATTTCACTTGCGCTGCTTCTGGTGTCTAATTCAATTAATATAAAAACCAGTTTACTGTCCACTATATCTGAGAAGACAATGCTAGTATCAAGGGGATGTATCTTCTTGTTTTCTGTAAAGGAAAGATTTTCTTCGTACCAATTTTCAATCAATAAACTATCCGATTTAAGATAGTAAGCAAAAAGAATAATCTCATCTTTTTTCGACGAAAGTGTTTTGTAATTCTCACTAAGTTCCTTCGCTTCTAATCTTTCTAAAGTAACTTTTTTGACAGGAATGTAGGGTTTGGCGTTTTGATGAAGTGATTGACAATTGGTCAACACCAAGCATATTGTCAATATGAAACTTGTATGGATAATGAACTTCATGATGACAAAATATTAATCAAATCAAATTGAGCTTATCAAGTGATTCGTACAAGCTTTCCAATTTAGGAAGGGCCGTAGCCAAGATTTCCAAACTATCAGATTCTACCGTCTCGGGTACTTCCTTTATCATCTTGTATTGCAACCAATAGATCTCATTATTTCTGTCGAGTCGAATCTGTTTGATATTTTCACGAATAGGTGCTAAAAGTGTCTCAAACTTTTGAAGTGTTACGAGATGAGTTTGAATTGCTTGATGAAAATCCGTCGCACTATTCATGTCTCTACGAATGCTAATTTCCCGCGCTCGTCTAAATACTCTTGGGAATGTTTTCAAGGTTGCCTGATGTTGAGCGACAAAGATTTCGTATTCTGGGATAGAGAGGGGGCTAGCGTCTGGATTAGATGAACCAGCTTGAGGCTTTTGTGGTGTTTCTTTTTTAGGATTTGAATCCTCATTGATTTGCGGAGAGGATGATATAAATGTTTCGGACTCCGATTCTGATTTTATTGCGTCCAAAGGAAATTCCGACTCCAATTCCACTGGAACAGCGGCAGCATTGAATGCATCAATATTAGTTTTTAGCTCAGGGCTAAATGTTGAATCTAAGTCTTTATACTCCAGTTGCTCCACAAATTCGATTGCCCCATTCCTAATTTGATTAATAGCTAAAGTTCTAGTATCATAAGAAATGATTGATTTCAAACTTTCGGATTTAACTTGATTGAATCTACCTTCCAAGGCAAGCAGTTCATTTCTTGCAGGTGACTGTTTGTTTAGTACACTAAAAAGCATTTCCAGCGATTTTTCTAAATCAGTGGCTACTTCTTTTTTTAGATTGTCCTTGAAGCTTTGTAAAAAATTTAGGTGTTCCATTTAGATGCTTTTGAATCATATGATCTCCGAACAAAATTGGTATTAAATTCTGAAATATTAGTAACTCCCGCCAAACGCATATTTCGCTCTAATTCCTCCGTCAATATATCCAGTATTCGTTCCACTCCCTTTTGTCCTGCCACAGCGAGCCCATACACATAAGGGCGACCGATACACACAGCTGTTGCGCCAAGCGCCAATGCTTTGAAAATGTCTGTTCCTCTGCGAATACCACCATCAATAAGCACAGGGATCTTGCCATTTACCTCATTGATTACTTCTTCCAGACATTCAATAGTCGACAAGTCACTTTCCAATTGTCGCCCTCCGTGATTTGAGATGATGATTCCATCTGCACCACGGTCTACTGCAATTCGAGCATCTTCATGCGTCATGATCCCTTTGAGAATAATCTGCATTTTGGTATTTTGCTTAAGCCAATCTAAAAACTCCCAAGTCATGGATGGACTATGAAAAGAGTCGTCAGGACCAATCAAGTCATGCAGGTTACCCATGTTGGCCGAACGGCCGTGTACATTGTCTACCAGCATTTTTGCATGCCTTTCCCGATTACCAATTACAGGTACGTCGATGGTCCAAACTAAAACCTTGCAAGCATTTTCTTCTGCACGTTTCACCAAAGTGTTCCTAGCACTGATATTGGTAGTAGGGTAGAGTTGAAACCAAGGATTATAATTCGAACTTGCTACAATGGTTTGATAAGATTGATTGGTAACAGTAGATGTGATGGCTGCCAAGCCTTTGTTCTTTGCTGCTTTTGTACTGCCGCTTGCACCTTCTGGATGAAACATGCCGAGTATGCCGATGGGAGCGAGCACAATTGGAGCTTTCACCTTTTGACCAAACAACTCAGCACTGGTGTCGACTTTGCTCACATCTACCAATCTTCGTGGGCGGATTTGATAATGCGACCAGGCGTCTATATTTCTTCGAAAAGTACGAAGATCATCAGCTCCACCGACAAGATATTCGTAGAGCTCGGGATGGAGTTTTTCCTGTGCTAATGATTTGAAACTCTTTATGTTTTTAATGGAGTTGATGTCCATTAGATGGTGTTTTTGTAATGACCTTTGGGAGATGGAGAAGTATATGGTCTGCCTTAGGAAATAGCTGAATAAAAAAGAATAGGAATTTGCTTGCTTGAAAAAGAATGTTTCAGTTGCAAGTTTAACTGCAACTGAAACATTTGCGATCGAGTGAAAATTGAAATAACCACTGCGATTGAAATCGCTAATTTTCTACTGCTTTACCAAGGTTTCGCTATAAATACCCTTTGAAGTTTCCAAAATAACAATATAAACACCAGTTTGCAAGTCTCCAATTTGAAGCTCAGATTCAGTATGGTTGATATTGTTTTTTTGATAAACCAACTGGCCCAAAGTATTGGTAATTCGAACCGTGTTAATGATTGCTTCATTTGCTTTGATCTGTACTTTATCCAAAAATGGGTTTGGACTAATGTTAATATCATCAGATTGGAAATCAACTTTTTTATTTGAAGCTGGGATATCTATACCATATTGATTGAAAAAATTCCAAATCTCAACACTAGCATTAATGTCCTGATTCGTAACACCAATATTTAAAAAGGCCCCCGGCCAAGTATGTTCACCACCATCTATTTTGTAAAAATGTACTTTTCGGTCCGTATCACAATCGTTATAAGCGATACGTTCGACTGTACACATGTCATCCGTGTCGATATCAGGAAATGCAAATATCTCTGGTGTCGTCGTACATTGATTGTGAGCAACCCACTGAGCTACTAAATCTTCGATTGGAATGCCAAAATCAGAACCATTGTATGCAACGGTAGGGTCAGCTGTTCCATGGATTTGTAAAACAGGAATAGTGCTGCTTGGATTGCAATCCATTGCTTCTACCGGAACCATACTGCCAGTAACAGATGCAATCGCAGTAATTTTATCAGTTAACTCGCAAGCTAATTTGTAAGCCATGTATCCACCGTTTGACATTCCAGTAACGTATACTTTGTCTAGATTAATATCGAATTGAGCATGAAGTGTATCTATCAAAGCATTAATGAATCCAACATCATCGGTTGTGTTGGGGCTAAATGGGAAGTTTACATTCCATTGCTTTCCAGTACCTCCAACGATGTCTGTTCCATCAGGATGACAAAGAATAAAGTTTGCCGTGTCAGCTACTGCAGTAAAACCTGAATAAAAGCTTTGTTGGGCTGCGTTAGAAGTGATGCCGTGCAGGTTGATGACCAATGGTAGTTCATTACCTGCTGTGTAATTGGGAGGTAAGAAGTACTGATAAGTTCGTTCGATACCATCGTAATCGAAAGAGGCATTGGTTGTTTGTGCAAACAAGCTGAAGCTGATTTGAGTGCAAAGTAATAGGAGTAATATTTTTTTCATGAATTTGTATTTTAAATGTTTGGTAAAGATAACTAATTATTTAGATATCAAATTGCCTGAAATTTGGTGGCAGCCGACGTTTTGAGCACTTATTTTTGATAATAAAGAACGGTATCCTCTGTAACCATCCATCTCTGTAAAAGTTGCGCATTAAGCTTAGAATAAGTTGGATCACTTATGTTTTCCCAACTTAAAACAGTGCAGTTATTAGAAAGTTTAGTTGGATTTTCTTTAGCGTTTGCGAGTTGGTAGAGTCCTTTTTTTTCACAAGCGTTCTTATCGAATTGAGCTTTATCTGCAAAAGTATAGATCAGTAAAATGGCAATGACAAAGAGGCGGTAGGCATTTTTATTAATCAATGAAACTCGAGTCCACAAATAGTTGGTACTTAAGCCGAAGTAGTAAATCAAAGCAATCGCAATCGGTATAAATGTATCATGTCGAATAATCCCTGATCGATAAGAACGATAGCCGCCTAGTGGCAACAATAGGAGATAGATGATAGCGAAAGCGAGTATCCACTTGAGTTGATTGGTAATTCGGGATGTATTGTCAATTGCCTTTTTCTTGTTGAGCAATATGGTATTGATAATGATACTAACGATTAGAATTGGTAAACCTAATTTCTGTGTTATAAAAGGAAAAACATTTCCAATCATAGCGAGGTATCTGTCGCCAAGAGGCAAAGGCTTCGCATTTTCTGCATTGAAAGTGCCAATATAAAATGAGTAGCAACTAATGAGAATAAAGGTCGCTGAAAAAAAGATACTTGTGTTTAAAAAAGTAGCAATGCTTTTGTTCTCTTTTGAAATGAAATTTTTATAAAAATAAAACAACAAAATTAAGGCACTGATAATAATACCAACGGGAGGAATGATCGGACCATTGAACGCGAGTAGAATAATAAGCGGTAAGGAAATGATTTTCCTAAAAATAGAAACATTGTATTCAGTCTCTTCTAGTTTTCTAAAAAATGGATAAAAGAAATAGAGTAGGAGGCCCATCGGAAAGGCATAAGCAGAAGCATAGGAAACGGCCCCTGAAACCAATCCCATATGAACATGATATCCATTCGATTGAAAGAGTGGAATAATGAAAACTGCCGCCCAAATAAATGCATACTTATCCAATCTGAACTGCCGGCCAATAAACCTAGAGATTACCAATAAAAGCAATAAGTGGGTGAGCCAAAGGAAAAGAGCCTTGGTCAGATAGATGGCGTTTATTGGGGAAGTGACGTTTCGAAAAAAGGCAGTAGTATTCTCAAAGAATACGATTAAGATTTTATGTGCAACGTATCGATTAGATGCCGCGTGGCCTTCTCCTGTTCTTAGAATTTGAAAACCAAAGGGGTCATCCAAGACGGCCCCCAAATGTTCGGCAGGCACGATGATGCTGGCCATATCTCCATCTAATGGTTTGCCATAGTATTGACCAAACGAAAAGGCTAAATCTACCAAGATAAATAATACGACAATCAGCTTTACCCAATGCTTGCTTTGCATAGCGCGAAGATAAGGAAAGAAATTGCAATTTCAGCCGCAGCTATCAAAGCAATTTATTAACTATGAAAAGCCCTCCAAGCCATCATGATATCTACATTGATAGCACTGTGAAATGGCTTCAACGATAAGTGGATGACTCATGACCTTGTGGCCATAATTTCGACAAGTGGAACAACCTGGGACTTCTTGGAAAAATAGAAAAACGGGTTTATTTTCTTTTGCAGAAAGTGTGATAGCTTCGTTGTAGTTTCTGTGCCAGTTGACCTGACCAAGTTCTTCAGATTGTTTGATCAGTTTACTGTCCATATTTTGCGCGAAGCAAGATTGGAAGATGATCAAGATGAAGCTTAAGCTTGCGATTGTATTTTTCATAAAGGTGGAATTGCAATGTGTTTAAATAGCTTACGGTGACAAAGATAAGCCTGAAGTATCACAGAAGCATCACAGGAATATGGAGAAATAGGTTATTTAATCTTCGAGTATTAATTCCAAAGCCTCTTTAGAAATCATTGCTCGAATTTTACCAAAATCCTTCATGTCAAATCCCTCGCCAGGTTCAATATTTGTTGCAATTATATATTGATTGTCTTTCGTTTTTGCATGAGCAACAAACCAACCAATATTTTGCGTAGCAATTACCGCCCAACCGGTTTTGCCAGACAAGGTATATTTAGGATGCTCGTGGAGGAATAACATCTTTTTCATAATGTTGGTGCTGCGTGCTTCAATGGGTAGTTTCTTATTAAATAGTTTGTTTAAAAATTCTATTTGTTGAAATTGAGTGATCTTAGATGTGCCCTCTAGCCAAAATTGGTCAATAGAAGTTTGGTCAAAAACCATATCGGGATAGGTAATTCTCTTAAGTTGTTGACGCATCTGTTCTGGACCAATTTTTCTAGCAATTTCTTGATAGCAGGGAACGCAAGAAACTTTGATTGCTTCTTGAAAGGTCATATCTTTTTCCCAGACATCTTGCCAATGTTGTTCGCCATTCCATTTTAGGATGGTATTGCGATCCTTAACGATGCCCGTTTCTAATGCAATAATAGAATTCGGAATTTTAAAGGTAGAAGCTGGTATGAAACCCTTATTAGCTCTTTCAAAATCATTACTGTGAAAGATCTTATTTTTAGAATCATAAATTAAAATAGAGCCAGTAAGTTTGTTGTTGGAAATTATTTTTTGAAACTGATCGTTTGAAAGATGATTATCCACTTTTCCGGTTTTTGTAGACAAGGTAGCTGTTGATGTCAACGAAGTTGAATCAGAGGTTTTAGCAGTTGTACTTAAAGTGAGTTTAGCAATTTTTTTATTTCCAGCTAACCAAGCGATTCCTCTTTTGCTGCCAAAGCGAAGCGTGTAAAATGGCTCATCAGATAAAGATTTCCATTCTTGTCCACCATCAGGAGAGTAGGATATTCCGGGCATACCAAGGGCAAGAATTTCTGAAGTTTTGCTATTTGGAAGATAACGAACACAAGATCTATAGCCTGGAGAATCAGCTGCGTCGAGCAATTGCCAAGTTTTGCCACCATCGGAAGTGATCGCTTTATTTTTGACATTGTTATCTTGATTTTCCCAATCACCGCCAAAGATGATTCCATTTTTATCATTTTTAAAATCAACAGAAAAGATACCCGTCATTTGAGCACCATGAACAATCGGTGTGTCAAAAACTTCCCAGCTTTTTCCTCGATCAGCGCTATGAAAAACGCGCGCTTTTTTGCCTCCGCTAACTATCCATGCATGCTGACCATATACAGCAATGTTGGAATTGCTAGCGGCAAAAGCTGCTTCACCTTCTGCTGCTTTTGGCAAAAGATTGCAAGGTAGTTTTTCCCAGTTACTTCCACCGTCTCGCGTAATGATGACGGAGAGGCATTCATCTGTAGGATCACCCATCGCAATACCTTCCTTGTCATCCCAAAAAACCATAGCATCGTAAAAAGCCTTTGGATGATTCTCGCGGTAAACGATATCCCAGTTTTTCCCCATGTCTGTAGTTTTGTAAAGTAGGGCAGGAGACTCAATGCTCAATAGAAAAACGGCATTACTTGTATGTGCAATGGCTCTGAAATGTGGTGTGATGGAGTCTGTTTTTAGACTATCAATTTGCCAGCTCGAACCTGCGTTTTGGCTATAGCCATAATAACCGTTTGATCCTGCAAACCAAATGGTTTGATCATCAATAACTTCTAGCGCGCGAATGCTAGCATTGACAGGAGTGGTTTGAATGGATATTGATTTGAATGCAGGGGGTGGAACTTCATTTTTTGATTGGCAAGAAAAAATAAAAAGTAGGAGGAGGAAAAGGAATTGGTTTTTCATAGCTACAAGATAAAAAAAGCCGATTCAAGTCAATGCTTGAATCGGCAGAATATTTTAACCTAATTAATAGAAATAAGATTATTGTCTAGTTAAGGTAGATGTAAATCCAAGGACACCGAGTTTAATTTCATCGCATTCGTTTCCTTCTATTGAAAAAGTGAACGTAGCTGAACTTCCACCACCAACTTCAGTTGCAGAGATGTCAATTCCATTTCCAACAATGGCGTAAGTTTTTGTGCTAGCATCACCAACACCAACCAAGGCATCGTTCTCGTCAATCAAAGTTCCGTCCGCTTTGAATTCAACTTCGTCTCCGCTGAAAGATTCTTGCCAAGTACCTACTATATTTTCATCAATGATAGGAGCAGTACAGTCGTCATCTTTACAAGAAGTAAGGAAAAGAATTGAGCAAGCAAACAAAAGCAAAAAGCTATTTTTTAATAAAGTCATAATTTTCAAATTTTTATTTAATTAAATGGTTTGATGAATGAAACGCAAAAGTACTATTTATATTGATTTTCTTTGCTTAGGTTTCGATTATTTTAAAACAAGCCCTAAGCTATTTAATGGGAAACTAAGTCTTCAGCTAATAAATTATTTTCACTGTCTGCTAAGTGTAGATACTTGTCCAATAACACTCAGTTTGATTTCATCACATTTATTTCCTATTACCGTTAATTCACCAGAACCAGTGTTGGATCCACCAATTGCAGATGCACTGAATTTAATTATACTTCCTACAATTTCATAGGATTTACTACTCGGAGTGTTGAGTGAAATGAAGATGTCATTTTCATCAATAAAGGTACCATCTGCTTTAAACTCAACTTGTTCCCCACTAGAAGATTCTTCCCAAATTCCTACAATATTTTCTTCGATGATAGGAGCAGAACAATCTTTTTTACAAGCGCAAAGGAAAAGAATTGAGCAAGCGAATAAAAGCAAAAAGCTATTTTTTAATAATGTCATAAATTTTGAGTTGTTTATGTTAATTAATTCGTTTGATTATTTATAAGTAATGTACAGAATTAAATTTACTATTAGATGGAGCACCTTTTGAATTTTTATTTCACCTTTTCCCTACGGCAATAGCTAGGCTATTACCTTGAAAAAACGTTCATTAAAATCCAAAATTCATCTCAATCTATTGTAAACACAATTTCCGTACATTACTTATGCAAAAATAATATTTCAACGGAATTTTTTACTTACTATTTGTCAATTTTAAAATAAGGATTGTAAATAATTCCCAGAACATTGCCCCAAGGATCTTTTACCGTTGCGACTACCAATTCGCCACCCACATTTGCTGGTTGCTCTAAGGCAGTGGCACCGTGCTCAAGTAGCATTTGGAATACAGTGCCCACATCTTCCACACCCCAAAGTACATGTATGTTTTCAGCCTTTTCATTGGGAGATTCTTTTGGCATAAGCCCTAATTCAAAACCACCTATGTTGAATCCAACATAAAATGGTTCGTCAAAATAGGGTTCTGTTTTAAAGACCTTTGCGTACCATTCTTTTGCAGCCTTAAGGTCATTTACTTTGTAGATACAGGTTCTTAATCCCAAAAAAGGTGATGACATAATTTTTTGTTTTTTTAGAATAGGGGAACTGTTTGCCTAGGTTTTATACAAGAAGAAAGCCCAAGCCCAGCTGATGGACAGACAAGCTCGGGCTTCGGTCTATAAATTATAAAATTTCTTTAAAAGCTTCAATCAATGCTTTTACTTCTTTCGGTGTATTATAATGTACTAAGCTTACACGAACCACTCCGTTGTGCTTTGTTAGTTTCAAGTCATTGATCAATTGACGGGCATAAAAGTCTCCGAACCGAATACCAATTCCTTTTTTATCTACCTTGGCAACGATGGCAGAACTTTTCAGTTTATTGTGTACAAATGCAATGGTCGGAACTCTCAGGTTTTTATCGGAAGATGGATCGCCAATGATTCGGACATTGGGATGATTGCGTAGAAAGTCTAAAAGTATTTCGGCAAGAACCGCTTCATAATCTTCAATGAGTTCAAAACTTTTTTGAAATTTCTTGCGGCTACTGGCTTTAGTGTTGGGATAGTGGAGGTCGTAAAGATCTTCCAAATAATCAGGAACACCTGCGAGACTATAAGTCAATTCAAAATTAAAATTACCCGGTTGTAGTTTGTAAGGAATTACATCTTTACCAATGAAGTAATGATTGATGGTATCTAGTTTTTTGAGTTCATCTAATTTACCATACATGACAGCTTGGTGAGGGGCATAAACTTTGTACCAACTAAAAACATAAAAGTCGACATCCAATTTTTGAACATCAACCAAGCGATGGGGGGCAAAGGCAACACCATCAACTGCTAGAAGTGCACCAGCCTTATGTACTACTTTCGCAATGGCTTTGATGGGATTGATGGTACCTAAGACGTTAGAAGTATGGACCATGGTCACTAACTTTGTCTTCTTAGAGAGTAATTTTTCTAAATCAGTTATGTCAAATTTAAGCGTCTTCTTATTGACTTTCCAAACTTTGATTTTGATCCCTTGTTTTTTCAAATCTGTCCAACAAGATACATTGGCTTCATGATCAGAGTTAGAAACGATGACTTCGTCTCCTTTTTTCCATTGTTTACTAATCGTCAAACTGAGAATACGAAATAGCATAGTAGTGGAGGGGCCTATCACGACCTCTTCGGTTCGTTTGGCGTTGATAAATTTTGCCAAAGTTTTGTGCGTATCTTTAAGGGCTTTACCGGCATCGGAAGAGACTTGGTAAGAGGCGCCAAGTTGGACATCGTAGTTTGTAAGATAATGAGTAATTCGATTCATTACTCGGCCAAGTGTCTGTGAGCCACCGGCATTGTCCATAAAAACAAAGTTCTTTTTAAGGGCTGGAAATTGTTTCCGAACGTAATTTACTTTAAGTGTAGGTGTTGATTTTGTCATATTATAGCATAAGTTTTTATTAGATGCTAAGATATGATTTTGCTTGATTTATTATGCTCGGAACCTGAAATAGCGACTAGTGAGGAAAAACGAGATAAGTATACCAAATGTAATTCCCTTCAACAAAAGTTGGAGATAATCAATTGGATTAGCCATAATCCTATCCATTAAGAAAGTGAAAATGATATAGCTAAAAGTGGAGGCTATCGTATATAGCAGGTATTTTCGGAGTTTATTTTGTGTCATCAGATTGTTCATGTTTACGCGCTTTTACAAGATACGAAATAGTATTTAAAGGGGGGATTATATTCTTCTCTAGGGTGAGAAAATGATATTATTTTGCAAAAAATATGGATAAAATTGAATTGGAATAACCTGTTTTGGGTAGTTTTTATCCTTGGTTTGGCGATAGTTATGGGCTTGGAGTAGTAATTCTATGGATCTGTTAAAATGAGATAAGAAGTATTATGACCTGTATATGATGAGAAACAATGTACTTTCGTGATATGGTTTTATGTGATCTAATGATGCGGCTATGGAAATTCCTAATAATGGAATTGATGAAGATTGCGATGGAGAGGATTTGATTATCAGTACAACAAGTTTAGATGTATTGAGACCGAAAATATTTCCAAACCCTACGACTGGAGAACTACAAATTGATCTAAATGGCATGGCAACAGCTGAAATTAGGCTTAAAAATCTCTCCGGAAAAGTGTTGTATTTTCGAATTATTTCATAAGATCACAAGTTAAATTTGGAAGACTTAGCAGCAGGAATATACATTCTAGCAATATAAAACGAACGAAATATGTGGCTTGAAAAAGTAATAAAATTGAAAAAATAGAAAATTTGTGACGGGAAATATTTTTTTAATATAAAGTGCACGTATTTGTTATTTGGACTATTTTTTAAGTATAAGTTTAAGTTCTAACTTATAATGCACAGTTTCTCACTGACTTCAATATTTATAAGTCTGTTACCTAATACTTAATAGACAGCGGCTTAGGCGTAATAAAGGAGGAATGTGTAACACTAATCCGGTAATGCATTGTTGGGTTTTGTAATATGAAGCTAAAAGGGAACATCTTTTGTATCAATTTATAAAAAATTGATTAGTAAGATGAATGTTATAGAATATTTTATACCGGACCACTATAAGGAGCAAAAAATTGCATACAATAGTGTTAAAATGATCTTGAAAGTAAACCTATGGGCATTAGTCATTGTGACTTGTTTGATTCCATTTTTTATAATGCAAGGTTTTTACCCAGGAGCTACAATCATGGCATTATCTGCAGTGATGGCTTTTTTCTTTTTATTTATTGTTTACTTTAGTAAAAAGACTTCAACTATCGCTAACTATTTTGCAGCTTGTGCGCTCTTTGTTTTTACAGCTATGGTAACTCAAACGGGGGGGATTCATTCTCCTTTTTTAGTTTGGATGCTGATTGTTGCCCCAGTTTCAATTTTGAGCTTACCACATAAACAAGGTTATTTTTGGGTTGGAATGAGTGCCACCTGTTTCCTATCTATAGTTGTAGCTGAGTTATTCGGAATTCCATTTAATCATAATATATCGGAGAATACTGTTGTTGTATTTAAATTGCTTAGTTACAGTTTAGTAATGGTGCTTTTCGTTTATATTGTTCAAAGTTTTCAGATTGGATATCGTAAGGTTAAACATCAATTGGAAGAATCCAATAGGGGTTTACAGGACTCTAATGAACAGTTGGATCGCTTTGCATCTATAGCATCCCATGACTTGAAATCTCCATTAAGAAGTATCGTTAGTTTTGCTGGCTTAATTAAGCTAAAGTATGGTGCTAATTTGCCAGAGGAGGGAAAAGAGTTCTTGAAAATTATGTCGGATAATGCCAAGCAGATGAATAACTTAATTGAAGATATTTTGGAGTATTCAAAAAGCAATTCTTATGAGCCAATGAAAGAGAAAGTGTCTCTTAATGAAATTGTAGCTGGTGTTGCAAGCGAGATAGGCATGAATGAGCAATTAAAAGAAGCTCAAATTATTGGTTCTGATTTACCTGATTTATTTGCAGACTCAACTTGGATGAAACAATTGTTTCAAAATCTAATCTGTAATGGTTTGAAGTATAACAGCAGTGAAAATCCAAGGGTAGAAATTACCTTTCAAAAAGAAGAAAAAGGGCTACATTTTCAAATAAAGGATAATGGTATAGGAATAGCGGAAGAATATAAAGAAAAGATTTTTGAAATGTTCGAACGACTACACGGAAAAGGAACTTATGAAGGTACGGGAATCGGCCTTGCTATATGTAAAAAAATCGTGAATCAGTATAAAGGAGATATTTGGATTGACTCTGTTTTAGGTAAGGGATCGACCTTCCACCTAATGTTACCTACGGAATTGATGTA
>CAKZUK010000090.1 GCA_937921775.1 uncultured Saprospiraceae bacterium
TTTTTTTTTGAAATGATATTAATTCCTCTACACTCAATAGTAAAAACGCTTTTAATAAAAATCAAAAAACCACCATCAAACATGAAGAACTTAGATATTTCAAAGCTTGAAAAATGCTCAGAACCTTTAAATGAAAATAAGTTCTGGGAAATTGTATCTATCTCATTAAAGGACACGGAGAAGGAAGATCAACAAGAAGCATCTCTGGTAAAACAAATTGTTAAACTATCTCCTAAAGAGATCATAGGGTTCCGCTTAAGAACTGATAAGTTACTTTACGATTCTTACCGTTCTGAATTATGGTGCGCCGCTTATATCATAAATGGAGGATGCTCTGATGATGGATTCGAGTATTTTAGAAATTGGATGATCTCAAGAGGAAAGGAAACATACTATCAGGCATTGGATAATCCAGATACCTTAATTGATGTACTCTCTGAAGATATGGATGAACTTGAATTTGAGTCCTTTTGGTATGTAGCACTTAAAGCCTTTAAACAAACGACAGGCAAAGAACTCTATGATTATATTGATTACGAACAATTCAAAACACGTGAAGGGGCATATCCCAATATAGAATTCAACTGGCAGGAAGAAGATCCAAAAACCATGAAAGCAATTGCCCCTAGATTGTTTGAGAAATTTTGTGAATTAGAATAACTATTGCCCTAGGAAAAGGTGAAATAAAAATTAATAAGCTAAACTCAATACAAAAAAAGTAATCTATTTATATGAAAACATTAACCATCAAAGACGAGACCGCCGCCGGCCAAATACTAAACGAAATCGCCTTACAATTCGAATCGGAGTACATTACTGTAAAAGAATTAATTGAAGCTCGAATACAAGCTGAAGTTGTGCGCTATGAAAAAGATCTAGGTAGCTATATAAAAGGTCTGGTACTCCCCACTGACCTAGAAAAAAGATTGAATAAAAAAAACAAGACTAGAATAGATCCAGAAAAACAAGTCTACGTAGCTTTAGAGGCTTTCCAGAAAAACGGCTTCTTCATCCTCGTAGATGATGAGCAAATCGAAGAATTGGACCAAAGATTTCTGATTGACGAATCAACTCAAATATCATTTGTTAAACTTACACCACTCGTTGGTGGCTAAAATCTGAGCATATGTTACATTATTTTAGGAAAGAAAAAAAGCTTGCCACTCCACATCCAGAATTAACAAAAATACTAAACAAAATTAACAACAAGGTTACACACATCTATAGTGTCATCGAATTATCTGGTGTGGAGGAATATGAACAGCTAAAAAAATTAGACTTTAATGAACAAAAGCAGATCATTAACAATCTCACTGATTTGATACTCCATTTTTCAAAAGCATTTCTGAGCAAGGGAATTGGAAATAACAAATCACTGCTTCTAAGAAAAATTGCAGAAACGATTCAAGGTGGTTTACTAAAACGGAAATTAAACTATACGGAAGAAGAATGGATTGAATTATTTCAAAACTATAAAAACTGTTCAACTCAAATCAAAACGCATAAAAACCATAGCTTTGGGTTTAACCAATTTCCCATTAATTTTGCAATTAGACAAATAGAGTATTATTTAAAAAACAATGATCCATCAGAAAAACTAATTGCCTTTGTTAATGAACTAATAAATTGGCCAGAATTTCAGACAGAAACACAGTTCCAATACTATGGAAGTGACCTCAAAAAAGCTGTAAAAAAGTTGAACGCCCTCTTAGCAAAAGAAGGTGAACTACCCCCTTTTAGTCTAAAAACCGAAGACATTGGCAATGAAGTAAATCATATTATTAACTCCATTACAAATAACAAAGCATCATTTGATCAGATTTTCACTCTAGCTTCTTCAGTCTCTGGTGGAAAACCAACAAATAAATTCACTACCGAAGCTTCAAAGCTACAAGACAACATTGGCCTTGAGTCTTATAGAAAAATCGTACATCAAATTATTAGCATTCCAATCCAACAAGGTATTACCGAGCAGACAATAAGCTACCAATATCGTCACGGCGATACACGCAGTTATACGGAAGCAACATTTCTCTGTAGCCCCAGCCAAATTTTCATCAAAGGAATCGTATGGACTATGGATCGTTTTTCTGACAAAGAAAGTATCCGACTACTTAGCAAACTCTGTGAAAAATCATACACTAAAATTCCGCAAAAAGGTCCTGCGGCGGCTGCCCTTGGCAATGCCTGTGTATACGTATTAGGAAACATGAGAGGGAAAGATGGACTAGGTGCTTTATCTCGACTCAAGCTCAAAGTCCGACAAAATAATGTAAAGCGAGCCATTGATAATCACTTAATTTCTGGTGCAGAAAAATACAATGTCTCGGTTGAAGAACTAAAAGAAATGGCAGTTCCCGATTTCAATCTCACCAATGGAGAGCAAACAATATCATTTGATGATTACCAACTCAAGATATCCATCGAAGCTAGAAAAGTAAGTCAACAATGGACAAAGCCAGATGGTAAGGCCATGAAGACTGTTCCTAGTATTGTAAAAAACAGTACCGTTCTCAGTAAAAAGCTAAAAGAAATTCGAAAGAAAGTAAAGGAAATTCAAAAAGTGTATAGCGCTCAGAAACAAAGGATTGACAACCAATTTATACTAGACAGAACATGGGACTTCCCTTCTTTTCAAAAATACTACCTCAATCATGGTCTCGTTGCACCAATCGCAAAGAAATTAATTTGGACTTTTAGTAAAGATGATAAATTTGAAAATGCGATTTTCATAAATGGAAAGTGGTATTCCAAAGAAGATCAAATAATCGAATGGATTGATCAAACATGTTCCGTCAAACTATGGCACCCCGTCAATGCTGACGAGGCAAGCATCATTGCATGGAGAAACAAAATGATGGAATTAGAGTGGAAGCAACCTATGAAACAAGCTTTTAGAGAAATCTATATTCTGACAGCTGCAGAGGTAAACACAAGATCCTACTCTAATCGAATGGCGAGTCATATTTTAAAGCAACATCAATTTAGTTCTTTGGCAAATCTAAGAGGCTGGAAGTATGCGCTCATGGGGGCTTATGACGATGGTAGAGATAATGAAATTTGCCGAAAATACTTAGCGGAATTTAACATAACAGCAGAATTTTGGATCGATGAGCTCAATCAAGATGAAAGCTGGAATGAGACTGGAATTTGGAATTATATTTCTACCGATCAAGTAAAATTTAAGCAGGGAGGAGAGCAAGCAATGGACCTTGTGAATGTTCCAAAAATAGTCTTTACTGAAATCATGCGTGACGTCGATATGTTTGTTGGAGTTTGTAGTGTTGGAAATGACCCACAATGGATGGACAATAATGGCGAACGACAAACCAATCGAGATTACTGGAATTTGTATTCTTTTGGTGACTTGACAGAAATAGCAAAAACAAGAAAAACTATTTTAGAATCCTTGCTTCCTCGATTAAAAAAGATCCGAGACAAAACATCAATTGATGGGAAATTTTTAAGAGTAAAAGGTCAGATTAGAGATTATAAAATTCACATTGGCAGTGGCAATATATTGATGGAACCTAATGATCAATATTTATGCATCGTAGCAGCACGGTCTTCTGAAAATACTACGGAAAAATTATTCATTCCTTTTGAAGGAGATAAAGGTTTGTCAATCGTTTTGAGCAAGGCCTTTCTCTTAGCGGAGGATGATAAGATTGTCGATCCTACGATTACTAGTCAGATAAAAAGAAAATAAATAAATCAAAATGCTTAGTTATTTCGTTAACTAAGCATTTTTCACTTCCACTACAATTTACATTTTCTCAAATGACAGCCTCCTTGCATATACCTCACTTAGCCATCCAAAAGAATGTAAACCGCTTGTCATATCATTTTCATTCTTCTGTTTTTCGTTGACCGATCAACTATATTGAAATCGACAACTATTAACTAACAAAACTTCCAACAATGAAACAAGCACTCACCTTGCTAATAGCATTTCTATACCTATTCCAAAATGTACAAGCCAATGGTATATGCATAATTGACCTAGACAACGAAATTTATCTGCCTTTGACTAATTCCAATATCAATGTGGATATCAACAATCAGATTGCCACCGTTAGTATAACACAATCCTTCCACAATAACACTGGAGAAAACACAACCCTTAAATTTGCATTTCCAATGACTGAAACTGGTAGCGCACTTAGTTTGCGTTGGTTCAATAATGACCAATGGTTTACTGCTGATTTTTCACCTTCGCCCCAAGACACCATAATTCCAGGTGGCGGTGGAGGTGGTGGATCCAACAGCGGACCTGTAATTGATTATTTAGGAGACTACCCACTTTATTTCAATCTAGACCAAGAAGTAATTGCAGACTCTACTATTATTTTTGAGCTTACCTATGTTGACCTACTTCCCTACTCTTTTGGGATCGTTGAATTTTTTCATAAAAATAATTTTACTGAAATTCAATCTGAATCTCTGGATAATTTCAGCTTAGAAGTAAACTTATTTTCAGATAGAACCATAGATTGGATCGAACTTTCCAATTTTAGTAATGCAACTATTACCAATAATGGAAATGAGGCAAGCCTTATTTATTCAGAAAATAATTTCGTTCCTAATCAAGACATCAATGTACAATACGAACTCAATGCAAATGAATTGGGACTTTTTTCTTTCTCAACATTTATATCTGATACGCTTTTAAGTTGTGACGAATACGGAGAAGGTTATATGGCCTTTATTGTTGAACCGGACCCTAGTGAAAACACGGAAGTGATTGATAAAATTTTCACTTTGATTATTGATAATTCTGGAAGCATGAGTGGCAATAAAATGCAACAGGCAAGAGATGCTGCAAGTTTTATTACCAATAATTTAAATGAAGGAGATGACTTCAATATCATTTCTTTTAATTCTACCATTAACTCGTTTAGCCCCAACCATGTTCCGTTTACCGCAACGACACAAACAAACGCATTGGCCTTTATCAGCAATCTGAATGCTGAAACTTCTACCAACATCTCTGGTGCATTTTCGGAAGCAATTCCTGATTTTCAAAATAGTGATCCTGAGAAAGCGAAAATTATTATTTTTTTTACAGATGGTCAAGCAAGTGCTGGTATTACCGACACCCCAGGAATTCTCAATCACATTAATATTTTAGTGAATGACAATGAAGTGGAAGACCTAAGTATTTTTACTTTTGGTATCGGAGCTGGTGCAAATCAACAATTATTAACCTTAATTGCTTTACAGAATAATGGCCTCTCTGAATTTCTTGGTTCAGAAGAATTACTGGAAGCCATTTCAACCTTTTATTTGACCATTCAAAATCCAGTTTTATTAAACACAGAGATGTTTTTCGATCCTAATTTAGTCACAGAGACCTATCCCAATCCTTTACCTAATTTATTCAAAGGGCAACAACTAATTGTTGTAGGTCGATACCAGCAAGCAGATAGTGTAGACGTTCATTTTGGAGGTACTGCCTTTGGAGAGGATGTGACCTATGATTATGGAATCGATTTATCGGGAGAATCAGATTCAGTTCTTCAATTTTTGCCAAGGCTTTGGGCCAAACGGAAAATGGAAAGTTTATACTTTGAGTTTTTTGCGCAAGCGCCTAATTCTGCAGAAGCTCAATTACTGGAAGACAGTATTTCCAACATTAGTTTGTGCTATGGTGTGATCTCTCCTTTTACTAGTTTTGAAGACAACTCTGGCGGAGGTACTACCGTTTCTGAACACACTCCAAGTGAAGATTTAGGTAAAAAAATAAAGGTCATTCCTAACCCTTTTTATAATAAAGTTGAATTTATTTTCACTATTCCAACTCATCTAAGCAATGAATTGATAACAATTGAAATTGTAGATATTAGTGGGAAAGTAATTTATCAAAATCAACTCATCGGAAACGGACTTTCTAATTGGAGCATAAACTGGGATGGCAGAACTAGTCATGGAATCGAATCGTCAGCCGGTATTTATTTTGTTCGAATTAAAGTTGGAGACATTATTTATAGAACAAAAATTGTAAAAGGATTTTAAAATTGAAATAAAAAAGTAGGTGTATGGCTTTAAAAAAAACCATGCACCTACAATTATTCAAACTACTCCAAACAAAAATCCTCCAAGCGCTCCACCAAGACCCGATCATTCGCCAACACTGGAATCTTATTCTGACCATCAATCTTTCCATCTTCTAAGAAACAACGCTCAAAACCTTTTGGCTTGACCTGAATAATCTTCAAGGGACTAATCACCTTCCCCTTTATTGAATCAGAATAGCAATGGTTCTGTGCACACATTTTAGCATCAATCAGATCTTGGATAGCTTCTATATCTAAAGGTGTTTTATCAAACTCAATCCACCACTCATGATGTGACTGACTGCTCTGAGATAGCAAACGTGGCGCGACCGTAAATGCTCGAACTGAAAAACCAAACTCCTCAATCGCAGCCTCCAATGCGGTACGCACTTCCGACTCGATGACGTGCTCACTAAACAAAGAAGTAAACTGAGAGACTCGACCTGAAATAATAAACCGATAAGGACCACAAGTAGTAAATCGAATCGTATCACCAAGCACATAGCCCCACAATCCTGACATGGTATTCAAAATAATCACGTAATCAATATTGGCTTCCACTTCAGTTAGCTTAAGACGTTTGGGATTTACACTATTCTTCCTGTATTCATCTAGAGCTACAAATTCGTAAAAAATTCCACTGTCGGTACATAAGGTCATATCCGTAGATCCCAAACTTTCTTGAAAACCAAAAAAACCTTCCGAAGCAGTATAAGTGTCCAAGGTGTGAATCTGTTTACCAATTTTATCATTGAGCAACTGACGATAAGGTTCTATATTTACACCACCGTGTATATACAGTTGGAGATTCGGAAATATATCACTAATCAATGTTTTTTGAGTCTTGTCAGACAAGCGATCAAAATACATCGAAATCCAAGGCGGAAGACCACCAATAATTCGGAGATCAGACCCAATTGACTCTTCCACAATTTGATTTACTTTATCTTCCCAATCCGCGATGATATTGGTTTCGTAAGAAGGCAATTGCTTTCGTTTGATCAACTGAGGCATGAGATAATGTGAGATCCCAGACATTCGTCCAAGCTTAAATCCATTGATATCATCAAGCAATGGAGAACCTTGTATAAGCAAATTAGTGCCCATCACAATATCATAATTTTTTGTCTCTCTCATGTAAGAAAATAATATGTTCATTCCACCTCTTGAGTAAGTTTTAGAAAAGGTATCATATACTGGCAAAAACTTAATATTAGAGGTAGTTCCTGAAGATTTTGCAAAATACTTTGGTCGTCCTGGAAACAAAACATTGTCATTCCCTTCTAATATTTTATCGACGTAAGGAAGAAAGTCTTCATAAGTTCGTAATGGCACCGCTTTGCAATATTCTTCATAGCTTTTGATTTGATCAAAGCCATGTTCCTTACCAAATTCTGTGTCTTTCGCTAGATGCAAAAGATCTTCAAAAATTGCTTGCTGAAAACGCTCAGGATGGTTTACTGTTTCATCCCATCTTTTTAGATTAAGCGCAGCGTATTGTCTGATTCCGAAATTTATTATACTTTTCATAGCAATAGTTTTTTTTGATAAAAATGACTGTTGGTTGTTCAGGCTAGCCGTTAATGCGGATCTCGTAACCCGCAAATTTATGTCGTGCGACGTAATGTTATGTCTTTAAAATCGCCATACAGTTGTGTCCTTTATTCGTATAATCTAAGGTGTTGCACTTCTACCGTATTTTGAAACACAATAAAGCCACATAGATCACATAGAATTTATCCTTGCTTACTCGTCTGAAACTATGTGTCCTATGTGATTATATGGTAAATCACATGAAACAAAAACAAAATAAGCAGGCAGTCAAATTTGTCTTTCGGATAAATTCTGATGTATTTTGAATTTAGACGAGCCAATTTTCAAGGTAATAGCCGTAGCTATTGCTGAAGGAAATTGGAGAAGTATAAGTTTAAAAGACACAGAAATTATTATATAGTTTAAATTGAGTACCTGCTTAAGTTCTGGGACATAATTGTTTTTAAATTAATTTTGACCCAGCACTTAACGTCAACCAAAATAAGCACCACGAATTAAGCGATAGATAAGTGGCCGATTTCCCAATAAAAGCAACAACTTTACTTTCCATCTGTTTTGCGTAATCAAATAGTTATATCGCATCTTTTCTTTTTTCAAAATGTCGAACACTTTTTCAGCAATTACTGATGGAAGAAAACCTTTAGAGTAGTTTTCAGTAACTCTTTTCTTCATTTTTTCTGCCCATTCTGCATAGTCGGTTTGCGAAAGATCCTCTGCGTTTTTCGCATTTCGTTCATGTACTTCGGTTTGCATACTTCCCAACCAGATATCTGACATTTGGATTTGCTCCGCAGGTATTTGTTCTAGTCGTAGCATGTTGGTGAGCATCGTCAGCCCACTTTTAGAAACAGCATAAGCACCATGAAACGGCAAAGGCAATTGTCCTGCCACCGAATTAATGTTTACAATCCGTCCATTCTGTTGATCGCTTTTCAGCAATGGCATAAAGTGTTTAATCATTGAGAAAACGCCCACTACATTTGTATTAAAATGCCTTAATAAATCGGCTGAGCTACACAGTGCAACAGGCTTCGCTTCGATAAATGCCGCATTGTTAATCAGTACAGAAAGGGCAGCGCCATCCAAGTGTTTTTCAAGCTGCTCAACTGCTTTCACAATCATTTCTTCATTGGTTACATCCAGATGAATGGGAAAAAATGTTGTTGGATATTGAACCGAAAGCTGTTCACTTGGTGCTGTCTTTCTGTAGGTTCCAAACACGGTGTATCCTTGTTGGAGTGCATGATCTGCAAGCGCGAGCCCCAGACCAGACGCAGCTCCTGTTATCACGATATATTTCATAGGCTTTATTTTTTCCAAACAGAAACATGCACCTGCATCCCCGCTCCCACCTGAATCTGCAACAAAGTATCGGACTCATCTTTCCGTTGACTCCACTGCTCCAATGCCAAAGGAACATTGGCCGTAAAAGCATCCTTCCTCGTTGGAATCTCAAGCACTCTTTCGAGAGCTACTTGTGAAAATTGATTGAAGAATTCAGTTTTAAATAATTTTGAAATCGCAGGTATCGCAATGGATGAATAATCCGTCCAGCTCGTTCCCGTTTCTTCAAAAAAACGGTTTACCGCCAATTCAATACAATTCAAATATTTCTGATGTAGGAAATTACATTTCTTGGATTGCAAACCTATCTCACCCTTTCCCCAAGTGATACAAACTTTGTAATCGGAGATGTGTTCCCAAAAATTATAATGTTGACTTTCAGTCATTACAAACTTAGCATTCCGATTATTTTTTGACACCAACAAAACACTAGCAGAGTGCTCAGTAGGGAAGTCAACCAAAGAATCAATCGACGAATGACTTACCTCCGAGGAAATCACTAAAGCTTGCTCCATCTCATTGTGTTGCAAAATCATTTGTGCAGATTCCATTGCCTTTTGTGTACCCAAACTTCCGTTTTTAATATCGAATGCCAAGAGGTCACTGCTAAAGTATTTGCTTTGTTCTTCTGGAGTCAAACCAATTTCTTTTAAAATCATTGCAGCAACAGCTGGTTCAGAAATATGGTCGGTCACATACATTCCTGAAAAGACAATCAATCCAATTTTGGCATCTGTTTCTTTTCTTTTTGACAACAGTTCTTTGAGCACAGGCGAAATCATTTCAAAGGTTTTTCGACGCCCTCTATAATCATTTGGCAGATTAGCCACTCCAGAAATATTAACAGGAATAGTTGCTGGCTTTTCAGTAATGATTGGAGCAGACTTCTCCCCCATTCCCAGACGAATTCGCTTTGGCAAGTCATCCATATCATACAGCGCAGTACCTACCGTGATACCACTTGCGCTAATTGAAAAAACGATTTTGTCACCTTCATTAATTTCACCTTCAAGGATCTTGTCCATCAAAGCAATGAAGTGCGTAGTGGTTGAGGTGTTTCCTCTTTTTTTCAAATTCACCAAGGTATTATCCAAATCGAAATGAACATCACCCTTCCGATTATTCACTTGAATGATCGCTTTGTAAATAACCTTCTCTGCCGTTTGATGTGGAATCAAGAAACGAATCTCTTCCTTTTCCCAGTTATTTTGATACATCGTATTGACCACGTGATCAGCAGAATATTCAGTTGCCCGTTGTGCAAGCTCTGCAGATTTGGTCAACATAACAGGGCCATTCTCCATTGGAAAACCAGTACAAAGGTGACTGTACTCCCCGTAGGTTTGCAATTGAATGTCGGTAAAACCAATACCTTCTTGACCTTCTTCTACGATCATCGCTACCGCCGAATCACTTAGCGTGAGCGAGGCCATTAGGTCTTGTTTTGAGAATTGAGAATTGCCCTCACTTTCCTTCAAAACGGTTTCACCTAACTTGGTAATATACTCACCACTGACCACCAAAATACGTTTCGCAGCTTTAGAGGCGATCATACTTTTGGCTGTATACAAGCCAGTAAAAACACCTGCACATGCATTGTTAATATCAAAGCATTCAGCGTCTTTCAACCCAAAGTGTTGTGCTACTGAGACAGAAGTCGCTGGCTCAATTGTTACCTCATTTTCAAAGTCATACTTACAAATGTTGCAACAAATCACCACATCGATGTCTTTGATATTATACCGAGAAGTCGCCATACATCTCTCTACAGCTTTCTTGGCAAGTGAAAGGGAATACTCCCCAATGTTTACTTTTCTGACCTGTTCGATACCCGCTTTTTTATGAATAGGATATTGCCATCCTTCCGGAAACTGTTCAATAAAAGCAGATAAACTCGCTGACGGGGGCAAATAATAGCCGATTGATTCAATTTTCATAAGCGTTTAGTTTTTTTTTAGAGTTAAACTCTAATAGCCGTTAATAAATATGTTCTTTTGTTATTATGAACTAAAGGTATGAGGTGGAGCATGCTGATGTGTTGCGAAATGCGATTCGAGTAAATAATTAATTATTGATATTTAATAATTTTTAATTTGATTAGACTCTCCACGCTTCTCTATTGTATCTTCAAGGCACAAATTCAAATAGAATGTCAACCCTAAAGTTTCTAATATTCCCTCTACCCATTTTTTCTAACACTGACTATAGTCTAAAAAACTTAGACTTAGTCTTTAAAAAGGAAAGCTATTTCGAGCTTGATAACATTTTATTTTTGATGGTTCTTAAGGATAAATAATCACATTGAAGTCAAGCCCAAATCAATCATTGTAAATAGCTACAGCAAGGCAAACGCGTATATTAAGAGAACGATAAATGAATTCTAAATTTTAGAATTATTGAGACAATACCTTAACTTAAGCTTAATTTTTTCGTAAGATTGAAGATTAAGTCAAGTATCTTAACATCTTATTCCCAGACGAATAGTATCGGATTCAACACTCCAAAATACCGAAACCAATAAAGAATATTCCTTACAATGATTTCATAGGATCATTTAAACAACCAAGCAATTACTACTTATGTCGCTCACCACTATTTCAAAAAATATCTTTTTTAGCTCAATAGTTATTTTCGTATTTAGTTTCAAATCTGCGACAGCACAACCTTATATCCCAGGAAACATCTACTATGACTCTACAGGATTCGTTGAATATAGAGCTGGCAACCTCCCCATTATCATTTCTGCACCGCATGGAGGAAGCTTACAACCCGATTCAATACCAGACAGAGAGTGCACAGGATGTTCTTACATTAATGATGCATGGACTAAACCAATCGCAGAAGGAATGTATGATGCCTTTTTTGAACAAACTGGATGCTATCCTCATGTCATCATCAACTTACTACATCGATCGAAGTTTGATGCCAACAGAGACATTGATGATGCCGCTGACGGAAACGCTACCGTAGAACAGTCTTGGTACGGCTATCACGAATTTATTGATTCAGCAAAAGTTCAAGTTATTGAGGACTATGATCGAGGTTTATTTGTTGACATACATGGTCACAGCCATACGATTCAGCGAATTGAGCTGGGATACTTATTGAGTGGCGCTGAATTACGTCTTTCCGATGCAACACTAAATACAATTGCTTTTATTGAGGAAAGTGCGATTAGAACCCTAGTTGGCGATAATATTGGTAGCCACAGCCATTCTGAACTACTAAGAAGCGAAGACAGCTTTGGCACTTTGATGGATGAAAAAGGATTCCCCTCGGTACCGAGTTTATCAGATCCTTTCCCTAATGTGGGAGAGCTATATTTTAATGGAGGTTATAATACTCAGCGGCATGGCTCCAGAGATAATGCCGGCGATATTGATGCCATCCAAATTGAATTAAATCAAGATATTCGATTCAACGCTGTAACCAGAGAAATATTGATCGACTCTATGACTACTGCTATAAATCAATACCTTGACTTACATTACAACGATACATACATTGATAATTATTGCGACTTACTTTTGCCAATTGAACTTGCAAGATTTGAAGCCTTTATAGAAGATGACAAGGCTGTATTAAATTGGGCTACATTAACTGAACTTGATAATGATTATTTTGAGATTCAAAGAAAATCACCTAGCCACTCTTTTACAAAAATAGGACGAGTAAAAGGAAACGGAAATTCCCTAATTACTAATGACTATCAATACCTTGACCTAGAACCCAAGAATGGCACCAACTACTATCGTCTCAAACAGATAGACTACGATGGCAGTTATGAATACAGCAATACTATCAGCCTTGAATTTGATAAGGACAAAAACATTATCTTCTTTCCTAACCCAAGTCAATCTGGAATCGTTAATTTAAAATTCGATTCAACTCAAAAAGATGAACTCATTATTAGTGTTTATGATGTGACCGGCAGATTAATTATAAATGAAACAAAATCTACTTTCCCAGCAGTGAATCAATTAGAACTTAACTTCTCTTCATTAAGTAAAGGCGTATATTTTGTCAAAATTGAGAACAACACTAGGAGTTCCTTCTTAAAGCTTTTTATCCAATAAGAATATCCAAAAGACTCACAATAGTAATAGTATATAGAATATTGAAATATCTGTATTTTAACATACATTTAGTCGGCATAAAATTTGCCCTAATGCCCTAGACACGTGTAAGTCCCTGTCAAATACCTCCATTAAAATTTTCCAACAAACTTGAAAGTAGCCTAAGGCAATAACTTTGGACTTAATTCAAGTCTTGCAGCCTGAAGTTGTAGCTTTCTTTCTATAGATTCTATCCCCTTTTTTGTTTTCAATTTTTTTTTCAAAATTACTCCCAAGTAATTTTTGCATAATAAACTTGACTGGCTTAATTGAAAACTACATCTACTAAGTGAATTTTAGATTTTAAAATCAAACCCCGATATCTTTATCTTCTATCTCCCCCTCTCCTTAAGCATTAAGAAGACCAATAATATTTACAATACATTCCTAGCTTCATAATTATAAAAATTTCATTTCAGCATTTAATCGCTACTTTAAAAAAACCAACTTAATATTTATGAAAATACCTTACACACAAAAAAACACTTCTAAATTTTCACTCAAATTATACTTCTTATTTTCACTCTTTTCGATCAGTCCTTTTTTACTATTTGCTCAATCAGCTGTACAGAAAATGGTAAAAAAGGAGTCTGTAGCTTTCTCTAAAATCAGCGCTTCCACTCCTTTTAGCAAATCTTCTAACGAAATTGAAAAAGTAAATAATGCTATTAAAGGAAATAAAGAATACCTGAATTTAGACTTGTCTTTTAATCAAGAAATAATTAAAAACAAGAAAGAACTAGTCAAAATAACTATTCCTTCATCAGGTTCCACACCATACACCTTAGATCTAAAGAGGATAAATGTACTTACTGAATCTTTTATTTTAACCGCAGCTTCTAGTGGAGATAAACCACTTGCAAGTGACTTGGGGGTTTTCTATTGGGGAGTTGTTGAAGGTTATGAAAATTCTACCGCAGCTATCAATATTTTTAAAAATGAAATATCAGGTACCATTAATGTCGGAGAAAATTCCTATACCCTAGGAAAAGTAAATAATTCTAATTCTTACGTCTTATATCAAGAAAAAGACTTAGCAGAAAAACCAACTCTTTCCTGCTTCACGGACAAGCTAGAAGCAAACATCAAACAGAAAGTGGAAGAGCAACAACAAATGATCGTTCCTAACCCAGACAACTGCGTAAGGATGTATGTTGAAATTGATAACGATTTATATGCACAGTTTGGGAATGTCACCGCTACCTATAATTATTTTGCTGGTGCATTCAGTCAAGTTGCCATTTTATATGCCAATGAGTCTATTAATATGACTTTGAATCAGGTCTTGGTTTGGGATACAGAAGACCCATACACAGGCCCTGGAACTAGTGGTTATCTAGATCAATTTACTGCTGCATTAAACGGAAGTTTTAACGGAGACCTAGCCCACTTAGTTGGAAATCAAGGCGGTGGTGGACTAGCTTACGTTAACGTACTTTGTGGCAATAATAATAGAACAGCCTATAGCAGTATTAACACAAGCTATCAAGACGTGCCCTCTTACTCTTGGACCGTCAATGTTCTTGCCCACGAGATAGGACATAATCTAGGTTCACCGCATACACATAGCTGTAGCTGGAATGGCAATGATACACAAATTGATGATTGCGGAAATCAATACATCGCAAACGGAGGAGGCACTCCTGGTGCTTGCTATGATTCAACCAATATAATTATTCCTCAAGGAGGTGGAACAATCATGAGCTATTGTCATCTCAATAGTGTTGGAATGGATTTCAACCTAGGCTTTGGACCACAACCGGGAGACCTTATACGTAACAATGTCTACAATGCCTCTTGTCTCTCCGCCTGCCCTGAATGTACAGAATTCGGAAATCCTTGCGATGACAACGATCCTTGCACTATTAATGACGCCATTGATTCTTACTGCAATTGCGTTGGAGTACCTACTTATGACAATGATCAAGATGGCCTCTGCGGACAACTAGACCCAGATGACGATGACTTCTGTAATCCCATCCCTTGTACCAACTGTACAATGACTAATATTATTATCACTTTTGATCAATACCCTGGAGAAACTTCTTGGGAAATAACTGATTCAACAGGAAGCGTTTTATTCAGCGGCGCAGGATACTCCGAAGCCTATGCTACTGATACTATTTCCATTTGCATGGCTGATGGATGTTATGACTTTACCATCAATGACCAATATTCAGATGGTATTTGTTGTGGCTATGGAAATGGATCTTACATGGTGACAGACGATATCGGAAATGTCATTATTTCCGGAAATGGAGAATTTGGAGCTACAGAAACAACTAACTTTTGTTATAATAATTTTGCTACTAGCTGTACTGCAGGAACAGCTTGTGACGACGGTGACGCGTGCACTATTAATGACGTAGAAGATGCAGCCTGCAACTGCGCTGGTACTTTTGCTGATAATGACAACGACGGTGTTTGCGACGCAAATGATATCTGCCCTGGTGGAGACGATGCTTTAGATAGCGACAATGATGGTACTCCAGACTTCTGCGACAGCTGTGATGGGAATCTAGCTGGACAAACTTGTAATGACTCGAATCCTTGCACAATAAACGATATGTACGATGCTAACTGTAACTGTGCGGGTACTTTTTCCGATACAGATAGCGACGGTGTTTGCGATGCAAATGATATCTGTCCAGGCGGCGACGATAATATAGATATTGATAATGATAGTATTCCGGATTTCTGCGATGATTGCAGCATCTTGCCCGGTACTCCTTGTGATGATGCAAACGTTTGTACCACCGACGATGTATACGATACTAACTGTAACTGTGTTGGCACTTTTGCCGATGCAGATAACGACGGTGTTTGCGACGCAAATGATATCTGCCCTGGTGGAAACGACAACTTAGACGGTGACAATGATGGTACCCCAGATTTCTGCGACACTTGCGATGGTTCTTTAACTGGACAAACTTGTGATGATGCGAATATTTGTACCACCAATGATGTGTACGATTCAAATTGTAATTGCACGGGGACACTAACTGATACGGATAACGATGGCGTCTGCGATACTCTTGACATCTGTCCAGGCGGCGACGATAATATGGATGTTGATAATGATAGTATTCCGGATTTCTGCGATGATTGCAGCATCTTGCCTTGTACTCCTTGTGATGATGCAAACGTTTGTACCACCGACGATGTATACGATGCAAACTGTAACTGTGCGGGTACTTTTGCCGATGCAGATAACGACGGTGTTTGCGACGCAAATGATATCTGCCCTGGTGGCGATGACAATATGGATGCTGATAATGATAGTATTCCGGATTTCTGCGATGATTGCAGCATCTTGCCCGGTACTCCTTGTGATGATGCAAACGTTTGTACCACCGACGATGTGTACGATGCGAATTGTAATTGTG
>CAKZUK010000091.1 GCA_937921775.1 uncultured Saprospiraceae bacterium
GGAAGAGTTATAATATGGTCAATGGATACGTTCAGAATAGACAGCAACCTCGCCTTGAAGTTTTAAGTGAAATTGCGAAAATTCTTGATATCGATATTAAAGATTTAATAGTTTCAACGAAATATACAAATGGCTGAAAAATAGGTCTATTGATCTTTAGAGTGATCAATGTTAAATAAAAAATTAGATCAATTACTTAACTAATTTTGTCTCTACTTAGTTCGTTATTTTAAATCTTATTTCAATAACATTACAGGTTAATAAAAAAAATATTAGATGTCATACTTTGGGCAACTTTCCGAGTTTTTAAGACAAGCAAAAACGCAAGAATTAAAAACAAAACATTATAAGAAGGAATATTTAGGGACTGAGGTTAGGGTAAGTTTTGGTCAGGGTAATGTTGCGAGAATTCCTTGGATTTCTTTCCTGAAAAAGCCTAACACAACCAGTAACGGAATATATCCTGTTTATCTTTATTACAAAGAATATAAGTTACTCATTTTGGCTTATGGGGTCAGTGAAACTAATAAGCCGAACTTGTTTTGGAGCATAAAGGACAAGAAATCTATAAATGAGTATTTCAGTAGCGTTTATGGTGTAGCTCCTGATCGATATGGTACTTCCTTCATTTTTAAAATTTATGACCTTAAGGAGGACCTTATTAAAAAAGATATGAATAGTGATCTCAATTCAATTATTGAAGAATATAAAGTAGTTGTGTCAAATTCAATTCCTTCTGAAGTCGATCCTGAAGAAACTTCTTTTCTCATTAATGAATTTTCGACTTCATGCTTAAATGCCGGATTGTCTTATTCGAGTAGATTGCTAAGACAGTTCGCTAGTTCCCTACTCACCAAACCATTCGTAATCCTAACCGGTCTTTCCGGCTCAGGAAAAACTAAATTAGCCCAGTCCTTCGTCCAATGGATTTGTCAAGACGAAAGTCAGTATAGAATTATTCCTGTAGGAGCAGACTGGACGAATCGAGAACCATTACTTGGTTATCCTAATGCGCTTAAACCAGAAGAATATGTCAAGCCAGATAATGGTGCATTAGATTTAATCATAGAAGCGAGTACACATCCTGATTTACCCTATTTTTTGATTTTGGATGAAATGAATTTAAGTCATGTTGAACGATACTTTGCTGACTTTTTAAGTGTAATGGAATCCAAAGAAGCTATTCCTTTACACGCTGAAGAAATGCTTGAGAATGGTGTTCCTCCTAGTCTTGTTGTTCCTCCGAATTTGTTCATCATTGGAACTGTGAATATTGATGAGACGACTAACATGTTTAGTCCTAAGGTATTAGACAGGGCGAATACTATTGAATTTCGAATTTCCTCAGAAGAGATGGAAGGTTTTCTGGAAAATATAAAGGAGCTGAATATGGACGCACTTAACACTAAAGGTGCAAGTATGGCTAAAAGTTTCCTTGAGCTTTCAGAGCAGAAAAAATTTGTAACTACTGATGTTGAGCTTATTAACATAGCGCTTGTTCGTTTCTTCGAGGAATTGAAGAAAACCGGAGCAGAGTTTGGTTATCGGAGTGCTACAGAAATCCTCAGGTTGATAAATCAGCTTACTGTATTGGATGATAAAATGTCGACAAATGAAAAAATAGATATTGCAATTATTCAAAAACTTTTACCAAAGTTGCACGGTTCACGTAGAAAACTGTGTCCAGTATTAGCGACCTTAGGTACATTTTGTATGGATAGTAAGGTGAATATAGAAAAGGAAGTATTTGAAAAAGATAATTTTAATTTCGAGGACTCAAATGTTCTTTACCCATTGTCACTTGAGAAAATAGCAAGAATGTATAAAGGAGCTATTGATAACGGATTTGCAAGTTTTGCTGAAGCATAGTCTATGATAATTATTCCCTCCATAGAAATCTATCTTGATTCTGTTAAAGAAGGTTTAGTTTTAACAATAGATCCACATAGGCCTAAAACACTTTTTGATGCAAAAGAGAGTGCAGAGAAAAATAATGAAGCAAGATTCCAATTGGTAGAAGCTTGCTATTACGACTATACTTTCAGTGATCCTGATTTTTCATTTAGAAATATTGGAGCGTCAATTGTAAAAGCTCATACAAGATACAAGCATACAGGAACTCTTGCTCCAAATATTTTTGTGGGAACACTTACATTACCAATAATAGAAAAAGGGAATGAACATCTAAGTGCTGATATTGAACTAGAGGTTCAATCTGTCAAGTCCAGCTATCGAGATGATTATCGAGATATGCTAGCACTCATTACCGAGAAATGTACTGATTTATTATTACAAGCCAATTCCTCTGTATCACATCATTTTGAGATTGACTATACAAAATCTAACCAAACGCTCTATCAGAAGTTTGCTTTTATTAAATCGATAATAGCTACCGATGAATTTGCAGAAGCTATTCATCGGATTGTAATTGCGCCAGTTACTCAATGGGCGGAAGTTTTAGAAAAAAAAGATATTCGTCAGGCTAAGCGATTTTCAAATACGAATGTAAAGGAATTTCTGAAAGGGGGGAAGCGTACTGGATTACCGGATTCACATTATCTTAGAACCTATGGTTTAGAAAATTTACCTCAACGTATAACGTCTACTCGTAAGGTAGATTCGGTAGATACTCCTGAGAATAGGTTTGTAAAACATGCTTTAGAAACATTTCTAAAATTCAGTTCAGATATAAATAATGTTGCTAAAAAGGGCAGCAAATTGGATCGAGAGTCTTTGCTCCTAACTCGTGAACTTGAATCACAATTGAATCATTCCGTTTTTAAAAACATTTTAAGGCCCACTACTTTAAAACTGAATAGCCCTGTTCTCCAAAGGAAAGAAGGATATCGTGAAGTACTACGTGTATGGCTCATGTTTGACCTTGCTGCTAGATTAACTTGGATAGGTGGAGAAGATATTTACAGTGGCGGTAAAAAAAATATAGCCACACTATATGAGTATTGGTTGTTTTTTAAATTACTAGATTTATTTCAATCGATCTTCCAAATTGATCCTATAGATATTTCTGATTTAATCAAGGAAACAAAAGATGGTTTAAACCTGCAATTAAAGCAAGGTAAGTTTATTGCTCTTGAGGGCGTTTACGATTCTGGTTCAAGAAAGTTGAATATTCGTTTTAATTATAATCGCCGGTTTAGTGGTAAACAGAATTATCCAGAATCGGGTAGTTGGACAACTACCTTGCGACCCGATTATACCCTTTCATTTTGGCCAGTTGGTATTTCAGATACGGATGCTGAAATACAGGAACTTATTGTTCACATTCATTTTGACGCTAAGTATAAGATTGCAAATCTATCTGATTTTCTGGAACATAATTCAGAAAAAGAATTAGACGAAGAGAAAATAGAAAACCAAAAAGGCATCTATAAAAATGCTGATCTTTTGAAAATGCATGCCTACAAGGACGCCATTCGAAGAACAGGAGGAGCCTACGTTCTATATCCTGGGGATAAATCGATCAACCGTAAAGGATTTCATGAAATCATTCCAGGTTTGGGAGCATTTCCTGTTCGTCCTTCAAAAATGGATAGTGGGATAGGTGAACTTAAAGGGTTTATTCTTGAAATAATAGAGCATTTCATTAACAGGGCATCACAAAGAGAAAAGCTAGCCTTCAGAACTTTTGATATTTATAAACAACCACCTGAATCTAATAATGAAGTTAATGAGCCTTTACCTGAAAACTATAATAATAACAGAGATTTAATTCCGGATGATACTTTTGTTTTAGTTGGATTCTATAAATCAGAAGAGCAATATGCATGGATAAAAACTAATAAACTTTATAACTTTAGGATGGGATCTGACCAAGGCTCACTTGTTCTAAATAAAGAAACAGTTAGTTCAAGATACTTACTCCTTCATACAATTGGTGATTCGGATTCAGGTAAATTATGGAGGATTGTCAGTAAAGGTCCCAAAGTGTTTTCGAAAGATGATTTGATAAAAAAGGGATACCCATTGCCCTCACACGACAATTATTTGATTTTTCAGATTGAAACAGTTAATGATATTGAGTTTAAAAATAGAAAATGGGACTTTAGAAAACTAAACAATTTTTTGGGAGGAAGAGCTTCTGCATATCCATTTACTGCTAGCCTAACAGAGTTGATGAAGACTAAAATAAAATAGTAGATATAATTTTTTCATTAACTCAAACTATTTTTCCACCCCCCACACCACTACCAGGCCCAAGCCTAAGCACCCGATCCGCCCCACCAATCAAAGTCCCATCATGCTCAATAAGAAGAATCGTATCGCCAAGCTCAATCATCGATTTGAAAAATTCAATTAGAGCAAGTAAATCAAAATAATGTAATCCAAGTCCAGGCTCATCAAACAAAAACAAGCGAGCCCCATCCCGCTTCCCCATCATAGATTTCCCCAATTTCAAACGCTGTGCTTCTCCACCAGAGAGCGTGTTTCCAGCCTGCCCCAACAACAAATGCCCCACACCAACCCGCCTCAAAACATCTAAGCGCTTCACAATACTTTCCGCTCCATCAAAAAAGACAATCCCTTCATCCACCGTCATTCTCAAAACCTCCCCAATAGAAGACCCATTAAATTTACAAGCCAAAACAGCATCATTATACCGCAGGCCCTTACAAGCATCACAGTCCAGCCAAATATCACTCATGAAATCCATACTGGTCTTCACCTTTCCATGGCCACTACAAATTACGCATTTCCCGTTCTTACTTTGATAAGAAAAGTCAGCCTTCTTCAAGCCCGTTTCTTTTGCAAATTCCGTTTTTGAAAACAGCGTCTTTATCGCTTCAATAATCCCAGTATACGATAGGGGAGTCATCAATCGATTTTGCGAAAGCGCCTCCTGATCAATCAGCAAGACCTCAGTAAATTGCTCCAGACCATATACAGAATTACAATGCACCGGACCTGACTGCAAGCAAGAACGATACAAGACCTCCTTCATCAAAGATGATTTTCCAGATCCCGAAACACCTGTGATGGCTGTAATTTGTTCAGCATAAAAATCTACATCAATATCCTTCAGATTATTGGCAGAGGCGCCGCGGACACCAAAGGGAGCGCCTTGTTTATTTTGTGCCTGTTTGATCGGAGTGAGGCGTTGCGCTTGAAGCATCTTATAAGTCACCGAATGTTTTGCCTCAGCAAGATCGCTGACCTTCCCTTGGTAGATCACCTCGCCGCCCTTTCTTCCGGCAGCAGGGCCCATTTCAATCAGGTAATTCGCCGTTTTGATAAACGAGGGATCGTGTTCGACCACTACCACCGTATTGCCATTCGCGACAATGTTTTTTAAGGTTTTTGACAAAACGGCAACCTGTTCCTCATCCAAGCCAATCGTCGGTTCATCCAAAACATAGAGTACTCCAAACAACTGCGTAGACAATTGACCTGCCAGCAAAACCCGCTGCCGCTCCCCACCCGAAAGTGTGCGCACGGCTCTATCCAAATTTAGATAGCCCAAGCCAAGATCGACAATCGTTTGCAAGGATTTCTTAACGCTGGGTAGCACTACTTTAGAGATGGCCAAGACAAGCGCATCGACTTTATCATCTATATCCTCCATCAATTCAAGGCAAGCTGTGATACTCAATTGCGAAAGCGCATGAATACTTTGCCCAAGAAATGTGGTATTTAATAGTTCTGCTTTCAAGCGACTTCCATTGCAAGTCGGACAAATCACATCATGCAATAAATCGTCTAAATTTTTGATGTTTTTATTGTGCAGCTTTCGCTGATATTCATCGTCGATATAATGGCAGAGTCCAAGCCATTTGGTAGAAAGCGATTGTGTGCCTGATCTTGATTTGGTATTAAACTCCCAGGTGAGCTCCCAGACGGTATCGCCCGTGCCATAGAGAATGACATCCTTGATTTCATCATCTAGTTGCTGCCATGGCGCATCGATATTCCAAGCTTTTTGTTTGGCGACTTCCTTCAGCGTAGCCATGAATTGACCATGCACATCGGCATAGTAGGCAATGGCTTTGTTGCTAGAAACAGCACCTTCCAAGATGGATTTATCACGAGCAAGAATCAACTTATCCGGATCGCACTTGCGTTGCAGCCCCAATCCTTCACAATCCGGACAAGCACCCAGATGATGGTTAAACGAAAAATGCTGCGCCGTAAATATTTCGCCTTCATGCTGGGCAATCCTAGAGTACAACAATCTAAATGCATCGTAAACTCCTGAGAGGGTGCCCACCGTTGATCGCGTCGAAGGTGATCCTCCCTTTCGGTTGATCCCAATGGCTGGTCCTAATCCTGAGAAAGACGCTATCTTAGCGACACTGTTTTGTTGCAAAAAACTTCGATTATATGTCGACAAGGATTCCGTAAACCGCGCATTAGATTCCGCAAACAAAGTGTCGTAGACCAATGACGACTTCCCAGACCCAGAAAGCCCCGTAACTACCGTCAACTGATTTTTCGGAATACGCACATCAATATTTTTAAGTCCATGCGTTCTCACCCCCTTCAAAACAATTTCCTTATGAACACTAGAATAGGGCGCAGCCCCCAGGTCAGTCCCCAGGTCAGAAGGCCATTCTAATTCTAATTTCGATTCCAATTCCAACTTCGATTCCACCCCCAATTCAACATGCCAATCACTCCAAGCAATCACCGCCGCATCCTGCTCAATACAAACAATAGTATTCCCTTTCTGTTTAATCCGATCAAACAATTGCAGGAGCGATTCAATATCATTCTGATGCAATCCAATACTAGGCTCAATGATTATGTACAAGGTGTCTCCCGTATCCTTTTTCTGAAGTTGATTTGCAATTTTAATCCGCTGTGCTTCTCCACCCGAAAGGGTCGTGGAAGATTGCCCCAATGTCAAATAACCTAATCCAATTTCTTGTAATATTTTCAGTCCGACAAGCACCTTTTTCTGATCTTCAAAAAAGCGAACGGCCTCATCAATTGATAATTTATAAACATCTGCAATTGACAATCCATTATACTTCACCAAAAGCGTAGCAGCATTAAATCGATCACCATTACAAGTCCCACAGAGCAAATCCACATTTCCCAGAAAGTGCATGCCTATTTGCGTTTTTCCAGCACCTTGACAAGTTTCGCAGCGTCCACCGTTGCTTGTGCTGAGTTTAGTCGAAGTATTGAATGAAAATCTAGATTTGGTGAATTTCTGTTTTTTTGATTCGGGTAGGCTCGCGTATATATCGCGAATATGATCGGACAATCCGAGATAAGTAGCGGGATTACTACGTGGTGTTTTTCCTATTGGAGAATGATCTATGAAGATTAGTTTGTTGATTAATTCGAGGTTTTCTTGACGTACAAATTTAGGAGCTTCTCCCGATTCAATTCCCAACTGTTGTCGTACCGCTTTGAGTAAAGTTCCTTTTACCAAACTCGATTTTCCGACACCGGACCTTCCGCTGACCACGTTGAGTTTTCCAATCTTAAATTCAACATCAATGTTTTTTAAGTTTCTTTCATAGCAACCAATCAGACGAATTGCTTTGCTTTCTTTATTGTCTGTTTTAGCTTTTGCAAATGCTGAAGTAGGTTTTGCTTTCTTGTTTGAATTTTTAATCGCCTTGTAAGTTGGACTAATATCTTTTAAATCTACCTGTTGGTAAAATGTGGATAAGTCCCCATTAAAAACAACTTCGCCACCATTCACACCAGCTCCAGGACCAATCTCAATAATATGATCCGCAGAACCTATCGTATCCAGATCATGCTCAACTACAATCACCGTGTTTCCTTTTTTGACCAGTTGCCTGAAATGGTAAATCAATCGCTCGTTCTCTTCTCGATGCAAACCAATACTCGGTTCGTCAAACACGTACAGTACATCGCTCAACGGAACCAAGATTTGATTGGCCACACGAATCCGTTGAATCTCGCTGGCACGCAATGATTTGGAGGAACGATCTAAAGTCAAATGCCCCAATCCCAAATCTGCCAATAGGTCAACTTGCGCTTCAATTTTTTTAATGATTTCTTTTGCAACAGTTTTCCACTGGTTGGATTGAATCCAAATCTTTAGTTCGTTCAGTTTTAAACAAACTACTTCCGCAATTGATTTCTCATGAACTTTCACGCTTAGCGCATCGGCATTCAAACGAGTTCCATCGCAAGTTTGACAACTAACAGATTCTACATACTTGAGAATATTCGCATTCCGATCTCTTCTAAGAATGTCCGACATAATTGGAATCATTCCTTTGTAATGTCCTTCTTCTCGTGGCTTGGCTTTAATCCCCGTCCACTTCAATCTCGACTCCAAACTGTGTTTTCCGAAAGGTACTTTGATCTTATCAGATCCATATAAAATCACTTTGCGTTGATCCTCCGTTAATTCATTCCACGGAATATCAACACTAAAGCCTTCCGCTTCGCATAGCTGATTGAGGACATCAATGGTCACCTGCGAGTACATGATGTAACCAGTCGGCAATGTTGGCGCCAATGCCCCATCTCGAATTGATTTTTCTGGAAAGACGATCAAGCGTTTCAAATCTATTTGCTCTTGCTTCCCAATACCATTGCAAGACGCACACTTCCCAATTGCAGAATTGAATGAAAAGAGTGCGCGAGAAAGTGCGATGTTTTTATCTGTGGTCCCCGTTCGTGCAAACAAGAGGCGCAACAAATCGTAGATGTCCGATAGTGTCCCAACGGTAGAGCGCGCATGCATACCCGTGGTCCCTTGTCCGATGGCAATAACTGGCGAAAGTCCTTCAATTGAATCTACGTCAGGACGGTTCAGTTTTCCCATGAATTGTCGAGCAAAAGAGGGGAGTGTTTCGAAATATCTTCGCTGTCCTTCTTTGGCGATTATCTCAAAGACTAGGCTTGATTTTCCTGATCCTGATATCCCGGTCACTACAATGAATTTGTTGTGGGGAATACTCAGAGAGATGTTCTTCAGATTGTTTGTTCTAGCTCCTTTGATGATGATTTCTGGAGGTGTGCTTGCGTTCATTTTGTGAAGTTAGTGAATCTGTACTTTTTTCAATCATCTAGCTCTAATATTTCGAACTCAAGCCTGACATTTATTTTGGCTTCATCACTTGGCGTTCTCGGCAAGTAAAAAGGAGGTCATTGATATTGAGGAGTGACGATGTGTAAACAAAATCTGTTTAGCTATACGTTTCTACTTAATAGGTAAGTTTTGAAGAAAAATGTACTTTTGGAAAAATTATTTATTCCCTTAGTCACATTAATATTCTTCAGAATGCGGTTATCCTTTTTTCTTGTTTTAGTCCAAGCACTTACGCTCCTTTTTTCTCAATAAAATAATTGTGAGGAAAAATTAACTAATCTCGAAGGAAAGGAGCGGCTCGTTTTTTTACATAAATTGTCTTGGGATTTTGCTAGAGAAAAAATTAGATTTAAAAATACCCTTATCTTTAGATTTGTTTTGCTTAATTGATCGTCAGATCGGATAGGGAGATGGTTAAATGGGGTTTATGCCTTTGCTTAATGAGTATTTAGTTAACGAAGAATAAGAGACAAAAGAAGCAGACAAATGTTATAAGTTATTCTTTTATTGATCACTATTCTGAACAACTTCACTACCTTTGTCGCAAATTAAAATATTATGACAACCTTTTCTGAATTAGGAATAAGTGACGCTTACATAAAAGCACTCAACGAACTCAATATTGTAAACCCAACTGAGATCCAAACAGCAGTAATACCAAAGCTTCTAGGGAATAGGACCGATTTAATTGGTTTAGCGCAAACAGGAACTGGAAAAACAGCGGCTTTTGGCTTACCTATTTTAAACTCAATTAATCCTACTAAAGCAGAAGTGCAAGGCTTGATCATCGCTCCAACACGAGAGCTGGTACAACAAATAAAAAAGCAACTCTTCAAATTTACCAAATATACGGATGCAAAGATTTTTGTAGAAGGCGTTTATGGTGGCGAGAAAATAGAGATACAAATTAAAGCCTTAAAAAGGCCGACGCATATTGTGGTCGCTACGCCAGGGCGCTTGCTTGATTTGATAGGGCGTAAAGCAGTGGATATTTCTAAGGTTAAAACCTTAATACTAGACGAAGCCGATGAAATGCTGAGTATGGGGTTTAAGGAAGATTTAAATAAAATTATAAGTTATAATACCTCTAAGCGAAATGTGTGGTTGTTTTCTGCGACTATGCCAGCAGAAATTAAACGGATTGTAAGGACCTACATGTCAGATACTGCCATTAAAGTTGAAGTCAACAAAAACTCATTGGTCAATGAAAATATCTCACATCATTATATAAAAACTAAGATTGAGGATAAAGTAAACTTAATTGTAAACCTCCTTAGAGAAAGAAAAGACGATAGAGGTGTTATCTTTTGTAGAACGAAAGCAGGAACTAAAACATTAGCAAAACAATTGCTATCCAAAAACTTTTCTGTTGCTCCATTAGAAGGTGGAATGCAACAAAAGGAACGCGAAAAAGTAATGCGGGCTTTTAAAAATGAAAAACTTCAAATCTTGGTTTCTACGGATGTTTCGGCAAGAGGTATTGATGTGAATAATCTCGCCTTTGTCTTACATCATCAATTGCCAGAGCAGCTAGAATATTATACACACAGAAGTGGTCGTACAGCGAGAGCTGGTAAAAAAGGGCAATCCATAGCCTTGATCATTCCTGGCGAAATGCAGAAAGTGGTGGATGTTCAAAAAGCACTTGGCATTACATTTAGAGAAATGACACTAGCGACATAAATTAAGGGGCAACCGCTTACAGGCTCCCTAGCCTTGAATTGTGAAAATGGGCTAACATACTAGGAACTCTCTGTTTCAAAGTATGTTAGCTCATAGCCCTTAGCCCGTTTTTTGCTCCCCCTAAGCTGTCGTTTCTTCACGTCATAAATTCCTA
>CAKZUK010000092.1 GCA_937921775.1 uncultured Saprospiraceae bacterium
AACGAGTACAAACAATGCAGTAGAAATCGCATCTTACGATGACGATACAGATGGAACAAATGCAGGTCCGACGGATGAAGATTCAGTTACGGATACGGATGGGACGAATGATCCAAATATCGATAACGAAATAAACGATAATCCAGATAATCCTGCAGACGATGATGATCATGATGGAGCATCTATTACAGTAACGCAAACAGTACTGACATTTGACTTAGCCTTGCTAATGCAAACACCAACGAATCCAGTTGCGCCATGTGATACAGTGAGCTACACAATGGTAGTTTATAATCAAGGAGACTTCCCCGCTTATAATGTAGCGATTACAAATTACTTAGCGGCAGGAATGAATTTCGATCCAACGATTGCGGGCAATGCGATGTGGGCTATGGTAGGAGGGAACCCAACAGGAACAATAGCAGGTCCAATAGCGGCAGGAGCAAATATGTCCGTAACAATTGAGCTAGTAGTTGATTGCGCTTTTGCAGGAACAGCTATAGATCACGCCGCGGAATTAAGTGCTTACGATGATGATACAGATGGAACGAATGCTAGCCCAACAGACGAAGATTCTGTAACAGATACAGATGGCACCAACGATGCAAATATTGACGATGAAATAAATGATAATCCAGATAATACTGGAGATGATGATGACCATGACGGAGCATCTATTACAGTAACGCAGCCAGCGAGTTTTGACCTTGCACTTTTGATGCCTACACCTGTTAATCCAGTTAATCCATGTGATACAGTTGTTTATGAGATGTGGGTATATAATCAAGGTCCAACTGATGCTTACAATGTGTCTGTTGCCAATTATATCGGAACAGGAATGAGCTTTGATGCAGGTATCGCAGCCAACACGCAATGGACTCTGGTAGGAGGGACTCCGATTCAGACAATTGCAGGTCCGATTGCTTCTGGTGATTCGGCCATGGTTTCAATAGCACTAGTAGTAGATTGCGCCTTTACAGGAGCGAGTGTTGATAATGCGGCTGAAATTATTGGCTATGATGATGATACAGACGGAACGAATGCTGGCCCAACAGACGAAGATTCTGTAACAGATATGGACCCAAGCAATGATGCAAATATCGATAATGAAATAAACGATAATCCAGATAACCCTGCAGATGATGATGATCATGATGGTGCTGTGATTGCAATAGGTCAAACATTTGATTTAGCCTTGCTAATGCAGAACCCTGCAGGATCAGTTAACCCATGTGATACGGTTAATTATACCATGGTTGTTTACAATCAAGGAACAGTACCTGCTTATAATGTAACGATTACAGATTACTTGCCAACAGAAATGACCTTTGATGCGACACTTGCTGCAAATGCAGCTTGGTCTTTGGTTGCTGGTGAGCCAACAATCACATTAAATGGACCAATAGCGGCTGGAAGTTCTGTTTCGATTTCAATTAGTTTGATACTAGATTGTACCTATACAGGTGTGGCGATTTCGAACACTGCAGAAATTAGTGGATACGATGATGACACCGACAACACAAATGCAGGACCATTAGACTCAGATTCTGTAACAGATACAGATGGAACTAATGATCAAAATATTGATGATGAAATTAATAACAATCCAGATAATCCTTCAGATGATGATGACCATGATGGTGCCATCACACCGGTGAATCAAGGATTTGATTTAGCCTTGACTATGGCAACTCCAGCTAATCCGGTTGGACCTTGCGATACGGTTACCTACACGATGTGGGTTTTCAATCAAGGTAATACAGCAGCATATAATATTGCGCTTTCAAATTATACTCCGACAGGAATGACGTTTGATCCTACTATTACTGTGAATGCAGCTTGGGCATCAGTTGCGGGTCTTCCAACTTATGTTATTGCCGGACCACTTGCTGGAGGTGATTCTATCTCGGTAGATTTAGCTTTAGTAGTTGACTGTGGAACGACAGTGACAAGCACTAATAATGCAGTGGAGATCAGTGCATATGATGACGATACAGATAATACGAATGCTGGACCAACGGATGAAGATTCTGTTACAGATACTGATAGTACAAATGATCTGAATATTGATGATGAATACAATGACTTTCCAGATAATCCCGGAGATGATGATGATCATGACGGAGCGACAATCACTATTGTGATACCAACTGTGTTAACTGTTGATACACTTAATTACACGACGCCGTACGAAACTTCGGTCCCAAATATTTGTGTTGATTTACTTGAATTAGGAGCAGCGGTTGATCAGGTAGTTACCTGTAACTTTCCAGCAAATGGAGTACTTGTAATTAACTCGCCAAGTGAATGTGTTACTTATATTCCGTCAGGAGGATATAGCGGTCAAGATACCGCTTGTGTAGCGATCTGTGATGCTGTCGGGAATTGTGATACTACCATATTAATCTTTACTATAGAAGTGCCTTGCAGTGATATTTTAGCAGTGAATACCTTAACTGCTGATTTAGCTGACTGTGCAGATCAGGCAAGCTTCTGTTTAGATATTCCAATTGCTGATGTAAATTTATATAGCTTTCATTTAGATGGAAATTCTTATGCTGGAGGTATACAACCCTGTGATTATGATACAACTTATGTGTATACTTATTTCTCTTTACCAGGTAATGGTTCCGCTGGGCCATACATGATTGATTTGTGGGGCGTAAGTGGAATTCCATTTAGTGGTTTGGTGAATGATATGCAGGCATTGACAGATTCAATGAACGTGTGGGATCCTGCCGGCAACTGGATGTTGGATTTAGCAAGTTTTTCTATTCGTGGAGGCGCTTCTAATACTTATACAGATATCGATGTCACGCAGATGGGATCAGGAATGACAGGTACGATACCGATGACTTTGAGTTTGGTGCCAAACGGTACGGGAGTTAATATTGCATCGGGTAATCACGAATTTGTAATAGTAGAAACAGCATCCGGATGTAGAGATACCATTGATGTTGCGGTAAGCTGTCCAGGCTGTAATGATATTTTTGGTGGACCATATACAATTGAAGCAGATAATTGCGATACGACTGCAAGCTTCTGTACGCCAATTATTTTGAGTGATATATTTAATTACACGATTACAGATAATGGTACTCCGTTCACTGGCTTATTTGGAGGCTGTGATAATGACACGATTATTCTTTACAATTATGTTTCAATTCCTGGAAACGGAAGCACAGGGCCATACGAAGTAGAAAATTGGACCGTAAACGGATTTATGTATGAAGGTGTTTTCCAAGATATTTTAGCTTTAGTGGATTCTATGAACACCTGGGATGCTTCAGGAAACTGGACCATAAATGGTTTTAATATTGAAGGTGGAAACTATTTGAATACTTACGGAAATATAGTTGTTGCTCAATTTGGAACAGTTGTATCTATTCTGAATCCTAATATTCAATTGATCCCTGCTAGTGCAGCAGTCTTCTTAGAGTCAGGACCTCACGAATTAATTTTCATAGATAGTCTGACAGGTTGTATTGATACCGCAATGGTTCAGGTTGATTGTGTAGACTGTGAAGATATTGTAGACGATGTGCTTGCACTTACTGCAGGGGACTGCGATGCAAGTGCCACGTTCTGTATGGACATTAGTCCAAATGATATTGCAAATTATACGATTACAGTGAATGGACAGGTTCAAAACGGATCTTTCCTTGGTTGCGAAAATGATACAATGACGACTTATCTCACCATTGGGTTTAACAATCCGGGGGCTTATATATTGGATAGTTGGACCGTAGATGGCATGACCTATTCAGCTGTCAATTTTGGAACAGCTCAGGAATTAGTTGATTCTATGAATGTATGGGACCCAACGGGTAACTGGTCGCTCAACGGTTTATTAATCGTAGGTGGCGATAATGGAAATAACTATAGTACAATACTGGTTTCTTCCGGAGGTATGAACGTTGCAAATGCTGATGCAAATATTCAATTGTTCCCATCTAGTTCTGCAATTGCTTTAGACACTGGAACTTATACGATTATGATACTTGACAACTTAACAGGTTGTTTGGATTCAAGTGCTGTAACGGTTACTTGTCCTCCCGCTCCTGTTGATTGTGACTTTATAGCAGATGACTTTGTACCTCTGACCTTATCCGGTTGTGTTGGTGAGGCAGCATTGTGTATTGAATTGAATGCTGACGAATTGGTAGACTATATGGTGTTCGACAATGGATCATTGTTTACAGGAACCACTGAAGGATGTGTATTCGATAGTATTGTTATTTACAATTATTCCTTCCTTACTGGAGGTGGCAATATGGGACCATATATGTTGGACTCTTGGTCTTTGAATGGCCAAACGTTTAGCGGTCAATTTGATAATATTGGAGATCTAATAGATTCATTGAATACTTGGGATCCATTATCTCCTTGGTCCAACGATGTTGCGAATTCAATTATTCGAGGTCCCCTAGAAGAAAACAACTATGGGACATTAGAAATCACACACATTGGAAGTGCTACTTCTATAACAATTCCTGTAGAATATGAACAGTATGCACTAAGTAATCAGTTTGGCTTGAACGCAGGAAGTCATGAATTGATTTTTGTGAATCAAATCAATGGTTGTATAGATACAATAGATGCAATGGTTGCTTGTATTGATCCCGCAGTCTATGTTGATACCATTGCAGTTGGTGCTGTAGATACCTTATGTTTTGATTTAAGTGAACTACCTGGAGCCGCTGGAGGAATGGTCAATTTCTGTGAATCTTCTTCTGGAGAATACGTTGTCTTCGACTTTTTAGGAGGAAGTTACTGCTTGACTGCAACAGGAATAGAAGTAGGACAGGACAGTGCTTGTATTGAAATTTGTGATGACCTTGGCTTCTGTGATACCACTTGGATTACTGTAGTAGTCACTGATGGTACCTTGATACCAAATGCTTGGCCAGATGTAGATACGACAATGACAGGTGGAACGGTTGTGATAACTGTAACCAACAATGATCAAGGAGGTGTGCTAGGTATTGATACTTTTATAATAGTGAATCAACCTACTAATGGTAACATCTTAGTTGATTATGATAACGGCAATATTGAGTACACCCCAAATCCAGGCTATTGTAATTCAACGATTCCTGATGAACTGACCTATGCGATTTGTAACGAAGCAGGCTGTGATACGACTACGGTTAGTATTTATGTACTGTGTACTGATCTGGATTTTGTTAGTGGTTTCTCACCTAACGGAGATGGTGTCAATGATTACTTCATGATTGAAGGCATTGGTAACTATCCTGGACATACGCTGACGATATTCAACCGCTGGGGTAACCAGGTATACTACTCTGAAGATTATAAAAACGATTGGGCAGGTACCTTTAATGAGGACTTAGCACATTTGCCAGATGGTACTTATTTCTATGTTTTTGAAGATGGGCAAGGGAATACTTACTCTGGCTATGTTCAGATCCATCGATAAACGCTACTATTTAAAAAAAAATTCGAACACATACTATGAGGCTCTTTCTTTGTTAGTCAATTATAAGAGTTTTTTCAAGGCAGTCCCGATAAAATCGAGACTGCCTTTTTTTTTGCTTACAAACTTTATTAAATTAACAGATAAGCCATTTATACCAAATAGGTTATATCGAATTTTAAAAAATTAACTTACCTTTGTACTGTTGCCTATAGCAACGCCTTGATTGCCCTCCATTATTTTAGCCGTAAACGTGAGGAATTTAAATAAAAATATAGATAAGTTACTTGTTAAAGTGGCCTATCATCACGTTGGTATTACAATTTTTTCTAATTTTACAGACTGATTTGAATTCAGTATCCAAATCAAGCCCAATTATTCTGGTTTGATTCGATTCTGAGCATATCCCGTTAATCAAAACATTCTTTATTTTTTCGCTGGCTTAGGCCACGGAATTTGTTAAAGAATGATCAAAAATTTGTCCCATGAAAAGGTTAATCCTACTGGTTGTTGGCTTAATAGCCATTTCCACTCTGACCTCAAACGCGCAACAGTTACCTCTCTTCACACAATATCGTGATAACATCTCTGTGCTCAATCCGGCCGCATTTAGCCATGATTATCTCCTTTATGAGAATAATTTGTCATTTGGTGCTTCTTATAGAAGACAATGGGTTGGCCTTAACTCAGGGCCAAGTACACAAACACTTCGTGGCGAATACCTATTCACCGAAATGGGCTCATTTGGTCTAGCAGCAGGTGGATATCTTATGAATGATCAAACCGGGCCTACTGGCTTTACCGGCCTATATGGGCGGGTTGCTGGTATCATCACCAATGATCCTTGGGATGGAGGACTATCTGTTGGATTAAGTGCGGGTCTCGTGCAGTATCGGGTAAAAGTTAGCGAAATATTTCTACGAGATCCAGGAGATGTCTTAGGAAATGATGATCAATCTCAAATGTTCCCTGACGTGGGAGTTGGTGTTTATTATTATAAACTTATCTCTGATGGTTTCTTAGAAGATAGTCATGTCTATGGAGGTATCTCTATTCCGCAGGTTGTAGGATTAAACCTAGAGTTTGAGGGAGACGATGGAAAATTTTACACCAAGCGTGTGCAGCACTATTACGCTACACTGGGTCTATATAAATACTTTGATGAAGGTTATATCGAACCTTCTGTTTGGCTAAAGTACACACCAAACGCACCTGTGAATGTAGATTTTAACTTGAGATATCAAATGGCAGGAAGCTTCTGGATTGGAGCTGGTGGTTCTACCGCAGGAACGGTTCATCTAGAAGGTGGCTTATTAATTGGTGAAAACCTTGGCTTTGATAACACAATTAGAATTGGCTATGGATTTGGTTATTCATTCACTTCTTTTGGCCCTTCTGCAGGATCGAGTCATGAAATCAATATTTCATACTCACTGAATACGTACTAATTGCTATTGATCAAAGATAAAACTAATTCTTAATGAAATTACCCATCAACTATAAAACCAGCAGTAGTTTAGTTTTTATGTTTTTGTGTTGCATGAGCTTCATTGCAGCTCAACCTGCTTTACCTATTTTTACTGAAAACGCATGTGTAATTGAAGGCGAGGATTTCTGTGTAGATATAACAGCCAACGATTTTGTCGATGTTGAAAGTTTTCAATTTAGTATGAGCTGGGATCCTACACTTTGGGATTATAGTTCGACTAATGTTGTTGAGGTTCCTGATCCTGCATTCTTCGGCTATGGCGAAAATTTTGTCGATAGTGGAATTCTTACCGTCTCTTGGAACGCAAACTTTGGGGATACTATTCCCGCTACAGTCGCAAATGGAACCGCTCTTTTCCAACTTTGCTTTACAGCAATTGGAACAGCAGACACTTGTTCAACTTTAAATTTTGTAAATCTTCCGCTTGGGGTAGAAGTAGTCACCGCAGCTTCGAATGGTATGGATATTGGCCTTGATCCAACATTGGGGCTTATGTGTATTGTGGAAGAACTAGATATTATTGATACGCTAATCACACAAGCAAGTTGTGGTGGCGGTGGAGGAGGAGCTATTGATATTGAAATGAATGGTGGTTTGGCTCCATACAACTTTACTTGGGAAGGTACCGGATTTTCAGCCTTGACTGAAGATGTTTCCAGCCTTAGTCCCGGTATGTATTATCTCACAGTGACAGATGCTTCACTTCCTGCTCACGTGATGATGGACTCTTTTGAAATTATAAATCCAACATTTTCTACCTCTTTTGCTGGTGTTGACACTGTATTAACTTGCGCAAACCCAGTCATAACACTTAACGGAATTGCCGACCCAATCAATAATGATGTTTTTGTAGAATGGTTTACACCTGATGGAAATATAATGACTGATCCATTTATACCTTTTATTGACATAAATGCTTCGGGAACTTATTACTTTGTCGCTCTTGTCGGTACTACTTTATGTGCGGATACATCATCTCTTTTTGTTGGTTTAAATAACACAGCACCATTTGCAAACCCTGGGACAGGAGGAGCTTTGACTTGTGGTCAAACTTCTCTGAATCTCGATGCAAGTGGTTCCTCTCAAGGTGCTGATTTGATTTATGTTTGGACCACTTCGGGAACTGGTAATATAGTTTCTGGTGACTCAACCCAAACGCCTTTGGTTGATGCGCCAGGGATCTACACACTTACCGTTTTGGATACCATCAATGGCTGTCCATCATCTTCAGCGAGTGTGCTGGTGACTCAGGACGCAGCATTACCAATCTCAGTGGCAGGAACAGATACTTTGATTAATTGTATTTCTCCAGAAATAAATTTGAACGGAACAGGATCTACTGAATTAGACGTAAGCTATACTTGGATTACCTCAGATGGAAATATTACAGGAGATGGAAACACACTTTTTCCATCTGTTAATCAAGGAGGTACTTATGGTTTAATTGTTACAAATTCAGCCAACTGTTCAGATACATCTTATGTGAATGTTGTATCAGATATGGTAGGACCATTTGCCTCTGCAGGAGCAGATCAGGTATTGGAATGTGGTCAATTCTTAGTTTTATTAGACGGAAGTGCTTCTGATACTGGGACTGATATTAGCTATAGTTGGACCACAACAAATGGTGAACTAGTAGGAGGAGAAAACACAGCGGTTGGAGAAGCAGGGTCTGGCGGTACATATCAATTGGAAGTTATCAATGCTGTAAATGGTTGCTCTAGTTTTTCTACAGTTATGGTTGATTATGATACGATTCCTCCAATGATAAATATTTTGGATGGACCAACGCTTGATTGTAATATAACTTCTGCGATACTTGATGCAAGCAATTCATCAACTGGTTCTGAATTTACCTATGAATGGAATACCGTTTTTGGAAATATTGTTTCAGGAGAAACAACACTGACACCTACTGTAAATGGGGGAGGTGTTTATGTAATTCTGGTTCAAAATACGGATAACAATTGTATTGCAACCGGAACTGTAATGGTAACTATGGATACGATTCCTCCTCTAGCTGATCCGGGTATTGATACAGTACTTCAATGTGGGCAAGCTTTGGCTTTGGATGGTTCTAACTCTGGTCAAGGTTCTAGTGTAACTTATTTGTGGGGAACTAGTGATGGTAATATTATTTCGGGTGAAACGACATTGACACCTCTAGTTGATATGGAAGGAACTTATGTCTTGACAACCATGGATACAAACACTGGATGTTCTGACCTTGCCTCTGTATTTGTAGATGAGGGAGTGGTGCTAGTAAACGCTGATGTGGGAATGGATTTTGATATTTGCGAAGATTCTACCTTGTTGATGGGGAACTTACCAATGAGTACTTCTGGTATGTGGTCTAGCAACAGCACGGCTACTATTTTGAATTCTGATACGATGGATACTTGGGTTCAGAACTTGGATGAGGGAGCACATGTTTTTGTGTGGACTTTATCTACGGATGAATGCCCTGATTACGATACAGATACCTTGACGATACAAGTAGAGGGGCAGCCTTTTGCTGAAGAGGATATGTATACCTTCTTCGCAGATGTACCAGTACAAGAATTATTAATCACCGAAAACGATGATGTGACTAATATGATTTCCTGGGATATAACATTAATCGATGCACCATCTGAAGTAGTAATCACCGATATTGGAAATGGTGTTTATGAAGTAAGTAATCCGCAAGAATATTTTGGTTTATTGGAATTTGAATATGCGCTTTGTAGCGAAACTTGTCCGGATCTTTGTGATACAACACTAATCACTTTGAACATAGAAGAGCCGATCGATACCATTACTCAAATTGCAAATGCAATCACGCCAAACGATGATGGTAAAAATGATGTATTTATTATACCTGAGATTTCAATGGAGCCTGAGAAATATCCAGACAATGTTTTAGTTATCTTTAACCGTTGGGGAAATGTGGTTTACCGTGCCAACCCATATTTTAATGATTGGCGAGGAACGGATAAAAATGGAAATGAATTACCACAAGGTACTTACTACTATCAGATGACTCTCGGAGTAGGTAATGCTTATCAAGGGGATATTACTATTTTGAAATAGTTTGTTTGTTTTAGGTAAAAAGGTAGATGCATCTCTTAGTCCTAAATTCATTCGGGATGATAGCGCTAATTGAGTGTTATCATCCCGAATGAATTTAAGGCTGAAATAAATGATTTTGTAGGCTTAAGTAATGTACGGAAATTGTGTTTTCATATTTAAGAAAAATGTCAATTTAAAAAATACCACAAATAGGGTATAGTACAAGTTGAGACATGGTGTATATTTGTGATGTATTATTGTAATCCATTAACCGAAAAAATTACTCCCATGAACAACTTTACATCGCTATGCGTTGCGTCCGCAATGTATACTCCTTTCGAAAATAAGTTTAGGTCTTTCAGTAGATAACCAACAGGTTATAGCAACAAGTATTTGTTACAACCATGCTTTTGACAACAAAGGGGCATGTCTTGTTTCAAGTTTACTCTTGCGCCCACTGATACAATTTTACTATTTAAACAATAGCAGAATGTCACAAGCTAAACTGATTTCAAGCAAGATAAAAAAAGCATTCAATCCCAAAATGTGTGTGCTTTCAAGGTCATTCCTGACGCTATCTTATGTAACAATAAGTGATGCATTTACTCGCTATGTACAAGGCTGTCAATCTCCTGCCTTGATCGTACCATTTTACAATTATAATCCAATAACATTAAGTAATTGTACGAAAATCATGAGCGTAAATGATAAACGTTTGGCAGTGCCATTCCCTCGGCACTGCCAATGTTACTTTTTTGAAAAAGTATTTTTGGTGAAACGCAATTGATGAAAACGATGATAAAGTTGAAAAGAAATATATAATAATCGGGCGGTCTGTTGGTAGAATTAATAAATCGGCTAAAATTCAATAGGAAATGCCGCTCGATTATTTTTAAGATTAAGTTTAGAGATTCTCATAGATATTAGGAACAAACCCTTTCTACAATGGTAGAGAGGGTTTTCTTTTTTTTCTAAAACAACATCCGAATCCCCAAATTAAACGTATGAGGACGAGTATCACCTACAACCGATTTGATCGGTAAATAATAAGTATACAAGGCTTCAATCTCAAAGCTTTCAGTCAACAAATATTTAGAACCAAGGCCATATTCCGCAGGTACCGAAGCCATAGCATAAACCGTCAAGCGTTGAGTCGGAAAGTAGCTATAGAAAACTTTAAAGAAAGGATTGATTTGTACCTGTGGTGAAACCGGAGCCCATATACTTGCTTCCACAAATATTTGTGAACGACGACCAATGGCATGGTCATAAAAAAACTGAGTAAATGAAATCCACTGTCCATCTACCTTCTTTTGTACAGGGATGAAAAAGGTTTGTTGAATAGAAATATTCGACCATTTTTTGATGGGGTTAAATTTTATTTTTGGTCCAATGTGAGAAAGGCCAATATTGCCACTGGTAGTGAGTAGGTCTCCGTTTGAGTTGCGAAGACTGTCGGTAAGGTTTAGATCATTGCAATTGCCATTCTGACTGTCGTGATCACAAGGGAAGCTAGAGACGTCGCTAAAGTTCTTAAACTGCAAAACTTTAAACGGAGACTTAGTATGTAGGTCATTAACCAAGCTGGAACGAAAAACCAAATCACCGCCAACGTTTACATTGTTATTGAGGCCGTATAGATATTGAGCGAAGGCGGAATAGTAAGTGCTCCGACTATTCAATTGTTCAAAGCCATCATACTGTTTTTGTGTATAGACAGAATTAAATAGTTTAGCCTCTGAGCTACCCACCGGAATCAAAGAAGAAGCTCGATAACGTACGATACTGAGCACACCTTCTGCTATCTTCTTGTCATTCAAGGTCCAATCATATTCAAGAAATCGAATGGGATATTGATCATCCAAATCATCTATTCGATAATGTTTTATAAAATCAAAAACACTCAAGTGCTTTTCTTTAAAATCAGATTCGTACCATTTGAATATTTTTGAAAGGCGCAGTTGTTTTTTCTCCGCATCTATTTTTACAAACTTTGGATCATTAATAACGCGTTTGGCAGCAGCCTCTAAGTCTTCCTCCAAGGACTCCGCCCGATAAGCCTTGTCTATGATTGGAGGACAATCCTGCGCGGCACACACCAATACAAAATGCAATCGTCCATCTGGAAAAACAGCTAATAATTGCTCTTTCTCAATCTGATTCAAACTAAATTTTTGACCAGCTACAGTGTGTTTCTTTTTGTCAAAAAAACGCTTAACAGCCTTGGGGGACTGAGTAGGGTAGGCAGCTATAACGGATTGAATGACCAGTAAATTATAAGTATTTATCCAAAAGGCTTTGACCTCATCTTCACTCAATCCTTTAAGTTCTATCTCTTCAACAGAGCGCAACAAATTATTCAATTCCTCATCTTGCTTAGTCCATTGGTCGTAATCAACAAGTCCATCCTTTACATAGTCTCTCAATAGCTGATCGGTCCGGTCAAAATAATCATTCAAATTTTGCGCAAGCAAAACGGAACTATTGATCGCTAGAAAAAAGGAAAGAAAGAATAATGTTTTTGAAAGAATAGATTTCGATAGAAACATTTATTAAAATTTTGTCCAAGCACTTACTTAGATTCAAACTCAAAGGTAATGCCATGGTGATCAGAATGGAACTAAGCTTAGAAGTACATCTGTTGTACTCGCGACATGTATGCGTGAAAGTCACTCTAAGTGGAATGGAATCTATCCGGCAGGCAGCTAGATAGGGACTGATTCGATAGATCGAACAAATTAGGACGGATTCTTTCTTTTAACGTAGCTTTTTATCGCGCTCGAATTTAATATCTCAGCTCATTTACGTTCCTTAAAAATCCGTCCTAATCTGTTATCTTAAGCAGGGGGAATCCTACCAATACGGAATTACCGCAAAATAGTAATGTCACCTTTATAAATAATACCCTTACTCAAGTCCAATCGGAAGATATAGTAATAAGTACCTTCGGGTAAATTTTTACCATTTTGATTGGTACCATCCCAGTCGTTACTATAAGGTTGTTGTTGGAAAATAACATTGCCCCAACGGTTGAACACAATCAACTCGCGAGTCAAATACTGCTCCGGATTATCTTCTAAAAGAGGAATAATAAAGACATCATTTTTGCCATCGCCATTTGGTGTAATTCCATTTGGAAAATCATCAGACGGTTCTTCTACAAATGGAAGTTCGTCAAAGGTAATCGTCACTATTGCCGTGCTACACTCTGTACAGTTTTCATTGCAAAGCAAGTATTCAAAAGTAACTGTAGTGCCGAGCAAAATAGTATCAGCTTCGAAGCCAAAAACACCATCACCCAAATCACTTAATATTCCTGCAGGTGGATTTGGAATGTCAATTGTCCAGTCTATCACGCCATTTAAATTGTCATTGTCAAGCAGCGACATCTCTAGGTAGCTAACACCAGATGCAGCCATGTATTCGTCGTCAACTGCTTCTGGCAATGATTCTACAAAAACTAAAACCGTATCCGAATCATAGTTTAGACAAACACCAGAAGATAAAGTCCAGACGAAACTATAGGTATCACCAGTCAAACTAGTAGCCATGGTATTGGCTTGGTTTGGATTGCTGATTATTGCATCTGTAGGGGCTAAACTAGTCCAAAGACCAGATGTTCCAGTGGGTGAATTTCCACTTAATGCAACGGAGTTGTCACAAGTGTTTAAATCGTCTCCCGCATCTGCAAGCCCGAGCATTTCAGCTGTTTGTACAATCAAGGTTAAATTGACAATACTATCACAGCCAGTATAACTTCCATTTATGAAAACTTCCGTGTACATGCCAGCAGTGTCATGACATGATCCATTGATTGGATAGCATTCACCATCGCAAATCTCTTCAGTAAGGTCTATCGAAATAGCAGGAGATAGGCTGATCGTAATATCTAAAATAGAATCGCAACCCAAATAATTCCCACTGAAAATTGTATCCAGATAATTACCAGCTTGATCGTATACTGTTCCATTGATTTCAACACTACTACCTTCGCAGAATGAACTGTTAACTTCATTGACCGCTGGATCAAAGAAAAATAATTGAACCACAATGAAAGAATCACAACCAAACATTGCTTCATTTTCTAGTATATCATTCCCAGTTGGATTTTCGAAATTGTAAATCACACCATTAAACTCTACAGAGTTACCTCGACATATCGTATCCGAATAATTTAGGATAGCCTCATCATGAAAAGTAAGATTAATAGTTACAATCGAATCACAGCCGGTATAACTTCCACCAATAATCGTATCACTTCCCGTTGGGTTATCCTGATCGTAAATAGTTCCATTTACATCGATCTCTTCGCCCGGACATAAAGTTTGTTCCAGATCAAAAGTTAAATCTGTCAGTTGATAAAAATCCAAATCAACATTAATAATGGAATCACAACCAGAAAAGCTACCACCAATTATAGTATCACTTCCCATCGGATTACTTTCATCATAGATCGTCCCAGCTACAATGATAGAGCCACCTGGGCAAAGTGTCGGATCAAGAGAAACTTCCACCGCATCAGAAAAACTAATGTTTATATAAATGATGGAATCGCAGCCATGGAAACTTTGACCAAGCAAAACTATCGTGTCGCTTGGATTATTAATGTCATAAATTGTTCCTTCAATATTGATCATCTGTCCTTCACACCAAATTGGATTAAAGTCATTAATGGCGGGCGCATAAAAATCTATATTGACATTGATGATAGAATCACAATTATGAAAACTCGCATCTTCCAGTATCTCTATACCACTAGTTAAATTTGAATCATAGATGACACCATTCACTAGGATAGAGCCACCAGGGCAGAGCGTTGTATCCAACTCATTAACAGCAGGAGCGAAAAATTCCAAATCAATAGTAATCGTAGAGTCACAACCAAATGAACTAGCACCTCCTAATATTTCCTCACCTGCTGGTGTATCAATGTCATACACTTGTCCATTCACAATGAAAAAGACATCGTCGCAATAGATTCCATCGATGGTACTTGCGGCAGCTGCACTAGGATATTGCAAATCAACAACAATTACAGAATCACAACCAGACACAGATCCATTCGTAATGGTTTCTGTTCCACTCGGCATGAGTTCGTTATATTCAGTTCCATTCACGATGAGCGTTTCGCCTAAACAGAAATCATCATCGATCGTAACTTCAACAGAACTATTATACATTAGGTCAACTTCAATAATCGAATCACAGCCATGGAAACTACCTCCGAAGATCGTGTCAAAACCCATTGGATTTGTTTCGGTATACACGATGTTATTTATTTCAAGCGTTTGCCCAAAACATAAAGTTGAATTGAATAATGCAGTTGCCTCCGGATAGAAAGTAACATTGACCACAATGGTAGAATCGCAGTTATTGTAATTCGCAGCATTCAACACGATAATATCTGAAGGGTTGGCCGCATTGAATACCATACCTCCAATTGTAATTTCATCACCAAAGCAAAGCGTTGTATCAACTGCACTTGCCGCAGGATTGAAAAAATCAACATGTACCGTTAGTATAGAATCACAACCATGAAAACTTTGCATGGTCAGAGTTTCTACACCATCAGTCATACCTTCATCGTAAATGGTACCATTGATGTTGATATTTCCACCAGGACATAAGGTCGTCGTGAAATTACCTGTTGCTTCTGGACGGAAACTTAGATCAATATAAATAGTAGAATCACAATCATGGAAACTGGCACCAACAAGTACAATCGTATCTGTAGGATTACTAGCATCATAACTTGTAGTATTGATGGTCAGGCTTTCGCCAAAACATAGGGTATCTTTAATCGTATTTTCGGAAATGGGAAAATAACTCACCGTAATATTTATGGTAGAATCACAACCATGGAAACTTGAATTTGTACTTGTAATATTTCCACTGTCATTCGTCTCGTCATATTCTACTCCTTCAATGAAAATACTTTCACCAATACAAAGTATGGTGTCAATATTATTTACTGCTTCAGGGAAAAATTCAAGATCAACAATGATGGTAGAGTCACAGCCATTAAAACTTTGACCTCCCAATATGAACGTTTGACTAGGGTTGTTAATATCGCAAGTAGTGCCGTCAACAATAATGAAAGCATCGGGACAAAGCGTACTGTCAATCGTAATGACAACCTCATCGAAAAAAGTAACATTTACAAAAACTACAGAATCGCAAAATCCTGGCCCTGGAGCAGTGAATGTTTCAGAACCAGAAGGCATAGTCATATCGTAGTTTGTTCCATTGACTTCAATAGATTCGCCAAAACAAATAGTCGTGTCAATGTTAGAACTAGGCCCAGGCAAAAAGATCAGTTCAACAATTACAAGTGAATCGCATTGTGGATAAAGTTGACTAGGTATTGTTTCTTCGCCGCTTGGCATTCCGTTATTGTAAACGGTTCCATTGAAGGTTATACTTCCTCCCTGACAAATAGAAGGGGAGTAGTAGCCCGTATCTGGAACGTAAAATTCAAGATCAATGATAATCGTGGTGTCGCATTCTGAAGGGCTGCCACTTGGCAATAATTCAGATCCCATTGGGCTAGCTTGATCGTAAGTAGTTCCATTGACTATGATGCTTCCACCATCACAAAGTAAGTCGTCGATTGTAATTTCAACACCCTGTCCAAAAGTAAGGTCAATATGAAGGATAGAATCACAACCATTGACTACACTCATGTTTTCAAGGATGATGGTATCGGAAGTATTGTTTTGATCGAACAATGTTCCTCCAATCGTAACACTATTCCCATTGCAAAGCACATCATCAAAAACGGCAATGACATCAGGAAAGAAACTAAGGTTAACTTCGACAATCGAATCACAATTATGTTCTGCGATGCTACCTAGGTTTTCTGTTCCGGTTTGATTGCCAAAATGATAGAAGATACCATTCACCTCAATTGAATCGCCTTTACAAATGGTTGGATTCAGCATCTCTATCGCTTCTGGATAATATGAAATATCAATTACTACAGTAGAATCACAACCGAATAGTGCTAGTGGCCCAAGGTTCTCAGTTCCAGAAAGCATGTTCTCGTCGTATTCGGTTCCGTTGACAATGATACTCTCCCCAGGACAAAGTATGGTGTCAATCATCACGGGAAGCGATTCGTAATAGGTAAGATCTACAACTACGATAGAATCGCAACCGTATATATCTTGTTCGGACACATCTATTGTGCCACTTGGCGTGTCTTCATCGAAAACCATTCCGCCTACCACTAGACTGTCACCACTACCTTTACAAAAAGTTGAGTCAATCTTTTCAATACTTTGGCCACAAATAACTTTTAGTGTAATGGGACGACCATTCAAAGTAAGGTCAGTCATGATAGAGTTGGTTACATTAGCGGTATAAACGCCAGCGTCGCTCCAAGTTACCGGACTAAAGAAAAGTTTGTTGGTCGTGGTTGTTGCATATGGTGTACCTCCTCTAAACCATTGGTAAGTGTTGGTAGTAACACCAGCATCGATACCAAGATCAATAAAGGTGTCTGTTCCTGTCTCTAAACAAATGGTGATTGGAAGCCCAAAGGAATCTTGAGGTTCGTAGAACGTTCCAATTTCAAATTCATTAGGTAAGAGATCATCAAATGTGAGTTTGTTGTTTTGAACGCGAAATTTATTTGGTTGAAGTGAAATCATTGAGGACAAATCTGGGATACTATCAAAACAGTTATTAAAAATGTCCAGATTCTGCAAAGAATTCATACTGAGAAAAGTATCCGGAACAGTTCCAGTCAATTGATTGTTATCTAAAAAGAGCGTGATTAGGTTAGTCAGTTGACCGAATGATTCAGGGATCGTTCCAGTTAATTTATTATTATCGAGAAAGAGCGTTTGAAGATTTACACAATCTCCAATTTCAGGAGTGATGGGACCTTCGATACAATTGTTATCAATTTGAAGAACTGAAAGTGTTGCAGCAAGGTTACTAATATCAGGAGGAATACTTCCAACAAGTCCATTGTTGTTTAAGACAAGTGAAATTACATTACCATTTGCATTTAGCGTAACTCCTGGCCACATGCAAACAGGATCTGTAAGAATCATCCAAGGATTGGTCCAGTTGGGTCCATCTAAGCTATTGTAAATAGTGATGAGTGTCATGGAGTCAATAAACTGACAAGCAGGACTACAGGGAGGAGGAGGACTGTTGAGCGCAGTAGCGTTTTTCAGACCAGCTACCATTTTTTCATTTCCAGTATGCAGCAAAAGGCCTAACATAAAGGAAAAGGACAACGTAATTGTAAGTATTATATGCTTCATGGGAAAAGGGAATTCCGTTTTTAAATTCTGGGATAAAAAATTTAGTTCTCAAGGGCCTTCGTACTTTGTAAGCTAATTTTCTTTATGTTTTTTTGTTTAAAAATTCCTGTTTATTGACTTTAATTGGAATTCTTACGCAACTTCACTAAATGGACTGCAAAATTAGCAAAATCCATGGTTCTGTCTTTGAAAAACATGTAATATTTCGCACATGTGACTTACAGGGGATATTCAGCACAATAAAGGACTAAACAGTTCTGTAAAATCGAAAATACGTCGTAATAATAAGGGGTATTGACTATCTGGTATAGATGGTTAAGCTTTATAGTTAGTCAATGCAATCAGAGATGAATGAAATCATAGCGTTTCGAGTTGTAAATATACGGTTTTTTTTGGACTCTCGAAAGAGGGGGGCTGAATTGTTTTGTTAGGTGGCGATCTTGCAAGGAAGCGGTCTTAAACTCAAGAATTATGACAGATTTTAATGATTCTCACTCTTTCTTCTCTTGAAAATGAAAATAATTCCCACCTGTCAATCAAAATATTTCAAGGTGATACCTTTGAAATACCGTTAATTCAAAAATTAAACCTTCATTATTAGTGCAAATTTTGTATTTTTACTATCGAAGCCCTCTTCTCATGATATGAAAGAGACCACTTCATTGATAATTTTGAGAACCACTCTAAGCTTAACTGCGGAACAAGTCATTAGACCTTGATTCCGACAGTACTTTACCTGATTGCTTTACCTAACTAACCCAATGGAGATCGTCAAAACTCGTTTTGATAGACTTTTTAGTTAATTATTCTTGGACAAATTTAATTTATTAGCCTAATCGCTGAGCTTTTTAGCTTAAACCTGCCCACCGGCAGGTTTCATCGATTGGTCTTAACCAAATAGTCTCCAAGCACGTAATAATACCAGAACAGAACATATTTTCTCATGAACCCAGGTAGTTGCTCATCCTAAATGGCAAGCTGCTGAACAGATTCAAAATTATACATAACTATGAAAAGTCGACTACTCTTTAGTTTACTTGTATTGACAGGTCTGATGTGCCTGACAAGTATAAACAAGCTTATCGCTCAACCTTTCTACACAGTTGATAGCATCGTCATTATTCCTGCCAATCCTACTCATTTTGACCAGGTCAGTATTCAAATAATGGGAACAGCTTCTGATTCCTGTAGCATCCTTGATTCTTTTGATCGGGGAATCTATGGTTTTGACCTTGATTTAACTATGGATTGGGATACCTCTCAGACCATGCTTTGTGACACTAATCCTGTTGCCTATGATATAAGCTTCCAACTGGGGGTTTTGCCTGCTGGAACTTATACTATAAACTTACTCGGGACCAATTATGCAGATTCAACGAATCAGCAGCTTGGATTTGTGGTAAGTGGTGGTAGCGGAGCATGTGGAAGTAATTCGATTATTTGGGTAACCAGCTCAGATGATGATGGACTAGGAACTCTCCGTGAAGCTATTGAATGTGCCAACAGTACTCCAGGGGGTGATCAAATATTATTTAATATTCCCGGCTTGGGGGATCATATAATTACCGTCGGAGCTATGACTGGAGATTCTCTACCAGCGATTACTAGTGCTAATACTTATATTGATGCCTCTAGCCAACCGGGGCACGGTGTTAATCAGGACTATAGTCCTAAGGTTATTATAAATGGAGCAAATACACCTTGGGCAAAGCCAATTAATGGAATTGAGGTTCAAGCAAGTAATGTAACAATACTCGGATTAGAAATTCGTGGCTTTCCTTACAATGGAATTTATGCAGATGGCGTGTCTAATCTAGCGGTTGGTACTTTTGAAAAAGGAAACTTTATTTACGGACATGGAGCTTTACAGGATGTCTATCTTGGTTATCCTGGTAGTTATGAAGGTTCTGGTATTCATTTGTCAAACTGTATTGATGCCCAAATAAAAGGAAATTCAATCGGTATAATTGCTGCTAACGAATACAGTGGAATCTATATAGAAGGAGGTGGAGATAATCATATCATAGGAGGAGGCTCAGTAGATGATGGGAATATTATTACCAACAACCCGGTAGGCGTGAGTATTGAAGATGCTTCCGACTTTTGTTTGATTAAATACAATCGTTTCTCATGCAACGCTATAGCTGGGATTAATTACATCGGAACCGTTAATCAAAGTATTCAAGTTCCTACCATCGATCTTGTTGCGGCAAGCATGATACAAGGTACAGCTCCAATTGATGGAGATGTGGATGTTTATTTGAATAATAATACAGCCTGTACCGCAGCTCCTTGTCAGGGCGATACTTATTTAGGGACAGCTGTAGCAGCGGGTGGCACATGGATACTAGCAGCACCATTTGCACATGGAGACACCATTCAAAGTGGGCAGCAAGTAGTCGCACAACTAATTGACGATGTCAATAATTCTTCTGAATTTTCACTTTGTGGAATCGGAAGCGGTCTCTCAGCTTGTACTGATTCCATTGGTCAAATATGGGTAAGCAATACAAATGAAAATGGCCCTGGTTCGCTAGACGCTGCAATGATTTGTGCTGATACAACGATAGGATCGAACATCATTAGATTTGATATTCCCGGTACAGGGCCGCATACCATTTATGTAGGTGCAACATCTGGTTTATCTTTGCAGGCGATCACTGATGAAGGTACCATCATAGATGGAACTAGTCAGCCTGGTTACGGCGCAGGAGGTGACTTCACTCCTCAGATTATCTTGGATGGAGGAAATGCGACATGGACTTACCCACATGAGGCATTTTTAGTACAAGCTGGCTTTTGTAGAATCTCAGCCATTCAAATTGTAAACTTTCCGAACGATGCTATAAAAATTGATGGAGTAAGTAATTGTGTGATGACTGATAATGTTATTTATAACAATGGTGATGCAGCTGATGAATTTCCAGGTGCTCCAGGACAAGGACCTTTTGAAGGTAGTGGTATTGTGTTGGCAAATGGATCAACAGATAACTATATTTTTAATAATTATATCGGTACAGATTACACTGAATCTGTTGTAGGTGCTAATGAGTATTGTGGAATATTAATAGGTGTAGATTGTGATCGAAATTATATTGGAGATTTAGAGAAAGGTAATGTAATTGCCAATAATCTTGAAGGTATTCGGTTAATGGATTTATCAACTTCTGTTCGTATTTCTCAAAACAGTATTTATTGTAATTCAGATGAAGCCATTGTATTGGAAGGTCAGGCAAATGAAGCGACTCCAGCTCCTGACTTTGCATTAGCCAACTTTACATCTACAACTTTTCTTTCAGGGTTTATCGACGAGTATATCTCTCCTTTACCTACTCCTTTGTTGGGAGCTTCTGTCGAGTTATTTCTAAATGATGATAGCGCATGTGCTGGAGCCCCTTGTCAGGGAAAAATTTATTTGGGCTCTTCTTCCCTTGTCGGTGGAGGCTGGCAATTGACGGCTCCATTTGCAAACAATGTGGTATTGAATGATGGTGACCTTGTCACCACTGTATTCATAGACGCAGAAGGAAATACCTCTGAGTTTTCGGAATGTTATATCGTAGCAAATTGTATGTTGACTGCAACGCCTGTAGTGATTAATGAAACCTGTGGTAATGATAATGGTTCGATTACTCTTATAACAACTGGAGGTCCCGCTCCTTATTCTTACGATATGGGAACAGGCGCGCAAACTTCCAATGTCTTTAGCAATTTGAGCGAAGGAACTTACACTGTTACCATCACGGATGCTTATAATTGTACTGCGGCCTTTAGTACTACTCTGACCGATTCGCCTCTACCAGTAGTAAGCACCAATAATATCGAAAATGAAATCTGCGGTATGCAGAATGGATCTTTTATAGCTACTGCAACTGATGGAACGGCACCTTACTTTTATACTATTGGAGGCATTTCTGGACCTAACTTTTTTGGATTAGAATCGGGGCAGTATACAGTTACCGTTTCTGATTTGTATGGATGTAGTGATACCGAAACGGTAAACATTGGTTTGACTCCAGGTCCCGACTTGCAGGTATCAGAAGTGATTGACGAGACTTGTAGTTCTGGTGATGGTGGTGTGATTTTAATGACTCCAACAGGTACGCCAAACTTTACTTACAACATTGGTTTTAATAATCAAAGTAGTCCTATTTTTCAAGGGGTTGAATCGGGTAATTATGTGGCTACAGTAACCGATAATAATGGTTGCTCTGACACCGTTCCTTTTACGATCACCAATTCTCCTGCTCCAACGGAAGCAAATACAATAAACGTAGAAGATGCGAATTGTGGAAACCCCGATGGTTCTTTTACCGTCACGGTGACTGGAGGTACAGGGCCTTACGAATATGATGCTGGAAATGGCGAACAGCCTTCTTCGACTATTACTGGACTAGAGGCTGGAAGTTATGTCGTTACGGTAACGGATGCTAACTTCTGTACCATTACAACCGCTGTTACGTTAGCAGATATCCCAGGGCCAGACTTGCAGATCAACGGCGTACAAGATGCGAATTGTGGGCAGGCAAATGGATCGATAACGGTAGCAGGCTCAGGAGGAACACCACCATATGTTTATAATCTAGGAATGGGGAACCAATCTAATAATACCTTCAATGCGCTTGTAGCTGGAACTTATTTCGTAACGGTCACCGATGGTAATCAATGTACTTTCGAACAGACCGCGACCATCAATGATATCGGTGGCCCAAGTGTTTCTATTAGTAATCAAATAGATGAAACTTGTGGAATGTCTAATGGCTCAGTTACTATTCTGGCATCTGGAGGAACCAATCCTTACGTTTATGATATTGGAAATGGTGGAACGTCTAGCCCGACGTTTAATGGTCTTGCTGCTGGGAGTTATAATATAACGGTGACTGATTTTACAAACTGTGATGCCATCATTAATGTGGTCTTGGTAAATACAGGTGCAGAACCAATCTCAGGTTTTACGTACACGGAAGATGAAGGAACTGTGACTTTGACCAATAGCAGTTCTGCTAATTCGACAAGCTTTCAGTGGAGTTTTGGAGATACCAATACTTCGACGGATGTGAATCCGGTACACGTTTATGCAACTAGTGGAACTTATAATCTTTGTCTACAAGCAAATAATGCCTGTGGTTTTGATGTATTTTGTGAGTCGGTAACGGTAGTGCCGAGTATTGTAACTATTTCTGGTATCATTGAAAAAGAGAATGGTATTCCTGTAACAACAGTAGAAATGAATTGTACTGGGCAAAGTTCTATAATGAACAATGGAGATGGAACCTATGCCTTTGATATGATTGCAGTAGGAGGGGATTATGAAGTGACTGGTTTGAAGGATACCCTTTACGGAAATGGCGTGTCAACTTTTGATGTATTTAATATTCAGAAACACGTATTAAATGTGGATACCTTGGAATCGCCTTATCAAATCATTGCAGCAGATGTAGATAACGGAGGCTTTGTAAGTACCTTTGATACTTATCGAATGCAACAGGTTATTTTGGCTATAGTGGATACTTTTCCTAATAATACGTCTTGGCGTTTTGTAGCGAAGGACTATGTATTTATGGATCCTTTGCATCCTTTGTCCGAAAATTTTTGGGAGTCTTTGACCTATACCAATATTTTGGAAGATACGATCAATCAGGATTTGATTGCTATCAAGGTTGGTGACGTAACTTTAAATGCGAGTCCAGTTTTTACACCAGAGTCGAATAATAATTTTGAACTACTACTGAACGATGAATACCTAGTAGATGATGAATTGGTAGAACTTAGTTTTATTCCAAGAGAAGGGAAGCTACTGGCGGCAATGCAATTTGATATCGACTTTGATACGGAAGTATTGGAATTTGTAGGAGTAGAATCAGCTGATGTAGAAGGACTTGATGCAGGTGATTTTGGTGATCGATTTGTAGCGGAAGGTCGTCTTAAATTTGCTTGGTATGATGTTACTGGACTTGGACAGCAGATAGATGAAAGTACTACATTGTTTAAGTTGGTTTTTAAAGCAAAGCAAGATGGCGCTCGCTTGAGTGATCATTTAAATATTATTCCTTTCAAAGCAGAAAACCGTGTTTTTGAACCCAATGGTTTTACTTCAAATGTGCTTAGTGTTTTTGAAATGACGACCGCTACAAATGGCCATACTAAGGCTGGCTATGGATTGACTTGTCAGCCAAACCCTTTTACAGGATTTACAAGTATCCAAGTGCGAGTTCCTGAGCAGGAAGGTGGAAGTATTAAGGTGTATGATATTTCTGGAAAGTTAGCTTTCCAAAAGGAAATGCATTTCGATAGAGGAGTGAATACAATAAAAATTGAAGCCAATGATTTACCTTCAAAAGGACTGTATTACGTGCAGGTCGCTACTGAAGGTTATACTCAAACGACTAAGCTTGTTTTGCAATAGAAAGCTTATGAAATTAAATTAAAATGAAAAACGCTCTAATGGATATTTATTCATAGAGCTTGTTTTAGAACCTTAGGATATTCAGCTATCGGGTTCAGTCCTT